>NZ_JBEYZF010000003.1:0-500180 GCF_040645915.1 Nonomuraea sp. NPDC046570 | reverse complement strand
CTCCCCGCCCCCCCCGGCCCCCCCGCCCCCGCGCCCCCGGCCCCCCCCGCCCCGCCGCCGGCCCCCCCGCCCGCCGCCGCGGCCGCCGCCGGGCGGAGGGGGGAGGGGGAGGGTCAGCCGCCGTAGGAGGGGTAGCCGTAGCCGACGACCTGGGACTTCGGACGGACCCGCTCCTCGACGGCGCCGTTGCCGGTGTTGCCCTCGATCGTGGTGATGGTGCCGTTGCCGTTGTCCTTCTGGACGAAGCCGACGTGCTGGATGGAGCTGATGCTCTTGCCGCCGTCCCAGGCGAAGAAGACGACCGCGCCCGGCTTGGCCTGGGTGCCCCAGCGGTTGTTGTTCTTGAACCACTTGGCGTGGGTCACGGTGTAGGCGTCCCAGCCCACCTGCGGGCGGGCGCCGGTGTGCTCGCCGACCCAGGACACGAACATCGAGCACCAGGCGGCGTTCAGGTACGCGGACCGGTTGCCGCCGTCACGGCGGACCGTCTCAGCGGCGCGCTGCGAGTCGGCGTACCACTTCTGGAACTTGGTGCCGCCACCGTTGGCGTTCTCCTTGGTGCCGACCTGCGCCTTGGCGAGCGCCAGCACGGAGGCCGCCGTGGGCAGGGCCTTGACCTGGGCCTTGGGCGCGGCCTTGACGGCCGACTTGGGGGCGCCCAGCGCGGCGACGTGCTTCTCGGGGGAGGGCGCGGGGTCGGCGTGGGCGGCGGCGTTGAACGGGATCAGCGATCCCGCCAGAACGGCTGCGCCGATGGCGAGCCTGGGGGCGGTGAACTTCGTGGCGCGGAAAAGACTGTGCTTGGCCATGATGAAGGGGGACTCCTTGCTCAGCTTCATGCCGCTTACCGGGTTAGCTGACGGGTTCGGGCGTGAAGCTGCCCTACGACACAGAGCGTGCCGATTCACCCCAGGTACTGATTGGGTCCCCGGTTCCGCGTGATGCGGATTCAGCGGTCACAGGTGGGAACCTGTGAGTGTTTGCAATGTCTGGCAATGTCCAGATAGACCGGACGTATGCCTCGAGTTCCTTGAAGGTAATACACCGGGCAAGACGCTGACAAGTTGCTAAACCCCCAGGTGGGGGGCACTGTCCAAGTCGATCTCGCCGAACTCGCCGGCCTTTCGGGTAGGGCCGGACACCCCGGACCATCGGCGCCCACGGGGATTAAGCCGCCCGCCGGACTTTCTCGATCAAGCGTTTCCGCGCCTGTCGAAGGCTGGTGGTCCTACCCGCAGAATTTTACCTTTGAGGGGGTTTTTCGCGGGTTTCGAGGGTGCAGTCCATAGATCGCATGCGCCAACTCTCTCGAAGCGCGATCACCGGCCTTTACCTTGCGCTGCGCCACACCGCGGGGGGCCTGGATGGTGACCCGGCTGCGAGGAGCGGGTTCAGACGGCGCCCAGCGACTGACGGGCCCGCTCGAGCTGCCGCATCATGTCCAGGCTCTCGTCCAGCGGCATGATCGCGCTCTCCGTACGGCCCTCGGCCAGGGCCGTGCGGACCTCCCGCAGTTCCCCGGCGTAGCCGTTGTCGGCGGGGTCCAGGAGGTGCTCCTCGGTCTCCATCGACGGCCCGCTGAGCACGAGCCGCGACGGCGCCCAGAACGGGGCGGGCAGGTCGGCCCGCATCTCGGTGCCGATCACGCAGGCCGCGTTGGCCATCGGGCTGACCAGCGAGGTTTCCAGCAGCGCCCGTGCGCCACCGGCGTACTCCAGCAGCGCGCCCGCCTCGGCGTCGACGCCCGACGGCCCGAGCGCGCCGGTCACGTGCGTCCGCGACGGCTCGCCGAACAGGAGCTGGGCCAGCCCGAACGGGTAGATGCCCATGTCGAGCAGCGCGCCGCCGCCGGTGGCCGGGTTCCACAGGCGATGCGCCGGGTCGTACGGCAGCACGTTCCCGAACGAGGCCTCCACCGAGCGCAGCTCACCGAACCGCTGCTCGCCGGCCACCCGCCGGATCAGCGGATTGAACCGCATCCACATGGCCTCCATCAGGAACACCCCGGCCTCGCGAGCCAGCCGCACCATGCGTTCGGCGTCGGCCACGCTGGCCGCCAGCGGCTTCTCGCACAGCACCGCCTTGCCCGCGGCGATCGCCGCCTCCGCCACGGCCAGGTGCTGGGCCTGCGGGGTGGCCACATAGACGACCTCCACGGTGGGGTCCTCGCACAGCGCGGCGTAGGAGCCGTGGGCGTGGGGCGCGCCCAACTTGGCGGCCAGAGCGCTCGCCCTGCCCAGATCACGGGAGCCCACGGCCGCCACCCGCATGCCCGGCTCGGCCGCGATCACCGCGCCCACGGCCCGCGCGATGCCGCCCGTCGCCGCGATGCCCCACGAAAGCTCTCTCACGCCGTCCTCCTCGAAGATCAGGGACAACAGGCTCGCGCGAGGCCGGCCCGCGCGTCAAACCTCAGCTCACGCGGTTGAAGCCGGCCGGGTCGGGGCCGAACCTGACGCCGGAGTTGAGCGCGCCGATCGCCGCCATGTCCTCGGGATCCAGGATGAACTGGAAGACGTCGATGTTCTCCTTGATCCGCTCGGGGGTGGTGGACTTGGGGATCACGATGGTGCCGAGCTGGATGTGCCAGCGCAGCACGATCTGCGCGGGCGTCCTGCCGTGCTTGGCGGCCAGCGTCGCCAGCGCCGGGTCGCCCAGCAGGCCCCTGCCCTGGCCGAGCGGGCTCCACGCCTCGGTCAGGATGCCGTTGGCCTCGTGGAAGGCGCGCAGCTCCTTCTGCTGGAAGTACGGGTGCAACTCGATCTGGTTGAGCGCCGGAGTGATCGAGGTCTCCTCCAGCAGCCTCCGCAGGTGCTCCACCCCGAAGTTGCACACGCCGATCGCCCGGGCCCGGCCGTCCTGGTAAAGCCTCTCCAGGCTCTTCCACGCCTGGACGTACTTGTCCTGGGCGGGCACCGGCCAGTGGATGAGGTAAAGGTCCACGTAGTCGAGGCCGAGCCTGGCCAGGCTCTCCTCGAACGCCTGCTCGGCCCGCCCGTGGTCGGCGTTCCAGAGCTTGGTGGCGACGAACAGCTTCTCGCGGCGCACATCCGAGTTCGCGAGCGCCCGGCCGACGCCCTCCTCGTTGTCGTAGAGCTTGGCGGTGTCGATGCTGCGATAGCCCGCCCGCAGCGCCAGCGTCACCGCCTGCTCGGCCTCGTCGTCAGGCACTCGCCACACACCGAATCCGAGCTGCGGCATGTGCACGCCGTTGGTGTTGAGCAGCAGAGAGTTCATGTCTCCATTGTTCACGCCCGGTTTTTCGCCGGTTAAGTCGGGCGGGTTAGCTTGAAGCGGTCGTGAACGGGTCATCACCGGGCGTGGACCATGAAGGCCGCAGCCGCGCCGGGGAGCAGGAGTCGGCCGTGGCCTGGGTGGAGTCACCACTGCAGCTGCTGTGCGCCGTCGAGGCCCACCACGCGGGCCTGTACGGCGCCCGCACGCTGGTCGTGCCGCGCGCGGGCCAGCGCTCGCTCAAGGCCACCCGCCGCGAGCTGCGCCGCCTGTCCCTGCCGGAGGGGCTGGTGGTGGGCGAGCCGCGCGAGCGGATGCCGCGCCGGGCCTGGTCGGCGGGCGACGCCTTCTCCGGGCAGGTGCAGCTCGGCTGGCTGCGGGCCGCGCCGCCGCGCATCGTGATCGTCGACGACGGGCTGGCCACGATCCGCCTGCTGGAGCTGCTCGCCGGGCGCCCCGGCGCCCCGTTGCTGCGCGCCAGGGCGACATCGGGGCCGCTGCGCGCCGGGCTCGGCGTGGCGGCGGGGCTGCGGCTGCGGCTGGCCGCCCGGCGGGGCAGGCTGGCGGTCTTCACCGCGCTGCCGGTGCCGGGCGAGCTGGCCCAGGCCGTACGGGAGCGGGGTGTGGAGCTGGTCGCGCATGACTTCGGCTGGCTGCGCGCGCAGCCGCTGAGCGGGCCGGGGCCGGTCGAGCGGACCGTCGTGCTCGGCACCTCCCTGGTCAGGAACGGGCTGGTGCACCGGGAACGCTACCTGGGGTGGCTGAGCGCGCTCGCCGCCGAGGAGCCGATCGCTTACTTCCCGCACCGCCGCGAGGACCCCGCCGACCTGGCGCTGATCGGGCGGCGGCCCGGCATCACCGTGCACGAGACGGGCGCGCCCGCCGAGCTGACGCTGCGCGGGCTGACCGAGGGGCAGCGGGTGCTCAGCCTGCCGTCGACCGCGATCACCTCGCTGCGCGTGCTGCTCGGCCGCCGCGGCGTCACCGTCGAACCCGTGGACGTGCCCGACGACTGGTGGACCAGCCGTGCGGCGCCCGACCTCCGAACCCACCTGCAGATGTTCTCGGGAGCAACCAGTTGAAGGTCCTGGCCGTGGCCGACTCCGACTCCTACCTGAAGTGGGCGGCCTGCCTGCTCGACGACCTGCCCGCGGCGACCGCCCGCGAGCTGGCGCTGGTCCGCACGCCCATCACGCCCTCGGCCGAGCAGGTCGCCGCCGCCGTCGCGGGCACCCGGGCGGGCGCGGTGCCGGTGCTGTCGGCCAGGGCGCTGCGGCGTGCGGCGGAGCGGATCAGGCCCGACGTGATCCTGCTGGCCTGCACCGGGCCGGTGGTGGACGTGCTGGCCGCCGAGGTGCTCGACGGCCTGCGCCCGCGCCCGGTGCTCGTCTCCGGCCTGCCCGGCATCTCGGTGCCCGCCACCGAGAAGGCCTGGCGCTTCCGCAGCGGCTGCGACCTGCTCGTGGTGCACAGCGGCCGGGAGGTGGCCGAGTTCACCGCCCTGGGCGAGAGGCTTGGCGGCGGCGGCGCGGTGGGCCTGGCCAGGCTGCCGTTCCTGCGCGGCGCGCCCGCGCCCGGCGGCGGCAGCCGGGTGGTGTTCGCCACCCAGGCCAAGGTGCCCGCGCGGCGCGAGGAGCGGGAGCGGATCCTGTTCGCCCTGGCGAAGCTGGCCGGGGAGCGGCCGGAGCTGGACGTGGTGGTGAAGCTGCGGGCGGTGGAAGGGGAGCGGCAGACGCACAACGAGCGTCACCCGTACGAGCGGCTCTGGCGTGAGCTGGGTGCTCCGGGGCGGCTGCGGTTCGTGGCCGGGCCGATGCACGAGCAGCTCGCGGGGGCGGCCGGGTTCGTGACGGTGAGTTCGACGGCCGCGCTGGAGGCGATCGCGCAGCGGGTGCCGCTGCTGGTGCTGTCGGACTTCGGGGTGAGCGCCGAGACGATCAACCTGGTGTTCGAGGGCAGCGGCACCCTCGGCACGCTCGACGACCTGGCGGCGGGCTCCTTCCGGGTGCCCGCGGCGTCGTGGTGCGCCGACAACTACTTCCACGACCGGGCCGAGGATGACTGGGTGGCGCTGATGACCGCGCTGGTGATCGGCCCGCACACGCCCGCCCGCTCGCTGCTCGACGGGCCCGAGCACGTCGCCGCCCGGCGCAGGGCCAGGCTGCGGGTGGAGGTGCCGCCGGGGATGCTCAAGGTCGGCTACCGGGCCAGGCGCCGGATGCGCCGCTACCTCCGGGTCCTGAGCTGAGGCGAGCTCAGCGGGTCAGGCGGCGGCGCAGGCGGGTCAGCGTTCCCGGGCGTTCGGGGGCCGGCAGCAGGCCGAGGGCGGTCAGCCGCTGCCGCTTGAAGTAGCGCGCGGTGCCGTGCCGCTCGATGAACGCCTCGGCCCACGGGCGCAGGTCGGGGTGGGCGTCGGCCTGCATGCAGTAGCCGACCGCGCGCACCAGCGCGTTCGCGTCCAGCGGCGGCGGCTCCGCACCCGACAGGCGCGGCAGCAGCGCGTCGGCGAGCGTGGCCGGCACACGGTTGCTGTTCTCGTACGGCGTCAGTCGCTCCAGCACCAGCCCCGTCCCGGCCGTGGCCACCGGCAGCCCGAAGAGACGCCCCGCGGTGAGCAGCCCGGTGGAGAAGCACCCGGCGACCAGCGCGGGCCGCAACGCGGCGAAGCACACCTCGGCGGGCACGCTCTCACCGGCGACCGTCAGCCGCACCCCGAGCCGCTCGGCCTCGGCCCGCACGAGCTGCGTGTGGCGGCGCCCGGCCGCCGGGTGCGGCTTGAACACCACGCGGGTGAAACCGCGCTCGGCCACGCCCTTCAGCAGGTCGGCGTGCAGCCCGGCCTCCTCCTCGGGGGTGACGATGTCCAGCGACGACAGGTACTGCCCGAGGATCACCGCGTCGGCCGCGGGCAGGTCCGGCGCGGTCTGGGACACCTGCTCGACCACCTCCAGGAACGCCTCCTCCGGCAGGACCGACGCGGCCACGCCGTACTCGCGCAGCAGCAGCGGCTCCAGGCCGGGCACCAGGTCCAGGTGGAGGAGCCGGGTGATCCGGCGGAAGATCTCGGCGGGCAGCGGGTCGCGGGTGGGGCCGTAGCTCATCAGGCCGTCGGAGTAGACCGTGATCGGGCAGTCGCGGACCAGCCCGGCGATGGTCCGCGCGGGCGGCACCGCGATCGACTCGACGACCAGCTCCTCGACCTCGCCCAGCTTCAGGTGGGCGGCCAGCAGCCTGCCGGTCATCGGCACCTCGATGATCCGGGCCCGCCACTCCGCGGGGTGCAGCGGCGCGATGATCTCGTTCCACGAGTGCACCTCGTCGAAGCACGGGCGCAGCGCCGCGAAGCCCGGCGTCCCCTCCAGCGGGACGGCCACCTCCGGGATCGCCGCGTTCGACGACACGATCAGCACCCGGCGGCCGTCGCCGAACAGGCCCGCGTCGATCGCGGCGGCCAGCGACATCGCCCCGAACAGCGTCGAGGCGTAGAAGACGGTGGTCACGCTTCCTCCCTGTCGCGCCGCGGGCGCGTGTGCGGGCCTACCGGGATCTCGGGCACCAGGGCGCGCAGCACCCGCTCGCGCTCCTCCGCCATGCGCGGCACCGCGTCGGCCACCAGCTCGGCCGGCAGGCCGCGCACCATGCTCGCGCCGCGCTCGGCGAAGCGCTCCCGCAGCCCCGGCGGGAAACGGCCGGACAGCTCCAGGTGGTGGGCGAGCAGCGCGCAGAAGTTACGCACGGCCTTGGGCAGGTACTCCTCCTCCACCTCCTTGAAGACCAGCTCGAAGGCGTCGAAGAAGTGCAGCTGCCGCTCGTCGCCCACCTGGGTCAGCGAGCCGGCCACCTGACGGCGGTAGAACAGCCCGGCCAGCGACACCACCGCGAACGAGGCGGCCAGCCGGTGCAGCCGCCAGATCCACGGCCGGTCCTCGGCGGTGTGCAGCGAGCCGGGGAAGCGCAGCAGGTCGCCCAGGGAACGCCGGTAGACGCCCGCCCAGGCGTACGGGTAGTCGACCATGGTGCGCACGTCCGCGGGCAGGATGCCCTCGCGCGGGTCGCGCACCGAGTTCCGCCGCGCCAGCGGAGCCCGGTGCACCACCCGCTTTCGCCCCTCGACCTGCACGTGGTCGACGCGGACGAAGTCGCAGCCGAGCCCGTCGATCGCCTCGACGAGCCTGGCCAGGTAGCCGGGGGCCAGCCAGTCGTCGCCGTCCATGAACGTGACGTAGCGGCCCGAGGCCAGGGACAGGCCGAGGTTGCGGGCGTCGGCCAGGCCGACCGGCGCCGGGTTGCGCAGCACGGACAGGCCCGGCAGGTCGCCGTGGAAGTCCTCGACGACGCTCGCCGTGCCGTCCGCCGAGCCGTCGTCGACGACGAGGAACTCGAAGTCGCGCCTGGCGTTGCGCACCAGCGAGGCCAGCGCGTCGCCGATGAAGCGCTCACCGTCGCGCACCGGCACGACCACCGACAGAGTGATCAACGGCCGGTCAGACGGTGATGCGGCGCAGGCGGGCCTTGGGGGCCTCCTCGCCGGGGAAGACGCGCTTGACGCCGTCGCCCATGGCCTGCTCGATGATCCGGATGTCGCGCACCAGGTGCTCCAGCCCCGCCGGTTCGAGCGAGGCGGCGTGGTCGGAGCCCCACATGGTCCGGTCGAGGGTGATGTGCCGCTCCACGGCGACCGCGCCGAGCGCCACCGCGGCCAGCGAGATCTGCAGGCCCCGCTCGTGCCCCGAGTAGCCGACGGGCACGCCGTACCGGTCCTTGAGGGTGGCGATCGTGCGCAGGTTGGCCTCCTCGGGCGGCAGCGGGTACGTCGAGGTCGCGTGCATCATGATCAGGTTGCCGGTGCCGAGGATCTCCACCGCGCGGTCGATCTCCGAGAGGGTGGACATGCCGGTCGACAGGATGAGCGGCTTGCCGGTCGCGGCGAGCGCGCGCAGCAGTTCGTGGTCGGCGACCCCGGCCGAGGCGATCTTGTGTACGGGCACCTCCATCTCCTCCAGGAAGTCCACCGAGGGGACGTCCCAGGGCGAGGCGAACCAGTGCAGCCCCCGCTCGTCGGCGTACTTGGCGATCTGCCGGTACTCGTCGTGGCCGAACTCGGTGCGCTCCTTGTACTCCAGGTAGGTCATCTCGCCCCACGGCGTCTGCCGGAGCTGCGAGCGCTGCGCCACCGGCACGCAGATCTCCGGCGTACGCTTCTGGAACTTCACCGCCTGGCAGCCCGCGTCCGCCGCCACGTCGATCAGCCGGCGCGCCAGGTCGAGGTCCCCGTTGTGGTTGATGCCGATCTCGGCGATCACGTACACCGGCTCGCCGTCGCCCACCGGCAGCTCGCCGATCGCCACCGGCGGCGCCCCGAACCGCAGCGTCGGCGCCGACTCGGGCACCGCGACGGGCGCGGGCTCCGGCCGCGCCGCCACGACCCGGTCGCACAGCTCCCGTACGGCCCCCGCCCCGCCCGGCCGCGTCAGCACCACCCGGGCCGCCGCCCGCACCCGCGGATGCGCGTCCGGCACCGCGACCGGCCAGCCCACCTCGGCCATCGGCCCCAGGTCGTTGACGTCGTTGCCCACGTAGGCGACCCGCGCCGGGTCCAGGCCCTCGATGGTCAGCCAGTCGCGCAGCACGGTCCGCTTCTCCGCCAGCCCCTGCAGTACCGGCACGCCCAGCTTGCGGGCGCGGGCGGCCACCACGGGGTTCTGCTCGGTCGACATGACCAGCAGTTTCACCCCGGAGCGGCGCAGCAGCGCGATGCCCATCCCGTCCGAGCGGCTGACCAGCACCATCTCGCGGCCCTCGGAGTCGACGTAGGCGCGGTCGTCGGTGTGCACGCCGTCGAAGTCGGTGATGACGGCGTCGACGTCGATCGGCTCGGGCTCGTCGACGAACGGGGCGAGCGCCCGGACGAGCTCCAGGTCCTCGGGGTCGTCGATCTCGACGGCGTGCCTGGCCGGGACGGGCCGTACGGCGACCGTGCCGAAGAAGCGGTGGCCGTGGGCGCGCAGTCCCGCCGTGCGCATGACGTAGAAGGCGCCGGTCTCGCGGAACTGCGGCTCGCGCTCCTGGCGGAGGGGACGGGCGGCGGGGTCGTGGTTGACGCCGCTCAGCGGTTCGGGCGCGGCGCCGGTCCACAGGAACTCGTGGGTCGGCAGCCCGGAGAAGACGACGTCGGCCTCGCCGTCGGCGACCTGGCGGACCGCCTCGGACAGGTCGGCGGGGTCGATGAACGCGCTCGTGCACTGCACGAGGACGACGATGTCGGGGTCGGCGCCGAGCGTGTCGAGCGCGTGCAGGACCGCCGACTCGCTGGAGGCGGTCGCGCCGCTCAGCTCCTCGGGGCGGTCCACCACGGCGGCCCCCGCCTCGCGGGCGGCCCTCGCGATCCCCTCGTGGTCGGTGCTGACCACGACCTCCTGGACCGCTTCGGCCCGCACGCACGCCCGGACCGCGCGGGCGACGAGCGGCAGGCCGCCCACCGGGGCCAGGTTCTTCAGGGGTACGCCCGCCGAACCTCCGCGGGCGGGAATGACGGCCAGGACTCGCAAGGTGTACTCCTCAGTGCTTTGAGCAGGATGTTTCGCAAACTAGCCACGCGATCCGACCCTGCCGGGGTGCCTGAGCTGAACTCCCCGCGTCACTCCTGTTAACTTTCCGCGCGCACCCGGTACACCAGCTCCGGCCTGCCCACCCCGCCGTACCTCGGCACCCGGTCGGCCACGCCCGCCTCCGTCAGATGTTCCAGGTAGCGCCGGGCGGTGACCCGCGACACCCCGATCGCGGCGCCGACCGCCTGCGCGGACATGCCGTCCGGCCGCTCGCGCAGCCGGGCGACGACCGCGTCGAGCGTGTCCTGGGTCATCCCTTTGGGCAGGTCGGAGCCGCCGCGCAGGGTGGCCAGCGCCCGGTCCACGTCGCCCTGCACGCTCACCTGGCCCTCGGTGGACCGGAACGCGGCGTAGCGGGCCAGCTTCTCCTTCAGCGTCGCGAAGGTGAACGGCTTGAGCAGGTACTGCGCGACCCCGGCGGACACGGCCGAGCGGACCATCGCCAGGTCGCGGGCGGAGGTGACCACGATGACGTCGCAGGCCAGGCCGGCCGCGCGGACCGCCCGGCACACCTCCAGGCCGTGCATGTCCGGCAGGTACAGGTCGAGCAGCACCAGGTCGACGGGGTCGCGCCGGAGGAAGCGCAGGGCCTCGCCGCCCGACCTGACCACGCCCGCGACCTCGAAGCCGGGCATCCGCTCGACGTAGACCCGGTTGGCCTCGGCGGTGATCTCCTCGTCCTCGACGACCAGCACGGAGATCATCGGGCCGCCTCGGCGGCGGGCAGCGGGAGCCGTACGGTGATGACCGCGCCGTCGTCGTGCCCGACGTCGATGCGTCCGCCGAGCCTGCGCACCGCCTGGCCGACCATGGCGAGGCCCAGGCCGCGGCCGTCGCCCTTGGTGGTCCAGCCCTTCCGGAAGGCCTCCTCGTCGCGCAGGCCCGGCCCGTTGTCGGCGACGCGGACGACGAACTCCTGGCCGGTCGCCCGCAGCAGCACCTCCACCCGGTTCGCGGCGGCCTCCACCGCGTTGTCGATCAGGTTGCCCACGATCGTCACCAGGCTGCCCTGGTCGAGGGCCAGGTCGCCGAGCTCGCTGTCGGGGCTGATCGCCAGCTCCACCCCGCGTTCGGCGGCCTCGGCCGTCTTGCCGAGCAGCAGCGCGGCCAGCACCGGCTCGCGGACCGAGCCGACCACCCGGTCGGTGAGCTCCTGGGCGGCGCGCAGCTCGGCGGTGCCGAAGGCGACGGCCTGCTCGCCGCGGCCCAGCTCGACCAGGGTGATCACGGTGTGCAGGCGGTTGGCGGCCTCGTGCGCGGCCGAGCGCAGCGACTCGGCGAAGCCCCGCTCGGCGTCGAGCTGCCCGGACAGCGTCTGCAGCTCGGTGTGGTCGCGCAGGGTGACGACGGTGCCGAGCGCGCTGGCCGCGCTGTTGACCACGAGCACCCGGTCGCCTGCCAGGTGGATCTGGTCGGCGCCGGGCTCGCCTCCGGCCAGCAGCGCGGCCAGCGCCTCGGGCAGGCCGAGGCCGGTGACGTGGCGGCCCTCGGCGTCGGGGGGCAGGGTCAGCAGCATGCGGGCGCCGTCGTTGCAGAGCGTCAGCGTGCCGTCCTGGCCGATCAGCAGCAGTCCTTCCCTGACCGCGTGCAGGATCGCGTCGTGGTGCTCGTGGATGCGGGCCAGCTCGGCCGGGCCGAGGCCGTGCGTCTGGCGGCGCAGCCGCGCGCCGACCAGCCAGGTGCCGGCCGTGCCGACCGTCAGGCCGAGCAGCGCGATCAGGCCCGACCCGGCGAGCTGGTCGCGCAGCCTGGCGCTGATCCTGTCGATCGTGATGCCCGCGCTGACCAGCGCCACCACGCCGCCCGGCGCCTGCACCGGGGCGACCGCGCGGACGGAGGGCCCCAGCGTGCCGGTGTAGGTCTCGGTGAACGTCCTGCCCGCCAGCGCCTCGGCGGTGTGACCGAGGAAGACCCCGCCGATCCGCGCCGGGTTGGGGTGGGTGTAGCGGCGTCCGGCCGGGCTCATGATGGTGACGAAGTCGATGCCGGTCCGCTTCCTGACACTCTCCGCGTACGGCTGCAGCGTCGCCGTCGGGTCGGCGTCGCCGAGCGCGGCCACCACCTCGGGCGCGGCGGCCACGCTGCTCGCCACCGCCCTGGCCACCCCCGCCGCCTCGTCGGTGAGCAGGTCGTGCGCCTGCACCACCGCCAGCACCGCGCCGCCGGTCACCGTGACGGCCACCACCGCGAGCTGCAGGAACAGCATCTGGCGGGCCAGGCTCCACTGCCGCACAGCGCCTCCTTCCGTTTACAGAACTTACGCAATAGTGACCTGGGTCACGTCGCAGCGCATAGTCGCACAACCGACGTTCCCCCGCCTCAGGAGCCCCCATGTCACGGGACCGCACGCGATACCTCTATCTGGCCGTCATCCTGGCGGTCCTGGCTGGCGTGGCCATCGGCCTGGCCTGGCCGGACGTCGGCAAGGAGCTCAAGCCGCTCGGCACCGCGTTCGTCGCGCTGATCAAGATGATGATCAGCCCGATCATCTTCTGCACGATCGTGCTCGGCGTCGGTTCGGTCACCCAGGCCGCCAAGGTGGGCCGGGTGGGCGGGCTGGCGGTCGGCTACTTCCTGGTCATGTCCACCGTGGCGCTGGCCATCGGCCTGGTCGTCGGCAACCTCATCGACCCCGGCGCGGGGCTGCAGCTCACCGACGCGGCCAAGCAGGCCGCCGAGGCGGAGGCGGCCAAGGGCGGCGAGAGCGACACCACGACGTTCCTGCTCGGCATCATCCCGACCACGCTGGTCTCGGCGTTCACCGAGGGGCAGGTGCTGCAGACGCTGCTGGTCGCGCTGCTGGCCGGCTTCGCCCTGCAGGCCATGGGCGGCAAGGGCGCGCCCATCCTGGCCGGGGTCGCGCACATCCAGCGGCTCGTCTTCCGCATCCTCGCCATGATCATGTGGGCGGCGCCGGTGGGCGCCTTCGGCGCGATCGCGGCCGTCGTCGGCGCGACCGGGCTGGACGCGCTCAGGAGCCTGGCCGTCATCATGCTCGGCTTCTACGCCACCTGCGTGCTGTTCGTCGCGGTCGTCCTCGGCCCGCTGCTCTGGCTGGTGGCCCGGATCAACCTGTGGTCGCTGCTGCGCTACCTGGGCCGCGAGTTCCTGCTGATCCTGTCCACCTCCTCCTCGGAGTCGGCGCTGCCCCGGCTGATCGCCAAGATGGAGCACCTGGGCGTCTCCCGGCCGGTGGTCGGCATCACCGTCCCGACCGGCTACTCCTTCAACCTCGACGGCACCGCGATCTACCTGACCATGGCCACGCTGTTCGTCGCCTCGGCCACCGGCTCGCCGCTGGCCCTCGGCGAGCAGATCTCGCTGCTGCTGTTCATGATCATCGCGTCGAAGGGGGCGGCGGGCGTCACCGGCGCCGGCCTGGCCACGCTGGCCGGCGGCCTGCAGTCGCACCGGCCCGAGCTGGTCGACGGGGTCGGGCTGATCGTCGGCATCGACCGGTTCATGTCGGAGGCGCGGGCGCTGACCAACTTCGCCGGGAACGCGGTGGCCACCGTCCTGGTCGGCACCTGGACCGGCGAGTTCGACCGGGAGCGGGCCGCCGGGGTGCTGGCCGGGCGCGTCCCGTTCGACGAGGCCACCCTCCTGGACGAGGACGACCGGCCGGAGCCGCCCGCCGCGCCCGACCGCGAGCTGTCCCAGGTCTGACCCGCCCGCCCGCGCCCCTCTCCGGGGCGCGGGCAGCCCGTCACACGGCGGGCAGGCGCAGGACGAAGCGGGTGCCGATGGGGCTGTCCTCCACGCGGATGACGCCCCGGTGCGCGATCGCGACATCCCTGGCGATGGCCAGGCCGAGGCCCGTGCCTCCGGCGTCGCGGCTGCGGGCGGCGTCCAGGCGGGTGAACCGCTCGAAGATCCGCTCCCGGTCCTCCTCGGCGATCCCGGCCCCGTCGTCCTGGACGGTGAGCACCCCGAACCCGTCCTCCAGGTTCACCTCCACGCAGACCGAGCTCTCCGCGTGCCGCTGGGCGTTGTCGAACAGGTTCGTCAGCAGCCGCAGCAACTGCATCCGCACCCCTTCGACGATGACGCCCTCGGCCAGCGCGGTCGCCACCGGAATCTTGTCGTGCCGCTCCGCCAGCTCCTCCCGTACCAGGTCGGCGAGGTCGATCCGTTCCTTGGCCACGTCCACGCGGGAGCCGATCCTGGCCAGCAGCAGCAGATCCGTCATGATCGCTTCGAGCCGGTCGGTGTCGTGCAGGGCGCTCTCCACCAGCGACTCCAGGTCGGTGTCGTCGGGGTAGAGCTGGGCGCTCTCCAGTTGGGCGCGCAGCCCGGCGATCGGCGTGCGCAGCTCGTGCGAGGCGTCGGAGGCGAACTGCCGCTGCTGCTCGGTGGAGCGCTCCAGCCTGGCCAGCGTCCCGTTGATCGACCTGGCGAGCTGGGCCACCTCGTCCTCGCCCGGCGGCACGCTCACCCGGCGGCTCAGGTCGATGGAGTGCACCTCCTCGAGCTGGGCCCGCATCGCCGCCACGGGGCGCAGCGCCCGGCCGGAGACGATCCAGGTCATCCAGGCGACGAGCGCGATCAGTAGCACCACCTGGATCGCGACCGCCAGCTCCAGGCCGTCGCTGGACAGCACGGCGGGGGTGGGCTTGGCGGCGTAGACCACGGGCGAGCCGGGATCGTCGCTGACCCGGAGGGCGGTCAGATGAACGCACTCGGGCGGGAGGCAGGACGTCGTCTCGGCGGAGTGGTTCGTGCCGGACGGCCACACCTCGCTCAGCGGCGGCAACTCCTTGGCGGCGTTGCTGGAGGCGATGACCTCGCCCCCTGGCCGCACCACCTGCAGCAGGTCGACCGAGGGGACGGTCAGCGGGAGTGTGCCGCCGGGCTCCTTGCCCGCGCGGACCCGCTCGACGATCGCCTCGGCGGCGTGGCGGGTCTCGTGCCACAGGTTGGCGGTCAGCACCGACCTCACCACGGCGACCACCCCGATCCCCGTCGGGATGAGCACGATCGCCGCCATGGCCGCGGCGATGAGCGTGACCCGCCCGCGCAGGGACATCGCCCATATGCGCTTCACGCCCCGAGGTTACTCACTGCGATCTCGGCGAAATGTCGGAGAATCGGAAAGGTTGCGTCATCCTTCCCGAGGTGTCGCCCGATCAGGGCTGGACGAACACCGCCACCGTGCGGGCCGGGACGGTGATCGTGCCGGTCGTGGAGTCGAAGGCGGACTGCTTGACCACCGCGTCGTCCCCGGCCCGCTGGACCGGGTGGATCGTGGCGCTCTTCCCCTTGAGCGCGGCCACGGTCTGCGACTGCGTCCGGGGGGTGGCGTTGAAGACGACGGTGATCGACTTCCAGCGCGGGTCGAGGGCCGAGGCGTTCAGGTGCATGGCGATCACCCCGGGCGCCGAGGCGGGGAAGGACACCCGGCTCTGCACCTCGGCCAGCGTGCCGAGGGCGAAGGCGGGGGAGGAGGAGCGGATCTTGAGGAACTCGCCGAACCTGGCCCGGGCCGAGGCGATCGCCGCGCAGTCCGCCCTGAGCGCGGGGTCGGCGAGCAGCGGCCGGGCGAACGGCCACTTGTCCTCGTTGTCGGCGCGCGGCGGCAGCCCCGCGCCGAAGCCGTTGCCGGCCGAGCAGTCCCACAGCAACCGGTTGAACCAGTCGCCGGAGTCGAAGGAGTTGCGGTCGAGCGACTTCGAGCGCAGCCGCTCGCTGCCCGCGTGCACGAACGCGGTGCCCTGGCCGAGCAGGACGGTGGCCAGCGACAGCACCTGCATCCGCACCCGGTCGGCCATCGGAGTCCCGGGGGGCAACTTGTAGGCGAGCGCGTCATAGAGCGTCTCATTGTCATGCGCGTCGACATACGTCACGACATCTGAGGGGATGGCGGCGTATCCGGCGGGGGAGCCGTTGTAGTCGACCTCCGATCCCTTCCTCCCCGACGGCATCACGTAGTCGCGCAGGTTGCCGGTCAGGCCCAGCCGGATCAGGTCCTCGTAGGCGGCCAGCCGCCCGGCGGCGTCGGCGTTGCCCGGCGCGCCGTTCAGGTCCCCGGCGAGGCCCGAGCCGAACCCCTGGACGCGCGGGTCGGCGTCGAACGGGCTGCCGCCGCGCACCGCGTCCCGCAGCCGGTCGCTGAACGTGCCGATCCCCGTGCCCGCCATGTTCGCCTGCGTGGCCTGCTCGAAGCGGGCGCCGCCGGCCACCTCGCCGAAGTTCCAGCCCTCGCCGTACAGGATGATCGATGTGCCGTCGACGCCGTCCTTGGCGAGGGTAAGGGCGTCCAGCGCCTTGCGTACGGCCAGGATGTTGGCCTTCGGGTGGTGGCCCATCAGGTCGAAGCGGAAGCCGTCGATCTTGTACGCGCGGGCCCAGGTGACGATCGAGTCGACCACCAGTTTGCCCATCATCAGGTGCTCGGGCGCGGTGTTCGCGCAGCAGGTCGAGTTCGCCACCGCGCCGTCGGCGGTGAGCCGGTGGTAGTAGCCGGGCACGATCCGGTCCAGCACCGAGCGGGCGTCCTGCCCGGCGGCGTTGGTGTGGTTGTAGACCACGTCCATCACCACGCGCAGCCCCGCGCCGTTGAGCCCGGCCACCATGGCGCGGAACTCCCTGGTCCGGTCGTCGGGGTCGGTCGCGTAGGAGCCCTCGGGGGTCGTGTAGTGCAGCGGGTCGTACCCCCAGTTGAAGGAGTCGGTGGCCGCCGTCTCGGCGACGCACGCCTGCTGCCTGTCGGAGTCGGGCGGCAGCGCGGCCAGGTCGCAGGACGGCTCGACGCGGTCGGCCCGGCGCTCGGGGATCGTCGCCAGGTCGAAGACCGGCAGCAGGTGCACGTGGGTGAGCCCGTCGGCGGCCAGCTTGCGCAGCTCCCGCATCCCGGCGCCCTGCCCGGTGAAGGCGGCGTAGGTGCCGCGCAGCGCCTTGGGCACGGTGAGGTCGGAGGCGGAGAAGTCGCGCACGTGCAGCTCGTAGACGGACACCGGCCTGCGCGCCGCTGGCTTGCGCAGCCCCGTCCAGCCGGGCGGCGCCTGCGCGCGGTCCGACAGGTCGACCAGCCTGCTGCGGGCCGAGCCGGCGGCCAGCGCCACGCTGTACGGGTCGGTCACCTCGTTGGTCACCACCTTGCCCGCGGCGGGGGCGTAGACCGTCACCAGGAAGGTGTAGTAGCGGCCCTTCCAGGTGGGCAGCCCGCGCACCGACCAGACCCCCGTGGCGTCGTCCCTGCCCATCGCGTGCACGGTACGGCTCTCGCCGTCCGCCGAGCGGTAGAGGGCCAGCTCGACCTTGCGGGCCGTCGGCGCCCACACCGCCAGCTTCGGCAGCACCCGCCCCGAAGGCCCGAGCTCGGCGGTCGCGGCCTTGCCGTACACGTCGTCGAGCACTCCCGGGAGCTGTACGCCGGTCGCGGTCAGCAGGCGGCCCGCCGCGTCCCGCTCGACCGCCACCACCTGCCCGCGCAGCGCGTCCTTCACCAGGTCGGCGTCGCGCGAGTCCACCTTCAGCGCCGCGAGCGACGCCAGGTGCGGCCATTTCGCCCGCTGCGCCTCGGTCAACCGGCCAGGCGTCAGCCGGAGGACCCGGTACGCGCCGGTCAGCTCGCCCTGGTCGTGGCCGATCCCGCCGTCGCCGGAGAAGGCCAGGCTGTACTGCGTGGCGCCGGGCTGGACGTCCCAGGCCAGGGTGTCCCGGCTGATCCAGTGCGCCCTGGACCTGGACAGGTCGGCGTCGGCGCTCCGCCCCGCCCCCTGCGGCAGCGGGTAGCCGTCGACCGCCGACAGCTTCCACGCCTCATGGCCGGTCGTCGCCAGGTCGAGCGCCTGGTCCTGCTCATCGTCCTTGTGCACGATGTAACTCAGACTCCTCGCTCCGTCGGCGGAGCCCACCCACACATGCAGCCCCTACCCCTCATCCTTCCCGCCGGGCCGGTGAAAGTGCAGGACCCCGCAGCCACACCGTGGTGTCGGCGGGGATCGAGCCGTCCTTCGGCAGCGGGCCGCTGGCCAGCAGCACCTCGCCGGGCAGGCCCAGCTCCGCCCGGGTGACCGGCCGGTCGGCGGTGTTCAGCACCACGACCAGGCCGGGGTCGCGGCGCATCGCCAGCACCTCCTTGGGCGAGTCCAGCCACTCCACCGTGCCGCCGCCCAGCGCGGGGTGCTCCTTGCGCAGCCGCAGCGCGGCCCGGTAGAACGCCAGCGTCGAGCCGGGGTCCTCGTGCTGCGCCTCGGCGCTCAGCCCGCCCCACCCGGCGGGCATCGGCAGCCAGGGGGCGCTCCAGCCGCAGGAGGGCTCCTGGCGGGTCCAGGGCAGCGGCACCCGGCAGCCGTCCCTGCTCTCGCCGGTGCGGGCGAACGCCGGGTCCTCGCGCAGCTCGTCGGGCAGGTCGAGCACCTCGGGCAGGCCCAGCTCCTCGCCGTTGTACAGGTAGGCCGAGCCGGGCAGCGCGAGCATCAGCAGCGTCGCCGCGCGGGCCCGGCCCAGGCCGCCGTGCCGGGTGACGTGCCGCTGCTTGTCGTGGTTGGACAGCACCCAGGTGGTCGGCGCGCCGACCAGCTCCGCCTCGGCCAGCGACTTGTCGATCACCGCCCGGAACGACTTGGCGTGGAAGTCGGCCATCATGAAGTCGAAGTTGAACGCCTGGTGCAGCTCGTCCCCGCCGACGTAGCGGGCCAGGCGGGCCGGTGAGGACACCCACGCCTCGGCCACCGCCATCCGGCCGCCCGGGTAGGAGTCGAGGATCGGCCGCCACTCGCGGTAGATCTCGTGCACCCCGTCCTGGTCGAAGTAGGGGAGGGTCTCGCCGCCCAGCAGCTCCGCCTGGCGGCCCTCCTTCGGCCCGACCGGCGGCAGCCCCGCGGCCTTGACCAGGCCGTGCGCCACGTCGACGCGGAAGCCGTCGACGCCCCGATCCAGCCAGAAGCGCAGGATGTCGCGGAACTCGGCCCGCACCTCGGGGTTGTCCCAGTTGAGGTCGGGCTGGCCGGAGTCGAACAGGTGGAGGTACCACTGCCCGTCCCCGGTCCGCGTCCAGGCGGGCCCGCCGAAGATCGACTCCCAGTCGTTGGGCTCGTCCCTGAAGACGTACCAGTCGCGCTCGGGGGAGCCGGGCCCGGCCGCGAGCGCCGCCTGGAAGCGGGGGTGCGCGCTGGAGGAGTGGTTGGGCACCAGGTCGACGATCACCCGGAGGTCCAGCGCGTGCGCGCCGGCGATCACCGCGTCGAAGTCGGCCAGCGTGCCGAACCGGGGGTCGACGTCCCGGTAGTCGGCGACGTCGTAGCCGCCGTCGGCCATCGGGGAGGTGTAGAACGGGCTGAGCCAGATCGCGTCGACTCCCAGTTCGCGCAGGTAGGGCAGCTTGCCGCGGACGCCTGCCAGGTCACCGGTGCCGTCGGCGTCGGAGTCGGCGAAGCTGCGGGGGTAGACCTGGTAAACGACGGCGTCTCGCCACCAGTCGTCGTTGCCGTGGATCGTCACTGAGCGTCCTTCGTGTCCGTGATGTCTGGTGAAGGATTGCCCGAGTCGAAGCGAAGGTCAAGCGCAACTTGCTGAAACTTGCGAACGCCGCCTGTTCAGGGTGTCCGGGCTCCAGTTGTGGCGGAACGCCCGAGGACGGATAGCTGTATTTCGCAAGATCTTCCAATTCTTGCGTCGACACCGACAGCCTGGCGTTCCAGACCGAGACCGAGACCGAGTCCCTGCTGATCCACGCCCGCCGCGCTGACGGCCCGCCGGTACGGCTCCCGCTCGACGCCCCTGCCCACGGCCTGGACAACGCCGGCGACCTGCCCGCCGGAGGCTGGGAGTTGCCTGGGAATGGCCCATCGTTCATGCTCTGACGCCTCGCGACGTGGGGTTGGTCACGCTACGGTGAGCACTTGCCGGTTCCCTTTTCAACTAGGTGTGGTGTGCCGATGAGGTTGTTGTCCGTGGCCGTGCTGGGGCCGATGATGCTGGCTCCCGCCGTACCTTCTGAGGCCCAGGCGGGAACCACCTACTACGTCGACTCCCGCGCGGGCGACGACTCCGCCGCCGGAACCAGCGCCACCACCCCCTGGAAGTCGCTGGACCAGGTCAACGCCGCCGATCTCAAGCCCGGCGACGCGGTCAGCTTCAAGCGGGGGAGCACCTGGAGCGGGTCGCTCGTCCTCGCGGCCAAGGGGACCGCCGCCAAGCCCATCGTCGTCCAGGCGTACGGCAAGGGGCCCAGCCCCAGGATCGGCGGGCGCGACGCCAACTGCGTCGTCGTCACCGGGAACCACTGGCGGATCAGCGGGCTGCGGGCCAGCGGGTGCCAGTGGGCGGGCTTCGAGGTCGGCGGGGACTACAACACCCTGGCCGGGGTCATCGCCGACGGGAACATCACCGGGGTCTGGGTGACGCCCAGCGGGGCCCGGAACACCGTCCGGGACAGCAAGATGCACGACAACAACCGGATGAGCGTCAACGACGAGGGCGGCGACAACGACTCCGGCGCCTTCGGGGTGCTGCTCAACGGCGACGACAACCTCGTCACCGGGAACACCATCACCGGGAGCTATGCGGCGAGCAAGGACTACACCACCGACGGCGCGGCCGTCGAGGTCTACAACGGTGACCGCAACCGCGTCACGCACAACGTCGCCCGCGACAACGAGACCTTCGCCGAACTCGGGGCGCTGAAGGGGAAGACCGCCACCGGGAACGTCTTCGCGCACAACGTGGTCACCTCCAAGCGCAAGCGTGGATCGTTCCTGATCACCCGCGGGGCCGGGCACGTCGTCGGGCCCGTCAAGGGGACCGTCGCCGTGCACAACTCCGTGTACCTCCCGGCCCGCGACACCATCGGCTGGTCCTGCCACGACGGGTGCGCGCCGGAGATCCTCAAACTCCGCAACAACGTGATCTCCGTCGGCGGGCTGATGGGGTTCGAGGACGGCAAGGGCGCCGACGAGGCGGGCAGCGTGTACAAGGGCCGGACCAAGAAGTTCACCCTGGGCCCCAAGTCGGTCATCGCGGACCCGGGCTTCGTCTCGGCCACCGACCTGCGCCTGCGACCTGGCTCCCCGGCACTGGGCCGCGGCGTCTCCCTGGGCCCCACCTGGTACGGCGGAGCGAGCCTCGCCAAGGACCTCAAGGGCAAGTCGCTGCCGTCCGCACCGGACGCGGGGGCGTACCAGCACTGACGCGCCGACGACCGGCCGGCCCGGCACGCCCCCCTGAGGGGATGGCGCGCCGGGCTTTTCGCGCTCGCCTCGAACTCAGGGCCCGGCGGGGTCGATCGGCTTAGGCGAACGGCCTGGCGACCTCGTCGAGCAGGTCGTCGATGACGTCGCGCAGTGGCCGTACCTGCTGCTCCTCGATCCAGAGGTGGGTGGCCACCCGCAGGGCGACCAGGAAGGCGGCGGCCATGATCCGCGGCCGGGCGGTGCCGCTCTCGCCGCGCTCGGCGATGGCCTGGGCCAGCTCCCGTTCGAGGGTCGCGTGGTTGGCGAGCTGCCGGGCCAGCAGCGAGGGGTGCTGCCTGGCCAGCCGGGTGCGCATGGCCCACTCCCGCTCCGGGCCGTCCAGGTCGGGGTAGAGGTCGTGCACGGCGCCGCGCAGCGCCTGCCAGGCGGTCAGGTCGGCGGGCTGGAGGCGGACCCCCTGCATGAGGGTTTGGATGCGCTGCTCCTCGCCGTACAGGACCGCGTCCTCCTTGCCGGTGAAGTAGTTGGAGAAGGTGCGGCGCGAGATGTTGGCCGCGTCGGCGATGGCCTCGACGGTGACGGCGTCGAGGCCGTGTTGCACCACCAGGCGCAGCGCCGCCTCGTGGACGGCCTGCCGCGTCTCGGCCTTCTTGCGCTCGCGCAACCCCACCGTGGTGTCCATGTTGTGAGCAGCTTACCGTCCAGGAATAAATGCCCAGTGCGCAAAGTTTCTCAGTGCGCATATATTCTGGACTGATCCCCACTCCACCTGGAGGAAGCGCGTGAGCGCACCCACGGCCATGGCTCCGCCATCGGAGCAGATGACCCACCGGCAGATCCTCGAAGCGCTGAGCGGCCTGCTGCTCGTGCTGTTCGTGGCCATGATCAGCGGAACGATCGTGTCGGTCGCCCTGCCGCAGATCATCGGCGCGCTCAACGGCACCCAGTCGCAGTACACCTGGGTGGTCACCGCCTCCCTGCTGGCCGCCACCGCCTCCACGCCGATCTGGGGCAAGCTGGCCGACCTGTTCAACAAGAAGACGCTGATCCAGATCTCCATTGTGATCTTCATGGTCAGCTCGTTGGCCTGCGGATTCGCGCAGAACACCGGCCAGCTCATCGCCTTCCGGGCGATCCAGGGCCTCGGCATGGGCGCGCTGCAGATCCTGGTCCAGGTCGTCATCGCCTCGATGATCAGCCCCAGGGAGCGCGGCCGGTACAACGGCTACCTCGGCGCCGTCATGGCCGTGGCCACCGTGGGCGGGCCGCTGCTCGGCGGCCTGATCGCGGACACCTCCTGGCTCGGCTGGCGCTGGTGCTTCTTCATCGCCGTGCCGTTCACCGTGATCGCCTTCTTCCTGCTGCAGAAGACCCTGCACGTCGCCGTGGTCCGCCGCCCCGACACCAAGGTCGACTACCTGGGCGCCACCCTCATCGCCGCGGGCGTCAGCGTCCTGCTCATCTGGGTCACCTTCGTCGGCAACTCCTTCGACTGGCTGTCCTGGCAGACCGCCGCCATGGTCGGCGCCGGCGTCGTCGTCCTGGCCCTGGCCACCTGGGTGGAGACGCGGGTCGGCGAGCCGGTCGTGCCGCTGCACGTCATCCGCCGACGTACCCCCGCGATGGCCATCCTGGCCAGTCTGGCGGTCGGCATGGCGATGTTCGGCGGCTCGGTCTTCCTCGGGCAGTACTTCCAGATCGGCCGCGGCTACACCCCCACCGAGGCCGGGCTGCTCACCATCCCGATGATGCTCGGCGTGCTGGTCTCCTCGACGATCAGCGGCCGCATGGTGTCCAGCACCGGCAGGACCAAGCCGTACATCATCACCGGCCTGGTCGTCCTGACGCTCGGCTTCCTCGGCCTGTCCACCCTGGACCACGAGACCTCGCTGCTCGTCATCGCCGCCGCGATGCTGCTGGTCGGCGCCGGAGTGGGCATGTCCATGCAGAACCTCGTCCTGGTCATCCAGAACACCGTCCCGCTGCGGGAACTGGGCGCGGCCAGCGGCGCCATCACCTTCTTCCGCTCGCTGGGCGGCACCATCGGCGTCTCCGTGCTGGGCGCCATCCTGGCCAACCGGGTCGCCACCCACATCACGGAGGGCCTGGCCAAGGCCGGAATCACCCCCTCCGCCTCGGCGGACAGCGGCAACCTCAACCTCCAGGTGCTGCCCGAGCCGGTCAAGGCCATCGTCCGCGCCGCGTACGGCGACGCCACCGGCCACATCTTCCTCGTCTCCACCGGCATCGCCCTAGTGGGCCTCGTGGCGGCGCTCTTCCTCAAGCCGACCCGGCTCCGCGACAGCCTGGACCTGCCCGAGTAGGCTGGACCACCTCGCTCCGCGCTTCGGCCTGGAAGGGCGTGGGACATGGCGCAGGCCCGGCTCGCCGTCGCCGTGGTGTCGGCCGCCCCGGCCGAGCAGGTGTTCGCCCTGCTCACCGACTGGCCCCGGCACTCGGAGTGGATGTTCGCCACCTCGGCCGAGGTCACCGCGGGTGACGGCTGCAGTCCGGGCAGCCGCCTCGCCGCCTTCTCCGGCGCCGGCCGCCTCGGCTTCCTCGACACGATGGAGATCACCCGTTGGGACCCGCCCCAGCGGGTCGAGGTGGTGCACACCGGCCGCGTGGTGCGCGGCGGCGGCGTCTTCCGCGTCCTGCCCCTGCCGGACGGCGGCAGCCGCATCCTGTGGGCCGAAACCCTGGACCTTCCCCTCGGCCCGCTCGGCGCGCTCGGCTGGCACCTGGCCCGCCCCCTGTTCGCGGCCCTGGTACGCCTCTCGCTACGCCGCCTGTCCAGGCTGGCGGAAACCTCTCCCAGCCCAGCGACCTGAACACGGCAGCGCCCCTGAGAGCGTGACACGATCATGGGTGCGGCGCGGCCGCCACAGCCCTGGCGGGGTCCCGAATCTCGCGGATGCGAGGGCGCAGACATGAACAGGACCGCTGATACAAGGGCATGCGAGTTTTCAAGGTGGAATGTGCGAAGGTATGGTGATTGTTCGTGACGACGTTTCGGATCAGCGAGGCGGCCGCTCTGCTCGGGGTCAGCTCGGACACGGTCCGCCGGTGGGTGGACGCGGGCCGGTTGGCGGCCGAGCGGGACGAGCACGGTCACCGCAGGGTGAACGGCGTCGATCTGGCCGCGTTCGCCCGAGCACAGATCGCGGCGGAGAACGGCACCGGTCAGTCCTCGGCGCGTAACCGCTTCCGCGGGATCGTGACCGAGGTGATCCGCGACGCGGTGATGGCCCAGGTGGAGATCGCCGCCGGGCCGTACCGGGTGGTGTCGCTGATGAGCCGGCAGGCCGCCGACGAGCTGAACCTGCGGGTCGGCGTGGTGGCCGTCGCCGTGATCAAGTCCACCAACGTCGTCGTGGAGATCCCTGACCTGTAAGGAGCCCTCGTTGTTCAGGCGTCTGTCCCGGTGGGTCGTCGTGGCCCCCATCGCTCTCGCGCTCGCCGGTTGCGGCTCCAGCGACCCCGCCACACCCGCCTCCGGTGGTGGGGCCACAACGCTGACGGTGTTCGCCGCCGCCTCGCTGACCGGTACGTTCACCGAGCTCGGCAGGACGTTCGAGGCCGCCCATCCGGGGACGACGGTGAGATTCAACTTCGGCTCCAGCGCGACCCTGGCCCAGCAGATCACCCAGGGCGCGCCCGCCGACGTGTTCGCCGCCGCCAGCCCGGCCACGATGAAGACCGTCACCGACGCCGCGCTGGCCGCCTCGCCCGCCACGTTCGTGCGCAACAAGCTGGAGATCGCGGTCCCGGCCGGCAACCCGGCCAAGGTGGACGAGCTGAAGGACCTGACCGACCCCAAGGTCAAGGTCGCCCTGTGCGCGCGGCAGGTGCCGTGCGGCGCGGCGGCGGTCAAGGCGCTGGACGCGGCCGGGTTGACGGTCACCCCGGTCACCCTGGAGCAGGACGTCAAGGCCACGCTCACGAAGGTCGAGCTGGGGGAGGTCGACGCCGCGCTGGTCTACCGGACCGACGTGCTCGCGGCCGGGGGCAGGGTGCGGGGGATCGGCTTCCCCGAGGCCGACAAGGCGATCAACGACTACCCGATCGCGACCCTGTCCAAGGCGCCCGCCGGTGACGTGGGCCGACAGTTCGTCGACCTGGTGCTGTCGCCGCAGGGCAGGGACGTGCTGACCAAGGCCGGTTTCGAGGCTCCCTGACGGTATGACCACTTCCACGATCTCACCCGGCCGGGGCGCGCGGCGCGGCTCCGGCGCGGTGACGGGCCGCCTGCCGTGGGTGCTGGTGGTGCCCGCCCTGCTCGGCATGGCCTTCCTGGTGCTGCCGCTGGCCGGGCTGCTGGTGCGCGCCCCCTGGTCCACGCTGGCGGTACGGCTGGCCGAGCCGCAGGTGCTCGAAGCCCTGCGGCTGTCGCTGGTGACCGCCACCGTGGCCACCGCCGGGTGCCTGCTGCTGGGTGTGCCGCTGGCCTGGCTGCTCGCCCGGGTCGACTTCCCCGGCCGCCGCGTCGTGCGCGCCCTGGTCACCGTGCCGCTGGTGCTGCCCCCGGTGGTCGGCGGGGTCGCGCTGCTGCTGGTGTTCGGGCGGCGCGGCCTGATCGGCCAGTGGCTCGACGCCACGTTCGGCGTCACGCTGCCCTTCACCAGCGCGGGAGTGGTCGTCGCCGAGGCGTTCGTCGCGATGCCGTTCCTGGTCATCAGCGTCGAAGGCGCGCTACGGGCCGCCGACCAGCGCTTCGAGGAGGCCGCGGCGACCCTGGGCGCCTCCCGGTGGACCATCTTCCGCCGCGTCACCCTGCCCCTCATCGCCCCCGGCGTCGTGGCCGGGGCCGTGCTCTGCTGGGCGCGGGCACTGGGCGAGTTCGGGGCCACCATCACCTTCGCCGGGAACTTCCCGGGCCAGACCCAGACCATGCCTCTGGCGGTGTACCTGGCCCTGGAGACCGAGCCCGAGGCCGCCATCGTGCTCAGCCTCGTCCTGCTCGCCGTCTCCGTCGTCATCCTGGCCAGCCTGCGCGACAGGTGGGTGAACAGCCCGTGAGCGAGCCGATGATCCTGGACACCCGCCTGGTCGTCACCCGGCCCGGCTTCACCCTCGATCTCGAACTCCAGGTGGCCGCCGGACAGGTCGTCGCCCTGCTCGGCCCCAACGGCGCGGGCAAGTCCACCGCCCTGCGGGCCCTGGCCGGACTCACCGGCCTGTCCGACGGGGGCCACATCACCCTCGACGACCGGCCCCTGCACACCCTGGCCGCCGACAGCCGCCCCATCGGGATGGTCTTCCAGGACTACCTGCTCTTCCCACACCTGTCCGCGCTCGACAACGTCGCCTTCGGGCCGCGCTGCCGCGGCGAGGGCAAGGCTGACGCCCGCCGTACGGCCGCCGCCTGGCTGCAACGTGTCGGGCTGGGCGACCATGCCGCCGTCCGGCCCCGGCACCTGTCCGGCGGCCAGGCCCAGCGCGTCGCCCTGGCCCGCGCCCTGGCCGTACGGCCGCGGCTGCTGCTGCTGGACGAGCCGCTGGCCGCGCTGGACGCGCACACCAGGCTGGAGATCCGCTCGCGACTGCGCCGCCACCTGGCCGACTTCGACGGCGCCACCGTCCTGGTCACCCACGACCCGCTGGACGCCATGGTGCTGGCCGACCGGCTGGTCGTCATCGAGAACGGCGCCGTCGTCCAGCAGGGCACCCCCGGCGAGGTGGCGCGCCGCCCGCGCACCGACTACGTCGCCCGCCTGGTCGGCCTCAACCTCTACCGCGGACACGCCCGCGACCAGCAGGTCACGGTGGACGACGTGCCGTTCAGCGTCGCCGGGCACCTTGAGGGGCCCGCCTTCGTCGCCTTCTCTCCCAGCGCGGTCGCCCTGTACCGCTCCCGGCCGGACGGCAGCCCCCGCAACCTGTGGCAGGCCCGCATCGAAGGCATCGAACGGCACGGCGACAACATCCGCATCCACCTGGACGGGCCGATCACCGCCTTCGCCGACGTCACCCCCGCCGCCGTCGCCGACCTCGACCTGGCCTTCGGCCAGCAGATCTGGGCCTCGGTCAAAGCCACCGAAACCCACGCCTATCCCGCATGAACGCTGACCCGCCCCTGCGTCGCCCTCCCGGTGACCGCCAAAAGGCCGGGCGGAAGATCATTACGGAGTAGGCTCTCCCCGTATTGCCGATTCGTACCTTTTGATCCCGGGAAGGCGCCTCGATGGCCGAACGTCGGCTCAACCCCATCAACACCAAGGTCCCGAGCCCCGCTCGCATCTACGACCTGTGGCTGGGCGGCAAGGACAACTACGAGATCGATCGCGTGGTCAGCGAGCAGATCCTCGCGGCGGTCCCGGAGTTGCCGGTGCTGGCCCGCACCAACCGGGAGTTCCTCGGCCGCGCCGTGCGGTACATGGCCGGCGAGGCGGGCATCAGGCAGTTCCTGGACATCGGCACCGGCATCCCCACGGCGAACAACACCCACCAGGTCGCCCAGGCGGTGGCCCCGGACAGCCGCGTCGTGTACGTCGACAACGACCCGGTGGTGCTGGTGCACGCGCGGGCCCTGCTGACCAGCTCGCCGGAGGGCGCCACCTCGTTCGTCGACGCCGACCTGCGCGAGCCGGACCAGATCCTGGCCGCCGCCGACAGCCTGCTGGACCTCAGCCGCCCCGTCGGGCTGACGCTCCTCGGCGTCGTGGACTTCCTGCCCGACACCAAGGAGACCAAGTCGATCATCCAGCGACTGCTGGCCGCGATGCCGCCGGGCAGCCACCTCGCCCTCTCACACGGCCTCGTCGGCAAGAAGCTCGAAGAGGGCGTACGCCACTGGAACGAGAGCGGCGGCAGCCCCATGACACTGCGCACCCTGGAGGAGGTCACCGACTTCTTCGACGGCCTGGACCTCCTGCACCCGGGCGTGGTCGCCCTGCCCCGCTGGCGGCCCACCCCCGACACGCTGTACGCCGACCGGGAGGCCGTCTACTACGCGGGCGTCGGCCGCAAGCGCTGACCCAGGGCTGGGAGCCGCTCCATGCGGTGTGGCGGCGAGAACAAGGGCATGATTCGCGATGTTCGCCCGCGGGAATATATTCGGTTCACCAGGATTAGCCGGCAAGGGTTCGTCTGGCGGACCGCCCGGCCGTCCGACCTCGTCTGCGTCACCCCGGACACCCGGGCCCGGACCGCCGAGGAGAACAGAACCAGGAAATCCCACTGGACCATCGGCGCGTACGGCCCGCACACCTGCGTATCCGGACAACGGTGGCGGGAGGCCTTCAACGGAGACGACGTCTGCGTCACCCCGGAGGTCCGCTCGCAGACACTCGCCGACAACGCCCAAGCCGCCGGTCGCCGGGTGTCGGCGAAGCTGTGGATCACCACCTACAGAACCCAGGGCAACGTCTCCAGGCTGCAGCTCAACGGGAATCACTACAACTTCGGCCAGGTGCGGCTCTACCTCCGCTACAACGGCGGGGGCCAGTACTGGAGCGGCACCGCCACCGCCGTCGCCCAGCCCGGGCACGCCGGCGGGGCGTGGGGCAAGAAGACCGGCAAGCCCCAGTGCCCGGCCTCAAGCACGCCGAACGGCTACGCCCAGGCGTACGACGTCGTCTCCGGTCGCTGGTCGGCGCGGGTCCCGGTCCAGATCGGGTGCGTCACCTTCGACTGACGGCATCCCGGCCGTCGTCCGAGTGGGCGACGGCCCCGGCCATGAGGAGTGTCAGACCGGTCGCCGCCACGACGCCGAGGGACCCGGCCCTGTGCGGTGCGCAGGCCCCCTGAAGTGCTGTTTCGTCCCGGTGGTCAGCTCCGGGTGTCGGAGTTACCGGCCGACTGGCGTTTCCAGAACTATCCCACGATCGCGGTGATTCCCCAGGGTCGGCGCGGGAGCGGGAACCTCGCGGCTGCTCGTACGGCGTCCGGAGCATCTCAGTCGGCGAATCATCGGTCACCGTGTACGTATGTAGCGGCGCCATCCATGGTGAATTGCGAAGCGCGGGTGACTGAACGTGACCATTTCCGTCAGAGTCGCCGCTATCAAACCTTTGTCGCCAGGTCAAGAGTAGATCTTGTGTCCGCAGTGCCCCTATTGTCGCATTGCGACGCTCCGAAAAGCGGAACGGGGGTGCTGGGTAACGGTGTCGAGCGAGATCGCCACACCGTTCGAGTCGCATCTCGGCGCGATCTTTTGAATGACACCCGCACCCGCTGACGGATGTGCGCGGTTGTCACCTCTTGAACCCGCACCTGTAGGAGGAGCATCCCATGACGCTCGATGTCGCCCGGCAGTCGCAGACCGGGAGAACCGGCCTCCCCGCGGACGGGACGACCCCCTTGGTCAACTCCTGGAACGAGTGGGATCCCCTGGAAGAGGTCGTCGTCGGCCGCGCCGACGGGGCTTGCTACGAACCCACCGAACCGGGCTACCGTCCCCAGGTCCGGGGGGCGCGGAACGCGCCCTTCCCGACCGGCGCGAAGCCGGCGGAGACCATCGCGCGCGCCAACGAGGAACTGGACGGGCTCTCCGACCTGCTGCGGAGCCTCGGCGTGACCGTCCGCCGTCCCGACCCGTTCGACTTCAGCGCGGCCCTCAGGACGCCGTCCTTCGAGGTGGAGAACCAGTACTGCTCGGTCTGCCCGCGGGACGTCCTGATCACGATGGGGAACCAGATCGTCGAGGCGACGATGTCGCGCCGGACCAGGTTCTTCGAGTACCTCCCCTACCGGCACCTCGTCTACGACTACTGGAACGCCGACCAGAGGGTGGTCTGGACGACCGCTCCCAAGCCCTCCATGTCCGACGAGATGTACCGCGAGGAGTTCTGGACCCTGACCGCCGAGGAGCGTCAGGCGAGAATGTACGACTTCGAGTACTGCGTGACCCAGACCGAGGTGATCTTCGACGCCGCGGACATCACCCGGATGGGCCGGGACGTCTTCGTCCACGAGTCCATGACCACCAACCGGCTGGGCATCTCCTGGCTGCGCCGGGAACTGGAGCCGCGCGGACTCCGGGTCCACGGGCTGCGCTTCCCCCGGGACCTCTTCCCGTCGCACATCGACGCCACCTTCGTCCCTCTACGGCCCGGCCTGGTGCTGACGAACCCGGATCGGCCGCTGGAGGGCGAGGAGCGGGACCTGTTCAGGTCGAACGGCTGGGAGTTCGTCGACGCCCCGGAACCCAAGTGCACCGATGACGACATGCCCAGTTACTGCCAGTCCTCGCGGTGGCTCTCGATGAACCTGCTGAGCGTCTCACCGGACACCGTCATCTGCGAGGAGACCGAGAAGGAGACCCAGGGGCTGCTGCGCGGGCTGGGCTTCGAGGTCCTCACCGTGCCCTTCCGGAACGTCTACGAGTTCGGCGGGTCACTGCACTGCGCCACCTGGGACGTCCGCCGTACGGGCGGGTGCGAGGACTACTTTCCCGCATGAGGGGCGGCGCCGGTACGCCTTTGCCCGTGGCTCGCCGAGTGCGGCTCCGCCAGGTCCACATAGCAGGAGAAACGGTTCGACTCTTGCACCGCAATTTACCGGGTGATCGCTAGGGTGGCTGGCGTAAACTGAGAAAGAGGCCGGTCCGATGTCCGATATTTCTGATCGACTGGTAGGAGCGGTCAACGCCCACGACGTGGACGCGTTGTTGCGATGTTACAACCCGCGGGCGGTCATCCTTGCTCCGGAAGTACAAGCGGAGACTCCGGAACAAATCGCTTCCTATTTTTCGCATGTCTGGGAAGGGTTTCCCGATGTGCGGCTGACGATTCTGGAAAAGACGGGGACCGAATCCTTCGTGGTCATCGAGGCCCTGTCCACCGGTACGCACCGCGGGCCGTACCTGGTGGCCGGTGGTGAGACGCTCGCACCCACCGGCCGTCATGTGAGCGTGCGCACCTGCTGGGTGTGCACCCTGGAAGAGGGTGTCATCCTGAGCCAGCGCCTCTACTACGACCAGTTGGAGGTCTACATTCAGCTGGGCATGAGAAGTCCGTCCCAAGGACTTCCGTTCTACTGAACCTCCACCGCCCTGGACAAGTTTTGGCCGGTCGGAGGGGATCGGCGGCTCGACCCTTCCCTCGGGCGCTCCTAGCGTGGGGTGAGGAGCCTTGAGAGGGGGCCGCTATGTTCATCCAGATCATTCAAGGCCGGGTGGCCGACGCCCGTGCGGCGCGGGAGGCGCTGGACCGGTGGGTACGGGAGCTGGCGCCGGATTCGCACGGCTGGCTCGGCACGACCGCCGGAATGACGGACGACGGCACGCTCGTCGCCGTGGTGCGTTTCGAGACGCCGGGCTCGGCCCGCCGCAACAGCGACCGCCCCGAGCAGGGCGAGTGGTGGCTGGAGACGGCCAAGCTGTTCAGCGGCGAGGTGGCCTTCCACGACTGCTCCGAGGTTGAGGAGTACCTGCGCGGCGGATCCGACGCGGCGGGCTTCGTCCAGGTGATCCAGGGCCGCATCCGGAACCCGGACCGGATGCGCGAGCTGGTACGGCGCACCGAGCAGGAGCTGTCCGAAGTCCGCCCCGACCTCATCGGCGGCACGGCCGCGCTGCACGACGACGACGGCGGCTACACCGAGACGGCGTACTTCACCTCCGAGGAGGCGGCCCGGGAGGGCGAGCGCAAGGAACTGCCGCCGCGCATCAGGGAGTCCTTCGAGGAGCTGATGAGCCTGTTCGAGGGCGACCCCGTCTACTTCGACCTGCGCGACCCGTGGCTGTACTCGCCGAAGTAGCCACCCGGCCTCGTCGTCTTGGTCGAACACCTCCGGAGCGGTCAGCACGCACATGCCGTAGCCGCAGCAGCGATCCCGATCCACGGTGAGCCTCATCGGCTACCGCACCTCCCAGGTGACCACGCGATGGATGATCATGTCGTCGCGCCTCGGCACCTCCTCTGGCGGTACGGCCAGGCGGAGGGTGGGGAACCGCCCGAACAGCGCGGGAAACCCGACCTGCATCTCCACCCGCGCGAACGCAACAGAATTGAAGGGAAACGCAACGCGGGGGCGCAAGTCGTTGCAATGGCTTGTCCGTTGACACGCTAGCGCGGCACGAAGCGCACGAACGTGATGTGGCGGCCGACCTCCCGGAAGTCGGCGTCGCTGCCGTCGACCAGGAAGCCCAGGAAGCGGGAGAGCCTCGCCGATGTAGCTGCCGTCGGCCGGGTCGTGGTCGATCGCCTCGATGACCGTCTGGCGCGGCTTGCCGGAGACCCGGCCGAGGTGGGTGATCAGCATGAACCGGCCGCGCAGCAGCCAGCCGAGGCGGAGGCGGTACAGGAGGATCGGTAGACGGAACAGCGACCTGCGGATTCCGGAGGGCGGTGGAGGGGTGGAGATGATCTCCATGGTTCAGGTCCTTGGTGTCGCCCGCGCCGAGTCGGCGGTATGGGGCAGGGGTGAAGGTCGGGCGGATGAGCAGGTGCTGTGCGCTCTGCGCCGCCCGCCGCCGGAGGGTGGGGTCCTCATCCGAGGTCCCGCAACCGGGTGGGGCGACGGCCGATGAGGCCGCGGGTTCCGGGTGTGAGGGAGTTGAGGAGGAGGCGGCTGAGGCCGGGCAGCGTGGCCGCGCGGAGAATCCAGTCGCGGACGCCGATCCGCCGGCTCGTGGCGGGGGCCATCCATTCGACGACCCTGCGGCCGAGGGCCTGGGTGTGCGCGATCGTCGGCCGCATCCGCCTCTCGTAGGCGGCGAGCGCGCCCCCGCTTTCGCGAAGCGCGTCGGCGGTGAGGGCCTTCCCGTCTTCGCGAAACTCCTCGGTCAGGGTCTCCCCTTTGCGAAGCTCGTCGGCGAGTACCCAGGCGGCTGCCATCGCCATCGAGGAGCCGTGCCCGGCGAACAGGGAGACGGCCTGGCAGGCGTCGCCGAGGAGGACGACGCGGCCCTCGCTCCACCTGTCCATCTCGATCTGGATCACCTGGTCGTAGAAGATCTCGCGCGGGTCCGGCAGGTCGGCGAGCATCTCGGGGACGAGCCAGCCGAGACCGCCGAAGTGCCGGCGCAGCGTCGCGGCCGGGTCGTCCGGCAGGGCGGGATCGGGTTCCCTGCGCAGGAACATGGTGGCGAGCCAGCCGTCGCGCAGCGCGTAGGCGCCCGCCGACAGGCCGGGGAGGGTCAGCGCCCAGTAACGCCTGCCGATTGGTCTGTTGAGCGCCTCGTTCCGGAGCAGGAAGACGGCGACGTGGTGCCCGAGGTAGCGGACGAACCGGCGCTCGTCGCCGAAGACCAGCTCGCGGACCCGCGAGTGCGCTCCGTCGGCGCCGACGAGCAGGTCGGCCTCGTGTGTCGTCCCGTCGGTCAGTCCGACGGTGACGTGGGAGCCGTGCTGGTCCACCGTCTGGACGCTGGTGCCGTACCGGATGGGGGCCTTGACGTCGTCCAGGATGGCGCGGGCCAGGTCGCCGCGCGGCAGGCTGATGATCGCGCCGAGGCTGTCCGGCATGTCCAGGCGGCTCGACTGGCGTCCGTCCGCGCCGACGTAGGTGAGGCCGTCGATCGCGTAACCCAGCTTCCGTAGCCGGGGGCTCAGCCCCATTTGGTCGGCGACCTCCAGCCCGGGGCCGTAGAAATCGATCATGTAACCGCCGTCGCGGAAGGCGGCCGCGCGTTCCACTAGCTCGACCTCCCATCCCGCGCGCTCCAGGTGCCAGGCCAGCGTGAGACCTGCGATGCCTGCTCCGCAGATGAGCGCCTTCATGTCCGTCCCTCCCGAAGATGCTGGACAGTCGCACTGGGCATTCGTATTGGGCATATGCCCAAACGGTAGCACGGGTGGACCGGCGCATGCCGGGGGTGTCGGCCGGACCGGTGGTCGGCCGGACTGGGCCGGGGGCGATTCTCGCAAGGTCGCCGGTTTGCGAATGGCCGGCTGAGTATCATCTCTCCGGGCTGGCTCATGAAGGGCGAGAGAATTTTGTCGAAATTTACGCGTATGCGCGGAGGGCAGAGTCTGGCCGAGGCGCTGGAGGGCTGCCTGGCGGAGTGGTCCACGCGCACCGGGATCGCCGTCGAGACCTGGGCCCTGCCCGGCACCGACGTGCGGTCGCCCATCGCGCGGGGAGTTCTCACCGTGCTGCGCGAGACCCTGGCCAACGTCGAGCAGCACAGCGGCGCCAGCACCGTGTCGATCGCGGTGACCGTCGGGGGGAGCGGCCTCCGCATGACGGTCAGCGACAACGGGCGTGGTTTCACCGCCGACCAGCCGACCGGCGGTTTCGTACGCATGCGGGCCGCGTTCGCCGAGATCGGCGGCAGCCTGTCGATCAACGGCGTCCGTGGTGAGGGCACCACCGTCACCGGCGTCGTCCTCGGCTGAGAATCACGCGGCCCCCGCTCACACCCCGGCCAAGCCGAGGATCATGCGGCCCGCGCCCACGCCCCGGCCAAGCTGACGGTCTCGTCGCTTCCCGGTCGATCGTCCGCGAGCAAGGGGCGGCGCGATGAGGTGAGCAGCAGGGATTGCCCGGGCGTGGCCTGTTTCATCCCTTCGTGGTGATCTGTCGAGGCGTGCGAACCCCCGATGTTGGTGTCGGAATTAGGTGAGGCTAACCTAAGTGAAATGCCTCACCGATCTCCGGAGCGCTCTATGCCCGTCCCCTACCAGCGCAGTGGCCAGACGGCCGCCACCCCCGTCCCCCGCACGGATGTGGAGCGGGCCAGTGCCGACTGAGACCGCGCTGAGCGGTACCGACCTGCGCCTGGGCTACGGCGGCGGCACGGTGATCGACGGCGCGTGCATCACGCTGACCCCCGGCATGGTCACCGCCCTGGTAGGCCCCAACGGCAGCGGCAAGTCCACCCTGCTGCGCGCGCTGGCCCGCCTGCACAAGCCGGAGGCCGGGGCCGTACGGCTCGGCGACGGCACCCCGGCCGCGGACCTGCCGGCCCGCGACTTCGCCCGCCAGGTGACGCTGCTGGCGCAGAGCCGCCCCACACCGACCGGCGTCCGGGTCCGCGACGTCGTCGGCTACGGCCGCCACCCCTACCGCGGCCGCTGGCGTGCCGCCGACCCCGGCGGCGAGCCCGCCATCGCCCGCGCGATGGAGCTCACCGGCGTCGCCGCCATGGCCGATCGGGCCGTCGACGAACTGTCGGGCGGCGAACTGCAGCGCGTCTGGCTGGCGACCTGCCTGGCCCAGGACACCGGCGTGCTGCTGCTGGACGAGCCGACCACCTTCCTCGACCTGCGCTACCAGGTGGAACTGCTGGAACTCGTCCGCGACCTCGCCGACCAGCACCAGGTCGCCGTCGGCGTCGTGCTGCACGACCTCAACCAGGCCGCCGAGATCGCCGACCGCGTCGTCCTCGTGCACGCGGGCCGGGTACGCGCCGACGGCACCCCCGCCGAGGCGCTCACCGAGGACCTGCTCACCCAGGCGTACGGCATCCGCATCGAAGTCACGACCGACCCCCGGACCGGAACCGTGCGCACCAGACCGGTCGGCCGGCACACCCGAAACGCTCACGCGACAACATGAGAGGAACAACCATGCGCCCCCTGCGCACTGCTCTGGCGATCTTCGCCGCGACTCTGGCCCTCGGAGCCTGCGGCACCACGGAGGCGCCCACCGGCCAGGCCGCCGCCCCGGCGGACGCCCCCGCCGCCGGTCCGGTCACCGTCACCGACGGCCGGGGCAAGCAGATCACCCTCGACAAGCCCGCGACCAAGGTCGTCGGCCTGGAGTGGGGCGAGGTCGAGATGCTGGTCAGCCTCGGCGTCATGCCCGCCGGGGTGGCCGACGTCAAGGGCTACGGCACCTGGGTCACCGCCGCCAAGCTGGACGCCACCGTCAAGGACGTGGGCAACCGCAGCGAGCCGAGCGTCGACTCGATCGCCGCCCTCCAGCCGGACCTGATCCTCATGGAGGCCAATGGGAATTCGGCGCTGATCGCCCAGCTCGAGAAGTTCGCGCCGGTCCTCGTCGCCAAGGCCAGCGACACCGCCGACAATCTCGGCCGGATGCGCGCCGACTTCAACATGATCGCCACCGCCGTGGGCAAGACCGACGTCGCCACCAAGGTGCTGGCCGACTTCGACGCGGCCCTCGACGAGGGCAAGCGGAAGATCGCCGCCGCCGGAGCCGCGGGCAAGAAGTTCGTCATGGCGGACGGCTACCAGGAAGGCAGCACGATCTCGATCCGCATGTTCGGCCAGGGCGCGCTGGTCTCCGACGTGGCCGCCCGCCTCGGACTGGCCAATGCCTGGACCGGCAAGGTCGACAAGGCGTGGGGCCTGGGCAACACCGACGTCGAAGGGCTGACCGCGCTGAAGGACGGCGACGTGCGCTTCTTCTACAACGCCTCCGACGGCGTCGACGTGTTCGCCGAGGGGCTGGCCGGCAACGCCATCTGGAAGTCGCTGCCGTTCGTCGCCGCCAAGCAGGTGAACCGGCTGCCCAACGGCATCTGGACCTTCGGCGGGCCGCGGTCGTGCGCGCAGTACGCCGACGCGCTTGTGAAGGCCTACACCGGTTGAGCACGCCCGTCCTGACCCCGGCACCCCCCGCCCCGCCGCTGCGGCGGCTCGGCACCGCCGGCGCGTTCGTCGTGGCGCTGACGGCGGTCGTCCTGCTGGCCGCCGTCCACCTGACCCAGGGCACCTCGTCCGTGGGTGCGCTGGACCTGCTCAGGCTCGCGCTGGGCGGGGACGACCAGGAGGCCGCGCGCGTCCTGGTCGCCTCCCGGCTGCCCCGGCTGGCCGCCGGGGCGGCCGTCGGCGTCGCCCTCGGCGTGGCCGGCGCCCTGCTGCAGTCGATCGCCCGCAATCCGCTGGCCTCGCCGGACACCCTCGCCGTCAGCTCCGGCGCCTACCTGGCGGTGACCGCCGCCGCCGCGTTCGGCCTGACGCTGCCGACGCTGCTCTCCGGCGGGCTGGCCTTCGTCGGCGGGCTCGCCGCCGCCGCCCTGGTGCTGGCCCTGTCGTCCGGCGCCAGGACCGGCACCACCCGGCTGATCCTGGCCGGATCGGCCACCTCGCTCGCGCTCAGTTCGCTGACCACACTGCTCATGATCCTGTTCCAGGAGCAGACCACCGGCCTGTTCGCCTGGGGCAGCGGCTCCCTGGTACAGAGCGACCTGGTCGCGGTCACCCGGCTCGGACCGGTGATCGCGCTCGCCGCGCTGGCCGGGACGGTGCTCGGGCCCCGGCTGGACATCCTCGGCCTCGGCGACGACACCGCCGCCGTGCTGGGCGTCAACGTGCGGCGGTTGCGCCTGCTGGCGGTGCTGCTGGCTGTGCTCCTGTCGGCCGCCGCGGTGACCATCGCCGGGCCGATCGGCTTCGTCGGGCTGTGCGCGCCGGTGATCGTCCGCCTGCTCGCGCACTGGCTTCCCGGGCTGCACCGGCACCGCGCGATGCTGCCGCTGTCGGCGCTCGCCGGAGTGGCGATCCTGCTGGCCGCCGACATCGCGCTGCGCGCCGTCCTCGGCGGCCAGGCGGGCGTGGACGTCCCGCCGGGCGTGGTGACCACGATGCTGGGCGCCACCATCCTGGTATGGCTGGCCGGGCGCCACCGCGACGCCGGACCCACCCGGCAGCCGCCCACCGTGCGGACCGCGCACCGGACCCGCGCCGGGTTCTGGACCGTGGCCGGGTGCTGCGCCGTCCTCCTGGCCGGAGCGGTGGTGCTCGGCCTGCTCGCCGGGGACACCTGGCTGCTCGGCGGCGACGTCGCCAACTGGCTCCAGGGCAGGACCGGCCGCGCCCTCACCTACGTCCTGGACCAGCGCTACCCGAGGGTGCTGGCCGCCGTACTGGCGGGAGCCGCTCTCGCGGTCGCCGGTACGACCGTCCAGGCGGTGTGCCGCAACCCGCTCGCCGAACCGGGTGTGCTGGGCATCACGGCCGGCGCGGGCGTCGGCGCGATCGGGCTGCTGACGATCGCCCCGATGGCCGGGATGTGGGCGATGTCCGCGGCCGCCGGTTCCGGGGCGGTGCTCGCCTTCGCCGTCGTCTACCTGCTGGCCTGGCGCGGCGGGCTGAGCTCGGACCGGCTGGTCCTCATCGGCGTGGGAGTCCACGCCTTCTGCACCGCCGTCACCGTGCTCATCATCGTCAAGTCCGACCCGTTCGACACCGGCAAGTCCCTCACCTGGCTGTCCGGCTCCACCTACGGCCGGATCCCGGCCCAGCTCCTGCCGGTCGCCGTCGCCCTGCTGCTGGTCGTCCCCGCCGTTGTCCTGCTGCGGCGGGACCTGGACCTGCTGGCGCTGGACGAGGACACACCCAGAGTCCTGGGCGTGCCCCTGGAGCCGGTACGGCTGGCCGCCCTCGGCGGCGCCGTCCTGCTCACCTCGACCGCGGTGTCGGCCGTCGGCGTGGTCGGCTTCGTCGGCCTGGTCGCCCCGCACGCCGCCCGAGCGCTCGTCGGCGGGAACCACGCCCGGCTGCTGCCGGTGGCCGCGCTGCTCGGCGCACTCCTGGTGAGCCTCGCCGACACCCTCGGCCGGACCGTCATCGCCCCCGCCCAGATCCCGGCCGGCCTGGTCACCGCCATACTCGGCACGCCGTACTTCGTCTGGCTGCTCTGGCGTTCCAGGGCGGGCAGGAGTTAGCCTCCCCGCTGCCAGGCCGAGCATCCCGACGGTCGGGCGGACCGGACCGGATCCGTGCATTGCCCGTCACACAGCGAAACGGCGGTATATCTTCGGAGCAAATCCCAACTGCGGGGTGCCATGGATCACATTGCCGAGACCGCGGCCGAGCTGGTGGCGCAGTTCCAGCGCGAAGACTCGACCGATGCGCTGGACCAGGCGATCGCCCTGTACGAGGGGGAGCCCGCGCTGCTGGCCCCCTACGGCAGGGCGCTGCTGTTACGCCACGTCCGCCACGCCCGCGACGAGGACCTGGACGCGGGCGTCGCCGCCTGCCTGGCAGCCCTCGAACAGACGCCGCCCGACGCGGAGGAGCGGCCGGACCGGTTGGTCGACGCGGCCGACGCGCTGATCGGCCGCTGGGACGCCAGAGCCGATCCGGCCGACATGGAGACCGCGATCGGCCTGTTCAGGCAGGCCATGGAGATCCAGCCGGACTCGGTCCGGGCGCGGTCGAAGCTGGGGGTGGCGATCGCCAGGCGGCGCGTCGGCGGCGGAGGCTCCGACGGCGACCTCGCCGAGGCGCTCACCCTCTGCCGGGACGCCCTGGCCCCCGACGCCGACGGCAGCGTCGAACGCCGGAGCCGACTGGCGTTCGCCATGTTCGCCCGCGCCGGGGAGTCCGGGGACTCGGCCCTGCTGGACTCCGCGATCGAGATGATCGGCGGGGCGCTGGACGCCACTCCGCCGCGGAGCCCCGACCGGTGGGCCTACGAGCTGCTGCGGGCCTCGATGATCTTCCAACGCCACACCGTCTCCGAGCGCGCCGAGGACCTGGCCGAGGCCATCGAGAGCTGCGCCGCCGTCCTCGCCCGGATGCCGGCCAACGCGCCCGGCCGCCGCCTCGGCCGCCTGCAGTACGGCGTGATGCTGCTCGTCCGGTTCAGGCGGACCGACGATCCCGGCGACCGGGACCAGGCGATCACCATGCTGCGCGACGCCCTTACCGGCTTCCCGCCGTGGACCCCAACCAGGCCCGCTCACGAGCAGGTGGCCCACGAGCAACTACGCAGCCTGCTCTGGAACCGGGTCGGGAGCGACCGGCGGCTGGAGGACGTCGACGAGATCATCGCGCGGGTGAACGCCGCGCTGGCCGTCGCGCCCGACGACGAGTTACGGCAGGAGCTGGCCTCGGCGTCCATCACCCGCTACTCCATCACCGGGCGTCTGGCCGACCTGCCCGCGGACTCGTCCCGCGACCCGATCATCCTGAGCGGCAACCTGCTCAGGGCCTGCACCGGAACTCCGGCGGAGCTCGGCGCGGCCATCTCCGTGGCCGACGAGGTGCTCGCCGCGGCGCCCGGCGACGAAGACGACCTGCTCAGCCTGAGGCTCGCGGCGGGCAGGGCGCTGATGACCCGGTACGGCCAGACCGCCGACCCCGGCGACCTCGACCGCAGCCTCGACCTGTTCGAGCAGGCCGCCGACTCGATGCCCGCGGACTCGTACACCAGAGGCGTGACCCGGGCGGACGTCGCCCGCGGCCTGGCGGTCAGGTTCGACATGGCCAGTGACCCCGCCGACCTGGAGGCCGCGCTCGCCGCCGCCGACGAGGCCGCCCGGCTGGTCCCCGAAGGCCATCCGGACCGGGCGGGCGTGGAGAACGCCCGAGGGCACGTGCTGACCGTCCGGTACCACCGCGGCGGCGACCCCGCCGACCTGGAGGCGGCGATCGCGGCGCACCGGGCGTCCGTCGACGCGACCCCCGCGACACATCCCGACCGGGTCGTCTACGAGGCGATCCTGGGCAGATCCCTGCAGGAACGTTCCGAAACGTCAGGCGATCCCGCGGACAACGCGGCCGCCGTCCGCGCGGCGGAAAGCGCGCTGCGTGCCGTACCGGCGGGTGGGGTCGCGCACGGGGAGCGGCTGGTGGCGCTGGCGCGGGCGCGGTCGCAGCAGTTCCTTCTCACGGGGGACGCCGAGGCCGTCGACGCCTCCATCGCCGCCTACCAGCAGGCGGCGGGCGAGCTGCCGCAGGGGCACCCCACCCGGAAGGTCGTGCTCTCGGGGCTGACCGCCGCGCTGAAGGTGCGGGCCGAGCAGACCGGCTCGCTGGCCGACCTGGACGCGGCCGTCGCGGCCGGACAGGAGGCGGCGAGGCTGCGCGGGCGGGTGTCGGACCAGGCGACCGCCGCCATCAACCTCGCGGACGCGCTGCGCATGCGCAGCGTGCGGACCGGCGGCAGAGCCGACGCGGACGCCGCCGTGACCGTCATCCGCGAGGCCGCCCAGGGCCTCGCCGAGGGGGACCGGCAGCGCCCACTCTGCCTGGTGCAGCTCGCGCTGTCGCTGTCGCACCGCTTCACGCTGAGCGGCGACCCCGCCGACATCGACACCTCCGTCGACCTCGCCCGGTCGGTGCTGACCGCGTTCCCGAACCTCCCTCCGGCCCGGCTCATCGCCTACAGCACGCTCGCCGCCGCCCTGTGGGAGCGCGCCCTGCACTGGGGCGACCTGAACGCCATGACCGAGGCGATCGAAACCCTGGACACGGCCATCGCCGAACCGGCCGCCGACCACCGCCAGCGGGTGTCGCTGCTCTACAACAAGGCGGGCATGCTGATGCGCCGCTTCGACCTGTACGGCAGGCCCGCCGACCTGGACGAGGCGATCGAGGCCAACCGCACGGCCCTCGCCGCGCTGCCCCCGAACCACCCCCACCGGCCGATCGTCACCAAGGGCCTGGCGCTCCTCTACAGCGCCCGCTACCTCGCCACCGACCAGGACGACGACCTCAAGGAGCTGATCCGGCTGGGCCAGGACGGGCTCGCCGCAACCCCCGACGACGACCCGGCGTGGGCGAGCCACCAGCACGTGGCGGGCCACGGCCTGCTCATGCGGTTCTGGCGGTCCGGCCGCAACCGCGACCTGTGGGGTGCGATCCGCGCGCTGCAGGCGTCGGTCACGGCCACCCCGCGGGACCACCCGATCCTCTCGGGCCGCGCCTCCCAGCTCGGCCTGGCGCTGAACACGCGGTACGAGCGCTACGGGCGCCGCCGGGACATGGAACGGGCGATGGCCGCCTTCCGCCTGTCCACCGAGGTGACCTCGGCCTCCACCTCGACCAGGCTGACCAACACCCGGATGTACGCGGCCTACAACCTGCACCACGAACGCCCGGTCGAGGCGCTGGAGCACTACCGGGTCTGCGTGCAGGAGCTGCTGCCGCTCGCCGCCTGGCGCGGCCTGGACCGCTACTCCCAGCAGAACCAGCTCAAGGAGGTGGCCGGGCTGGCCTGCGAGGCGGCCGCCGCGGCGCTGGCCTGCGGCTCGCCCAGGTCCGCCGTCCAGCTCCTGGAGCAGGGCAGGGGCGTGCTGTGGGCGCAGCTCCTGGAGACCAGGACGGACCGGAACCAGCTCCGCGAACGCCATCCGGAGCTCGCCGCCGAGTTCGACCGGTTGTGCGCCGTGCTCGACAGCCGCGACGGCGAGCGGCAGGGCCCCGAGACCCTCCAGGGCGACGGGCTCGGCGGCCCCCGCGAGTGGGACAGCGTGGACCGCAGGAGGCGGGTGACGGCCCGGTTCGCCGAACTGCGCGACCACATCAGGCAACTGCCCGACTTCGACCGCTTCCTGCGTGCTCCCGACTTCACGGCCCTGCGGGAGGCCGCCGCCGAAGGCCCCGTCGTGATCGTCAACGTCGATGACAGGCGCTGTGACGCGCTGCTGCTGACCGCCGACGACCTGCGGGTCCTGCCGCTGCCCCGGCTGACCCACGAGGACGCCGTCCAGCGGGCGCGGGCCTTCCACGACGCGCTCGCCACACCGCCGGCCGGCGTCGCCGCCCGGATCGCCGCGACCCAGACGGTGCTGACCACCCTGGAGTGGCTGTGGGACACCACGGCCCGGCCGATCCTCGACGCGCTCGGCCTGCGTGACACGCCCGGCGAGGCGACCCGGCGGATCTGGTGGTACCCGACCGGGCCGCTCTCGACGCTGCCCCTGCACGCCGCCGGCCGCCACCTGCCCGACCAGCCCGCCGAGTGGGTGGGCGACCACGTGGTCTCCTCGTACACGCCGACCCTGCAGGCGCTGCTGCGGGCGCGGGGCACCGCACCGGCCGACGACCTCCCCGCCACGCTCGTGGTCGGCCTGCGGACCACGCCCCGATCCGGCGACGCCTACGCGGACCTGCCCGCCGTGCCCGGCGAGGTGCGGGCCGTGCGGGACGCGCTCGGCGAGCGGGTGACCGTACTCGAGGACGGGGCCGCGACCCGGCAGGCCGTGCTCGGCGCCATCCCCGGCCACCCCCGGGCGCACTTCGCCTGCCACGGCAGCCAGAACCCGGAGGACCCCTCGGCCAGCCACCTGGCGCTGCACGACGGCGAGCTGACCGTGCTCGATCTCGCCAGGACCGGCGCCGCCGAAGGCGAGCTGGCCTTCCTGTCGGCCTGCGAGACCGCGCAGGGCGACCCCGCGCTGGCCGACGAGTCCATCCACCTGGCGGCGGCCTTCCAGCTCGCCGGATACCGGCACGTGATCGGCACGCTCTGGCGGCTGAACGACGCCTCCGCCGCCGAACTGGCGGGCGAGGTGTACGGCAGGCTCGCCGGCGGCGAGGGCCCGGCGATCGCGCTGCACCAGGCGGTGCGGCGGCTCAGGGGGATCGCCGGGTTCGGCAGCCCGGTGTCCTGGGCGCCCTACGTGCACATCGGCCCCTGAGCCCGCCCCTCACAGGCGGCACCCCCTCGGGATGGTCGACGACGTCGAACGGGGGTCGACGCCCTCGCAGGCCTCGAGGTAGGGGTACGCCTTCGAGCAGGAGAAGCCGGTGGCGCCGCTCAGCCGGAGGCAGACCCAGGCCCTGTCCCCGTCCGCCAGCACCCGCGCCCTGGTCGCGGCCTCGCCACTGCTGCCCGCGTACTTCCCGTAGTACCCCCTCCGCCCGGTCGACGGGTTCTCTTCGTAGACCCGGACGAGGTCGCGAGCGACCCCTCCGACGAGGCCCGCGTGGTAGAAGGGCTGTCCCTTGCACTTGAACAGGCCGGCCCTCCGGTCGGCCACGCTCAGGCCGCCGATCCGTTCCCAGGCGCGGCGGGCGCACTCCACGGACGACGCCGGGGCCGAGGCCGACGCCTGGGCCGAGACCGAGGCGGAGGCCGGGGAGGCGAGGACGGGGAGCGGCGCGAGCAGGCCCACCACTGTGGCGGTGGCGAGAAGAACTGGTTTCATCGTGGGCTCCTTTCCCGTCCCTCACCGTAGGGATCGGTTGTTCAGGATCCGTTCAGCCGGGGCTGACCACGAGGTTCCGCACGTCCACCTCGGCCAGCCAGGCGCGCAGCAGGAACTCCGAACCGAGGCAGTCGGCGAGCAGCGGGTAGCCGGTGACCGGGTACCAAGAGGTCTGGGTCGCGCCGTAGTCGAGCTGGTAGGCGACCTTGCCCCGGTCGTACAGGATGCGCCAGTGGTGGGTGCCGTAGTCGAGGCCGCCCGGCGGGGTGTCGGGCTGGGCGTCGGGGTAGGTGTTGGCGGCGGGCAGGTGGGTCACCGCGAGCTGGTTGAGCTGGCCTTTGCCGCCCTGGTAGAAGGCGTACTGCAGGGACAGGCCGCGGGGCTGGGAGCCGTCGAAGCGGGAGCAGACGCCGAGGCCGTACCCCCAGCCCATGCCCGGGGACGGCGTCTGGGTCGGGCGTCGTACCGTGACGTCGAGGTCGACCTGGAACCTGCACCAGTCGGGCAGCTCCGCGCGGATCCCCGTCCAGGTGTAGCCGCCCGTCGACTTGATCGCCCAATCCTTGATCGTCCACTGCCCTGACCCGTCGCTCCGCGCGACCGACTTGCCGGTGGTGTCGAAGCCGGTCGGTTCGAGGCCCTGGGAGACGGTCCGCGCGGTCTCCTCGCACACCCGCCTGCCAGTGCCGGAGACCATCCCGAGGGGCCCGAGCAGCACCACGGCCGCCACCAGGACAACGAGCAGGGCCACCACGCCGAACAGTCTCCGTGACAGGCGCGGCCGCCGGACCTCCCCGGCCGGGCCGTGCGGGTCGGGGACCGTCCACGACAGATCCGGGACCGGAGCGGGCCCCTGACCGGGGGAGCCGGTCAGCGCCGCGTACACCTGCTGAACGTCAGGACGCCGCTCAGGCTGCTTGTGCAGCGCCCACCCGACGAGATCCCGCAGCCTCTCGTCGACCCCCTCCAGATCAGGCTCCTCGTACACGACCCGGTGCAGCACCACGGGAGCGGCGTCCTCGCCGAACGGGCACCGGCCGGTCGCCGCGTACGCCATCACGGCGCCCCAGGCGAACACGTCCGAGGCCGGGGTGGACGGTTGCCCCATGGCCTGCTCGGGAGACATGTACCCGGCCGTGCCCGGCGCGTTCCCGGTGGCGGTGGTGAGGCCGCCGGCCATCTGCGCGATGCCGAAGTCGATGACCTTCGGGCCGGTCGGGGTGAGGAGCACGTTGCCCGGTTTGAGGTCCCGGTGGACGACGCCCGCCCCGTGCATGGCCTGCAGCGCGGCGGCGATCCCGACGCCGAGCTCGACCAGTTCCTCCCCGGCCAGAGGCCCGGACCGGCGGACCCGTACGGCCAGGTCGGGGCCGTCCACGTACTCGGTGACGAGGTAGGCGCGGTCGCCGTCGACGCCCGAGCCGACGATCCCCACCGTGCAGAAGGGGGCGGACTCGGCCACCCGCCGCAGGATCTCGGCCTCCCGCCGGAACCGCCGCCGGTACCCCGCGTCGTCCAGCCGCTCGCCGCGGATCATCTTCACCGCGACCTGCTCGCCGCCGGGCCCTTCGGCCAGGTAGACGACCCCCATCCCGCCCTGGCCGAGCAGCCGCACGACACGGTAACCGCCGATGTGGCGCGGCACGTCGGGCACGGGCGCCCCCCGGAGGTGTGATCCTGGACGCGTCTCGACGATAGGCCGTCGGCCTTCCTCCCCGCAACGGCGATGGCGGGACGGCCCCCGCGCCCGTCCCGCCACCGTTCAACCCGTTCAGTTCTGGCACCAGCGGCTGCCGTCCGAGTACAGCCCGACCACCGCGAGGCTGTGCCGGATGAAACGGATCCGCAGGCACTGGTTCTTGCCGGCGGTCTGCGCCAGCTTCCAGCGCGCCGCCGCCACCGCGACCGTCAGGCTGTAGCAGGCCGCCCGCACCAGCCGATGCGGCGAGCCCGCGCAGGCGGCGCGGAACTCGGGGCCGATGTCGGAGGCCGCGGCGAGCGCGCGGGTGACGCCGCGGCTGAGGTAGAGGCTGCAGGTCCAAGGCCCGCAGTTCAACGTGCCGAGCCCGTAGCCCGCCGAGGCCGTGCTCGCGGTGGCAGCCGGGGCGATGCTCGCGGTGGCGGCGCCCGCCCCCATGCCGAGCGTGACGGCGAGAGCGAGGGCGGCGGCGGTTCGGGAGATCCACTTCATCGCTGTTACCTGCCTTCCCGCAGGGTCCCTCCCTGCGAACTGAGGACAGCGTGCGACTCGGCCGGTTCAGGATCGGTTCAGCAGGCGCAGGACCCGTTTCTGGCCGTGGACGTCGCCCAGTTCGGCGAAGATCGAGCGGGCCAGCTCCAGCTCGTCGTGCTGGCCGGTGAGCTCGCCGACCGCGGCCAGCGCCCAGGCGTGCCCGTGTCGGTCGCCCAGCGTGCACAACCGGGCCGCCGCCGTTCCCGCGTCCGCGCCCGCCGCGGGGTCGCCTTCGGCGTGCCGGACCAGGGCCAGGCTGAGCAGGCCGTAGGCGGTCAGCCGGGGGTCCCGCAGACGGCGGCCGGCCAGGTCGTGTTCCTCCTCGGCGTGCCGCCGGGCGGCGGCGACCTCGCCGCGCGCCAGCCGTACGGTCACCAGGTCGTGCAGGCAGGCCGCCTGGGCGTGGCGGTCGCCGAGGTCGCGCAGGGCCGTCAGGGCGCTCATCAAACAGTCGCGCGCGACCTCCTCGTCGCCCGCGCGGTGCCGCAGCGCGCCGAGCCCGCGCAGGCAGCGCGCCTCGCCGCGGCGGTTGCCGCCCGCCCGGAACTCCGTCCGGCCGTGCGCGAGCATGCGCTCGGCCACGGCCTGCTCGCCGCGCTCCAGGTGGACGAGCCCGAGCCGCAGCAGCACCCACGCCCGATCCTGCGGCTCGCCGTGGCGGATGAACCGCCCCATGCTCTCCTGGTACGTCTCGACCGCCCCGGCGAGATCGTGCCGCGCGCGCTTCAGATCACCCAGATCCCGCAGCACCAGCGCGTGGCCGCGACCGTCCCCCGCCTCCAGCGCCGCCGCCCGCGCGTACCGGTTCGCGGTCCGCCACTCGTCCAGGTACAGGCGCGCCTCGAAGAACGGGGTGAGCGCGTGCGCCAGCCGCCACGCCTGGTCCGGCCGGCCGGCCAGATCCGCCACCAGCGCGACCAGGAAGGCCCGCTCGGCGTCCAGCCACTCGACGCCGTCCCGCACGTCCGTCGTGTCCATCGACGGCCCGCCGCTCAGGTCGAACTCCTCCGACGTCAACGGCAGCACCGCGGCCCGCACCCGCGCCAGCGCGACGTCCGCCAGACGATCCAGCCCCTCCCGCGGCCCCGGACGCTCCTGGACCAGCAGCCGCATCAGCTCGTGCAGCCGGAAACGGTCCTGCCCCGCGGCGTCACCCGCCAGCCGCTGCAGCAGCCCGAGACCCGCGACCGCCTCCGCCCATCCGGCCGGCCCGAGGCCCGCCCAGGCTGCGAAGTCCGTCGCCGACAGCCGCGCCAGCAGCCGCAGCACCGACTTCAGCTCGTCGTCCAGGCTCTCGTAGCCGAGCTCCAGCGGCGTACGGACCGCGACGTCCCCCGCCCGCATCTCGTCCAGCCGCGACGGCTCGTCCCGCAACCGCCTGGCCAGCCCCGCCGTGGAGACGTCCCGGCTCGCCGCGAACCGCGACCCCACCACCCGGACGGCGAGCGGCAGCCCCGCGCAGGCGTCGATCACGCGATCGGTCGCCGCGCCGTCCGTCTCGACCCGCCCCGTGCCCCCCAGCCTCGCCAGCAGCGAGCGCGCCTCGTCCCGGGTGAAGACATCCACCTCGTACGGCCTGGCCCCCGCGAGCCCGGCCAGCGGCGACCGCCCGGTGATGAGCGCGACCGAGTTCGGCCCGGTCGGCAGCAGGGGGCGCGCCTGTTCCTCACCGGATACGTTGTCCAGCAGGACGAGCAGCGTGCGCCCCGCCGTGAGCGTCCGGTACGCCGCCAGGCGCTCGGCCATGGACGCCGGGATCGCCCCGCCGGGGAAGGCGAGTGAGCGCAGGAATCGGGCCAGGACCGGGCCGGGGTCGGGCTCGCCGCGCAGGTCGGCGAAGAGCTGCCCGTCGGGGAAGCGCTCCCGGTGCCGCCAGGCCGTGTGCACCGCCAGGGTCGACTTGCCGACGCCCGCGTGGCCGTATAGGACGATCGGCAGCGGCGCTCCGCCCGGCCTGGTCGCGAACGCGGTGTCGAGCCGGTCGAGGAGCCGGGCGCGCCCGGTGAAGTCGGGGTCGTCGCGGGGCAGCTCCGCGGGCGGCGGCCGGTCGTCGGCGCCGAGGGCCGGATCCTGCCGGAGGATCCGCTCGTGTAACAGGCGCAGCCGCGCGGACGGCTCGGTGCCGAGCTCCTCGGCCATGACACGGCGGAGCCGGTCGTAGAGGGCGAGCGCCTCGCCGAGGTTGCCGGAGCGGTAGAGGGCGATGAGCAGCAGCCGGTACGCGCTGTCCCGCAGCGGATGCCTGGCCACGAAGATCCGCAGCTCGGTGAGGACCCGCTGGTGCTCTCCCAGCCCGATCCGCAGCTCGCAGAGCTCCTCCAGGGCCTCGGCCCGCAGCTCCTCCAGCGGGACCGCCTCCATCCGCTGGAGGTGGTCGGACTCGACGTCCTCCAGCGCGTCGCCCCGCCACAGGTCCAGCGCCGCGCGCAGGACGCGCACGCGTGCGGCCGCGTTCCCGTCGCGACGGGCGAGCAGCGCCCGGAACCGCTCCACGTCGACCTGCCCCGGCTCGACGCGCAGCCGGTAGCCCCTGCCGCCCGGGACGCTCTCGATGAGATCCCTGGGCAGGATCTTCCGCAGGTCGCTCAGATAGACGCGGACGACTCCCGAGCTGATCTCCCGCGGCCCGGCGAGGGCCTCCAGGAGCTGGCCCACCGAGACCGCCCGACCGGCCGCGAGGGCCAGGGTGGCCAGCACCGTCCGGTGCCGCGGGACCTGAACCGGCACGACCCGCTCGCCATGGCGGACCTCAAGGTGCCCCAGCAGGTTGATTTCCACTGTTATAGGACGCGCGGCTCGAGCATCTGGTGGTCCGCGGCGAACGCCCGCGTCCCTGGCCGGAACGCGGGCGCTCGCGGCTAGGTCAGCACTGGCGCAGGCCCGGCGCGGGGTCCACCGGGGTGTAGATGTCCACAGCGGGAACGTTGCCCCACTGGCCGTTGTCGAGCTTGGTCCAGTACCAGACGTTGTTCCCGCCCGGGTGGTGGTCGCCGGGGCCCCAGCACTGGAACCAGCTGAAGGTCGTGGTCAGCGTGCCCCTGACCGCCGACCTGTACGACCGGTGCTCGTAACCCTTGGCTCCTCTCTTGTTGCCGCAGTGCAGCCGTCCGTCCGCCCAGACGCTGCAGTCGGCGGCCCGGGCGGACTGGGCGGCGGGCGCCGAGGCGGTGGCGGGGGCGGCGGTCAGGGTGGCGCCGAGGACGACGGCGGAGGTCAACACGATCGTGGTTGCTCTGGCGAGCGACATGCGCGTTCTCCTGCGGTAGGGGGAGGCGGTACGCGTTGGTGCGCACCGCCGACCGGGCTAGGCCCGTCCAGTCGCAGACTGTATTCGCCTGACTACCGTTTGTGATGACGCCTGAAGGTGAGATCGATGTGGTCAGTCGGTGAGGTCGTACCACTGGGGTGTGGCGACCTTCAGCGGGTCCGGGATGGGACCGGCGCCCGGGCCGGGGACGACGTAGAGGGCGACGGTGTCGGAGCTGTGGTCGCGGGAGCCGTTGACGATCCAGTCGTCCTTGATCCGGTCCGCCGGGACGGTCTCGTCGAAGAAGCCGCCGTCGGGGAGGATCCACAGCAGGCGATAGCCGACCTTGAGTTGGCGCCGCTGTAGCTCGGCGCGTACCGCCGCGACCGTCTTGCCGTGCACCGTGTAGCCGTCCAGGGACTCCTCTCCCGAGGGGTCGTAGGCGTGGTCGCCGGCGTAGGGCTCGCCCGGCTCGGCGGGACGGCCGACCCCGAGGACTACCCGGCCGGGGAAGTCCGCGGGCATCCAGACCTTGCCGCAGAACGCCGACGAGCAGGGCGTCACGCTCTGCACGCCGATGCTGCCGCGCCACTTGAAGCCCTCTGGCACGATCGGGCCGAACAGGGTGCCGACCTCGTCCGGCGCCGCCGGGATGACCTTCACTGTCACGTTCAGCCCCACCGCGCGGAACGCCTCCTCGAAGCGCCGGCGGTCGGCGGCGGGATCGGTGATGGTGACGGCGAAGTAGTCGTCGGCCATCTTGATGGAGACGGCCGCATTGGCGTACTCCAGGGCCGGACCGCCGGCGGGCAGGCCGACGCCGATCGCGATGGACACGGACGCTGCCGCCGCCACCGCGATCACGACCGGTCGGCGGAGGCTTGGGAGCCAGGACCGCCGACGGCGCGGAGGCCCGGTCGCCACGATCTCCTCGAACAGGTCGTGAACCCCCTGGCTCACCACGGGCTCGGTGGCCGGATCGATGGCGGACACCATACGGTCGATCTTCCTCATCGGCTCTCTCCTTCCAGTGCGGCCGTCACACGGACCTCGTCTGTCGTGTCGAGCAGCCGGGCCAGCCGCTTGCGGGCCCGATGCAGGCGCAGCCGTGCGGCGGTGCCGCTGCACCCGAGGACCTTGGCGATCTGCGGACCCGTCAGCTCCTCCCAGCAGGCCAGCGCCAGCACCTCCCGGTCGGCGGGGGGCAGGGCGGCGAAGGCGGTCCGGACCGTGTCCCCGCGTGGATCGGCGGGCGCCGCCTCCTGGCCGGTGGCCAGTTCGTCACGGAGCCGCGAGGCCAGCGCGGTACGGCGGGACTCCCCGCGCCGGTGGTTGGCCAGGACGCGGCGGGCCGTGCCGTACAGCCACAGCAGCGTGAAGTCGCCGTCGGGGACGTCGTCCAGGCGGCGCCAGGCGGTGAGGAAGGTCTCCGCGATCACGTCGGCGACGTCGTCGGCCGAGTCGGTACGGCGCTGCGTGTACCGGTGGATCGCCGGATAGTGGGCGAGGTAGAGCGCCTCGAAACGATCTCGCGCGCCGGGGGGCACGCGTGACTCCTGCACAGGTGTCTCCTAATCGAAAGGTGCTGGACACCCCCTCAAGTGTCCGGCAGCTCGGGAAGTGTTTCCCGCCCTGGTCAGGCCGCCGGACATCCTTGGTTCGCACGCGTGGTGACGATAATGTCGCGGAACGTAGTCAATCTGAAGGGGTTGTCCCGATGCACGTTCTCCGCAGTCTCACCGCCACCGCCTTGGCGGTCGTCGCGTTGACCACCGCCGCTCCGTCCCAGGCCGAGGACATCGTCACGGGTGAACTGCGGATCACCAGGTACAACATCCACCAGGGCACCGTGGACCGGTGGTACCTCACGTGTGATCCGGACGGGGCCACCCATCCGGATCCGAAAGCCGCCTGCGACCGGCTGTGGGAGATCGGCGGCGATCTCGAAAAGCTCAGGTTCCGGCCGGTCGGCCCGTGCCCGAGGGTCTACCATCCGATCCGCGTGGAGATCGACGGCCGCTGGTACGACCAGCGGAAGAAGTTCGCGATCGTGTACCCCAACTCGTGCTTCGCCGAGTTGCTGGCCCTCCCGGTCGTGCCCACCCCCTGAGCCCGCGCCCTGCCGGATGACGTGGTACCTCCCGGAACAAGAGTCACTGTGGTTGTAACGGCGGATGCTCCTTGTCGAGATGTATCAAGAGGAGCTGTCAAGGGCCGGGGGCGGAGTGCTACGGCATGGGTGAACTTCAAGCGCGACTGCCGGCCTCTCGGACGCGTCTGTTCACTTCAGGGCGACGACTGGGGTGGGTGTTCCGGGATCCGCGTTCGCTGGCGGTGCCGTTCACCGAGCCCGAACCGGTGCCGCGGCCGGTCCCCGACCAGCTCTTCCAGCGGCGGCAGGACGCCGAAGTCTGGCGTGGCAAGCAGGTCGGCCGGGCGTTGAAGCTCTTCGGCACGCCCTCGCTGGCCCTGCTGCTGATGGGCGGCTGCACGGTGGCGGTCGGCGGCGGTGGACCGGTCGCGGCCGGCCTGATCGGGCTGGCCGCCCTGGTCGGACTGCCGGGCCTGCTCCTGGTGCTGGTGTCCGGCCGGCGGAAGCGGGTGGCTTCTCGGGCGGTCCAGGAGGCGCAGCACTTCCACGCCGACGAGCACGAGCGCGCCCATGTCGGGTGGCTGCGCCGCCGGGCCGAGCACCAGCGGGCGCAGGCGGCGTGGGTGGCGCGGGCGGACGAGTGGGGGTCCGCGCAGGCGCGGGTGGCGCGGCGGCTGGACGTGTTCGGCGGCGGGTTGTGGGGCTGGGAAGCCCTGCTGACCGTGCACGGGGCGTCGTCGCTGGCGGGCCAGCCGGTGCTGGTCGTCGACCTGTCCGGCGAACGGGTGTGCGTCGAACTCGCCGCCCTGGCCCACTCGGCCGGGGTGGCGGTGCACAGCGAGGTACTCCCCGCCCAGCTCGCCGAATCGTGCCTGTGCGACGGGCTGGACGCGGGCCAGCTGGTGGACGCGATCGTGGAGTCGATGCACGCCCCGGAGGGGGCGCCGGGCGCGTCACGCGCCGACCGCAGCATGGACCACCGGATCCTCAGCGCGCTGGCGGCGGCGCTGGGCGGCGAGGTGACCATGGCGCGGCTGGCCGAAGGAGTACGCGTGCTGCTCGACGAAGCCCCCGCTCTCACCCGGTTGAGCGCGGGCGAGCACCAGCGGATCGCGCATGACCTGTTCTCCGAGGAGTACCGCAGGCAGGTCCGGCCCGCGTTGACCCGGATCGAGTCCTTCCTGCACCCGCTGGAGGCGTTGGGCGCGGGGCGCACCCGTTCCGGGCCGGCTCCGCTGACCTGCGTGGTGGTGGAGGGCAGCGGGCGCGGCCCCGGCCTCGAACTGCTGACGGATCTGATCGTGCAGTGGCTGACCCACCGGATCTCCACACCGACCGGGCATGTCCCGGCGGTCATCGTGGCCGGAGCCGACGAGCTGGCACGGCGGCACCTGGAGCGGCTGTCGGATGTGTGCGAACGCCGGGGGGTGCCGCTGACCCTGCTGTTCCGTCATCTGCGGGAGGCGTCGCTGGAGATGATCGGCGGTGGCGCGGTGGCGTTCATGCGGCTGGGCAACCACGAAGAGGCGACGCGGGCCGCCGACTTCATCGGCCGCCGGCACACGTTCGTGCTCTCCACGCTCACGCGCACACTGGGCGGCAACGAGACCCACACGACGACCGACTCGTCCGGGCACTCCGACACCGACGGCACCAGCACCTCGCTCAACGACTCGTACAACTTCACCGACCGGCTGTTCAACAGGTTCACCTACAGCGGGCTGAGCGCGTCGGCCGGGGCGAGCCGGTCGGTGACCCGCAACTGGTCGAGCGCCCTGTCCTTCGCCGACGGCACCAACTGGTCGGACGCCGCCGCCCGGCAGCGGGTGTACGAGTACGCGGTGGAGCCGACCACGTTGCAGGGCTTGCCGGACTACGCCCTGCTGCTGGCCGAGCACGTCTTCGGGCAGGGCGTCCAGGTGACCCCGGTGGACTGCAATCCGGCGATCATCACCTTGCCGAGGGTGAGCATCGATCCGCTGCCCGATGCGGCCGAGGCCGTGCAGGCGGGGGAACCGCAGACTACGGGGGGTGAGCGTGGGGGTCGACAGCTCCAGCGGCGAGGAGAGTGAGAAGCCTGAGCGCGCCGAAGAACCGCCCATCGCCGAACCGGCGCCGGAGCGAGCCACCGAGCCGGTGAAGATCGAACCGGATCCCACCTACGAAGAGCTCCACGCCCTGGCTGATCGGCAAGAGGCGGAGATGGCCTCTGAGGATGAGGCAGGTCTCAGGGGTGACGACTCCTTCGATGAGCTGTCCAACGATGCGCCTGGCAACGGTGACGCGCAGACGGTTGACGAGCCCGGCGTGGAGGACCCTGATCCGACCTTTGAGGAATTGCAGGCACTCGCAGAACAACAAGAAGCCGAAATGGCCGCTGAAGAAGAGGCGGACAAAGCAGCCTCATACCCAGATGGGCTTCAGGAGAGCGGCTGGGAGCCAGAAACGGTAATCGGCTTCGTGCAGCGGTGGGAGGACCACGAGGCGCGTTGGCCACAGGAAGAGGCCGCCGCAGTCGATCATTCCGGGGACGAGCCAGGTTGGTGGCGAGGCGAAGGCGGCCAATATTTGATTGTCGAAGAGAACATAGTCACCGGACATCACTACGACCGCCTGGCTGCGATCAGGCCGGAGGTGACAGGTTCGATTGAGGCCATAAAGGCTGAGGTTCCTGGAGCGGACCTGGTTGGACTGGAATATCAGCTAAAGGGGATCGACCGCTATAAGGAGAAAGTAGCGGCAGACCTCGCGTCCACTCCGGAGCGTGCGGTGGAGAAGGTCACGCCGAACATTCCGGACGCGTTGCGCTACACCTACCAGTTCGACAAGGATGACTATGTCAACGGCTACGATGCGGTCTGTGAGCGCCTGCGGGGCCAGGGTTTTGAGATGGAGTTAAGTCGCAACTCCTGGGGTGACTCCCAATATAAAGGCATTAACACCCGATGGCGCAACGAGGATGGCCAGATGTTCGAGGTGCAGTTCCATACCCCCGAAAGCTTCGAGGCGAAGCAGCTCACGCACAAGGCATACGAAAGGCTCCGCAATCCGCTCACTGATGGCCAGGAGATGAAGGAACTAAGGGTCTTTCAGCGAGAGGTTGCAGCCTGCATTCCCGTACCGGAACAGGTGAACGATATTCATAACTACCGAAAGAAGAGTGGTTGAGAATGGCGGAGAAAATCACCTATTATGCAATTCTCGTAGACGAGTACACCATCGACCGGCCGGCTGGCCTGCTGCGTCGCAGGGAGGCTGAAGACGGCGCCTTCGTGGACGAGGGGCTGCAGAAGGATATGGCGTGGCACCGCACAGGCAGCGTGGTCGAGTGGGAGTTCGGTAACTACTCCAACGAGCTCGAAGAGGTGAGTGAGGAGGATGCGCGGCGCATTATTGAGGATCTGCGGGTGCGTTGGAGTGCGCTGAGTTGACGTTCGTGTTAGGGCCGCCTGGGTTGCGGTGGGAGCGGGTTCCGGCGTTTCGGGTGATGGAGATTCCGCGGCCTGAGGAGGGGGTGGAGGCGCGGCGGGGTGAGGATGGGGCTGATGGGCGGCGTTCTCGGGTGGCGTCGTTGGTGCAGGCCTTTTACGCGGCGGGGGAGGGCGGCGGGGCCGGGGGCGGGCGCGCGGGGAACGAGGGCGGCGGGGCGGGTGAGGGTGGTGGGGCGGTCGGGCTGGGCTGGGTTCGGGCTGAGTCCGAGGGGCCCGTAGAGATCGTGGTGGCGGGGGCTGGGCTGGCGGTCGGTGGTACGGGGGAACCGATGGTTCCGTTGCGGTTGCCGGTCGGTGCTCGTGGTCGGAGGCTTTCGGGTGGGTTGGCGTCGGTGCTGGGGCGGTTGCCGTACTGGTGCCGGATTGTCGGCAAGCATGACGCGCTCCTAGTGCGTCAGTCCGAGGAGCGGCGGTTCAGGAGGACGTCGCTGGAGGACGGTCTGCTGGCGGTGTGGGATCAGCCGTTCGGATGGGTGGTGCTGGCCGAGCCGGTCGCCGACGGCGTACTGGAAGAGATGGCCGCGCAGGTGGCGCTGGAGCAGCGTGGCGCGCAGGCGCGGGGGGAGAAGTCGCCCGCGTACGCGGTGGAGACCGAGCGGCTTCGTGAGCGCTACCGGGAGCTGGCGCAGGCGCAGTCGACCGGGTTGTGGCGGATCCATCTGCTGGCGGGCGGCGCCAGCGCCGGGGACGCGCGGCGGGTGGCGGGGCTGGTGTGCGCGTCGATGGATGTGGCGGACCTTCCGTACACGCTGAAACCGGCGCCCGCGGCCCAGGGTGTGTCCCATGTGATCGAGAACGGTGTGGACGGCTCGTCCTTCACCGCGGGGACGGAGATGGTGGCGGCGCTGGCGTGCCCTCCCGAGCAGGAGCTCGCGGGGGTCAGGTTCGTGCTGTCGCCCCGGTTCGACATCAGCCCGGAGGACGGGGAGGGCGGCTTGGGCCTCGGCGTGGTGCTGGATCGGCAGCGACGGCCGGCGGGAGCGCTCACCCTGCCGGCCCGCATCCTGAACCGGCACACGTTCGTCTGCGGCGCGACCGGCGGCGGCAAGTCGAACACCATCCGCGGCCTGCTGGAGTCGGCCACCGCGCAGGGCCTGCCGTGGCTGGTGGTGGAGCCCGCCAAGGCCGAGTACGCGGCGATGGCGGCCCGCCTTCCCGGCCACGAGGTGATCGTGATCCGGCCGGGCGACGTCGACGCCGTCGCGGCGGGCCTCAACCCGCTGGAGCCCGCGGTCGGGCCGGACGGCCGCCGGTTCCCGCTGCAGACCCACGCCGACCTGCTGCGGGCGCTGTTCATCGCGGCGTTCGCGGCCGAGGAGCCCTTCCCGCAGGTGCTGTCGGCGGCGCTGACTCGCTGCTACGAGGAGCTGGGCTGGGACCTGGCGCTGGGCGAGCCGCGGATGCCCGCCGTACAGCCGAGGTATCCGACGCTGGAGGATCTGCAGCGCACCGCCGAGCGGGTGGTCGCCGACATCGGGTACGGGCGGGAGATCACCGACAACGTGCGCGGCTTCATCCGGGTACGGCTGGCGTCGCTGCGGCTCGGCGTCACCGGGCGGTTCCTGCAGGGCGGGCACGGCATCGACTTCGAGCGGCTCCTGCACCGCAACGTGGTCTTCGAGATCGAGGACGTCGGCGACGATCACGACAAGGCGTTCTTCATGGGGACGGTGTTGTTGCGCCTGGCCGAGCATCTGCGCGTCAGCCGGGCCGGGTCCAGGAGCCTGCGGCATCTCACGGTGATCGAGGAGGCGCACCGGCTGCTGCGCCGCAGCGAGGGGCAGCAGGGCGCGGCGGCGCACGCGGTGGAGATGTTCGCCTCCCTGCTGGCGGAGATCCGCGCCTACGGCGAAGGGCTCGTCATCGCCGAGCAGATCCCCGCCAAGCTGGTCCCGGACGTCATCAAGAACACAGCCGTCAAGATCGTTCATCAGTTGCCGGCCGCCGACGACCGGGAGGCCGTGGGCGCGACGATGAACCTCACCGACGCCCAGTCGGCGTACCTGGTGACCCTGCCGCCGGGCGAGGCGGCCGTGTTCACCAGCGGCATGGACTTCCCGCTGCTGGCCCGCATGCCCGACGGGTCGGGGCGCGAGCAGTGCCCGGCTCGTACGGCGAGCGCCGCCCGGATCGTCGATCCGCGCAGCCGTACCTGCCCGCGGGAGTGCGCGCAGGCTCCGTGCACGCTGCGGCAGATGGCGTCCGCGCGGCGGGTCCTGGAGGACGATCCGCGGCTCGCGGTGTGGGCGGAGCTGTCGGTGCTGGGCCACCTGGTCGGCGAGCACATGCCGATTCCGGGCCGCGCGCTGCTCAAGGACCTGCGCGGGATGGAGGAGAGGTCACGCGACTGCGCGCTCGCCCACGCCGTGGACGGCGCCGCGGTGGCGCGGTCCGCGGTGATCGCCAGGACGGTCAGTCCTGCCGAGCTCGCCGAGCACGTGTGTGAGGCGATGCGCGGCCGGGTCGCCGGGCAGTGGGTGTGCGCGAAGGACGAGCCGCGGTGGCGGGTCGCGCGACCGGACGAGCTGACCCTCGGCGGGGAGGGCGCGCCGGCTGTGGAGGCCGCGATCGGCGGCGCCGGTGGGGAGCGGGACCAGGCGCTCGCCGCGGTCCTCGACGACTTCCTCGGCTGCCGCTGGCCGCTGCGCCTTCTCGCGGATTCGCCTGCCTGACAGCGGCCGTGTCCTTGCTCGTGTTCCGGCAAGGGCGGTACAGTCATCCCCGCTTATAGTCACCAATGATGACTATAAGGTGGGAGGGTGGCCATGCGGCGCAGTGAACGCAAGCAGACAGATCCTGACCTGGGGGTTCTCGCGGGCAGGCTGCTGTTCGCGGTCCAGGAGGAGATGTTCGACGCCCTCGCCCGCGAAGGCCACCCCAACCTGCGGCCCCAGCACGGCGCGGTGCTGGCCTACCTCGACGCCGAAGGCAGCCGGGCCACCGACCTGGCCCGCCACTCCGGCCAGCACAAACAGGTGGTCGGCAAGGTGATCGACGAGCTGGAGGCCCTCGGCTACCTCGAACGCCGCCCCGACCCCGCCGACCGGCGCGCCAAGCTCATCGTGCCCACCCCGCTCGGCCTGGACCAGATGGCCCGCTCCGACGCCATCATGGCCGCCATCGAGGACCGCCATGCCCAGGCCGTCGGCGCCGACGACTACGACGGGTTCAAAACCCTGCTGCGGCAGATCATCCAGCGCCAGCGGGACCAGGCGGCCGACGAGACCTGAGGCGCGACCGGCCCTCGCCGAGGGGCACGTCGACGAGGTCCGCCGACGCCGAGACCGTGACGAAGCCGGTAGGTGACCGCCCCTCAGGCGAGTTGGTGCGCCCACGGCGGGTCGGCTCCAGGCGCCTTGCACGTCTCCGCCGCCGCCCGCGTCCCGAACGCCAGTGCCGCCCGCACGTCGTCCGGGGTCAGCGTGTCGAGCCTGCCGCCGAGCCGTCCCCGCGAGCGCAGCACGTGGAGCAGGCCCGCGGTGAACGTGTCGCCCGCGCCCACCGTGTCCACCGGCTCGACCTCGACCGCCGGCACGGACACGCGGGCGCCGTCGAGCGAGGCGAACGCGCCCTGGGCGCCCAGGGTCACGACGACCAGCCGCACGCCGTACCCGTGCCAGGTGGCGCAGGCCTGCTCGGCGGAGAGCTCCAGGTGGGCCAGGTCCTCGTCGCTGACCCGCAGGATGTCGGCGAGCCGCGCCCAGCGGGGGAGCGCCTCCCGGTAGGCCGTCACGGGGACGAGCGAGGTGCGCACATTGGGGTCGAGGGAGATCGTCGCGTGCGGGCGGACGCGGGCCAGCGCCCGCTCGATGAGCGGGCCGCCCGGCTCGACGACCAGCGCCAGCGACCCCGCGTGCAGGCACTCCACGTCGTACGGCGTGCGCCCGGCCAGTTCCTCCGCGGTCCAGAGCCAGTCGGCGGTGCCCTGCGTGTAGAAGTCGTAGGCGGCCCGGCCGGACGCGTCGATCGCGGTGATGGCCAGCGTCGGCCGTTCCGCCGCGGCCACGCAGGAGGTGAGGTCCACCCCGGACGTCGCCAGATGGTCGCGCAGCAGCGTGCCCATCGCGCCTCCCGCCAGCCGCCCGATGAACCTCGTCGGGGTCCCCAGCCTGGCCAGCGCGACCGCCGTGTTCGCCGGGCTGCCGCCGGGGCGTACCTCGAGGGTGAGCGTGCCCTGGCCGGGCGACACGAAGGCGTCGGCCACGGCCTCGCCGATCACCGCGACGCCCGTCACGAGGAGCTCAGCCGGGAACGCGGGTCGGACGGGGGGAGCAGCAGGGAGAGCAGTGTCGCCGTGAGCACCGGGGCGGGGTCGGGGAGCCTCCCCGCGCCGGCCTCCTGGGCGGCGTTGTGCAGTGTGCTGTAGAAGGTGGCGACCAGCCAGGAGACGGGCAGGTCGGTGCGGAAGTCGCCGTCGTGGCGGCCGCGGTCGATCAGGTTCTCGATGCGGACCAGGACCGGGTCGTGGTGGGCGCGGATGAGTTCGGGCGGCAGCGCGCGGGCGGCGGCGCTGTACAGCCGTCCGTGCCGGTCGAGGATCTCCCAGGAGGACCGGACCAGCCTGGCCAGCGCCTCCGGGGCGGGCAGCCCGCGCAACTCCCGGTCGTCGATCGTGGCGCCGGCCACGGTGATCGTGTGCTCCAGCACGGCCTCGACGAGGGACTGCCGGGAAGGGAAGTGGCCGTAGAGGGTGACCCGGCCGACCCCGGCGGCCTGGGCGATGTCGGCCGTGCTGGCGTCGGGGTCGGTGCTCAGCAGCCGCGTCGCGGCGTCGAGGATGGCGGCGATGTTGCGTTCGGCGTCCGCGCGGCGCCGCGCCGGTGTTGTCCTGCCCGTCATGAACGGCCAGCCTACGACTCCCGGCACCCGCGTGGGTTCAGTGCACGTGCGGTGTGCTGGACGCGGGCAGCCGGCCGCCCGGCATCAGCCCGGCGGCGACGAGCGCGGCCACCCCGGCGGCGACGGCCGAGGCCAGGAAGGCGGCGGTGAATCCGGTGACGCCGCTCCCGGTCAGGCTGGCGGCGGCGATGGTGGACAGCACCGCGATGCCCACCGCGCCGCCGAGTTCGTGGAAGGTGTTGACGACCCCGGAGGCCAGCCCCGCCTCGTGGTGCGGGGTCAGGGCCAGAGCGGTGGTGGTCGCCGCGACGAACACCGCGCCGAGCCCGACCGAGGCGACGGTCAGCCCCGGCAGCAGCGTCGTGTAGACGCTCGCCCCGGCCGACAGGCCGGTCAGCAGGCCGGTGCCGATCGCCGCCACGACCAGGCCGGACACGGCCACCACCCGGCCGCCGAGGCGGCCGACCAGGCGGCTGCCCAGGTGCGCGCCGAGACCGGTGCCGACCGCGACCGGCAGGAACAGCAGACCGGTCGCCAGGGCGCTGTAGCCGCGCAGGTGCTGCAGGTAGAACGAGCCGAGGAAGAACAGCCCGATCAGGATCCCGGTGGCGACCAGCATCAGGAACGCGCCCGCCAGCACGGGACGCCGGGTCAGCATCTCCACCCGCATCAGCGGGGCGCGCACCGACCGCTCCACAAGGGCGAAAGCGGCGAACAGGACGACGGCCGCGACCAGCGGGACCAGCGTGCCCGCGTTGCCCCAGCCCGCGTCACCGGCGCCGACCAGGCCGTAGATCAGCGACGCGGTGGCGGTGGTGACGAGCACCGCGCCCGGCAGGTCGATCCGCTGCCTGACCTGCCCGGCGGGCCGGGCGCTGACGAACACGGGCAGCGCGGCCAGCAGGGCGAGACCGGCCGGGACGTTGATGAAGAACACCCACCGCCAGCCGGGCCCGGCCGTGAGCGCCCCGCCCAGCAGCACGCCGAGCGCCGAGCCCGCGCCGCCGATCGCCGCCCACACGCCCAGCGCCCTGTTGCGCTCGGGGCCGTGGAAGGCGGTGGTGACGGTGGCGAGCGCGGCGGGGGACAGCAGCGCGGCGCCGACGCCCTGGGCGACGCGCCCGCCGACCAGCGTCGGGGCGTTCTGCGCCAGGCCGCTCACCAGGGAGGCCAGGGTGAAGACGGCCAGCCCGGCGAGCATCAGACGGCGGGCGCCGAACACGTCGGCCAGGCGGCCGCCGAGCAGCATCAGCCCGCCGAAGAACAGCGTGTACGCCGTCACCACCCAGGTGAGCGTGGCCCGGGTGAGACCGAGGTCGGCGCCGATGTCGGGCAGGGCGACGTTCACCACGGTGACGTCGAGGATCAGCATGAACTGGGCGGCGCTGATCAGCGCCAGCGCCCGCCAGCGACGCGGGTCCGGCGGCGCCTCGGCGGCCGCGGAGGAGTGGAGGGACACGGACTGCTCCTTAACTCGAACATCGATGTACGAGTTAATACTATAGAGGGGCAGGGTATTCCCTTGGTCGGGCGTGGCGGTGGAGCGCCGGGCGGCTCAGGACGAGGTCTGCGTGGTCTCGGCCGAGAGGTGGTCCACCACGGCCGCCAGGTGGCCGGAGCGGGCGAGGGTCTCGCGCTGGCGTCGGGCGGAGGTGCCGCGGTGCCGTACCCGTTCGACCAGGTCGAGCACCTCCTTCCAGTCGCCCGCCTGCTCCAGGGCGTCGCGGACATGGGTCAGGAGGCGGTCGACCATCGCCAGGGCGGGGATCGCCTCGGCGGTCGCGGGGTCGATCAGGAGGCCGTCGAGCCCGGATCGGGCGGCCCGCCACATGGCTGCTCTGGCCAGGCCCGGAAGGGCTAGCAGGGGCGGGCGGTCGTGCGCGATCTCCTCGATGCAGGTGGCGACGAGGGCGCGGGACAGCGCGGCCTGCAGGATCGTGTCGTCGATCGTGGGGCACACGTCCGCGACGCGGAACTCCAGGGTCCGGCTGCGGGTGCCGAGGCGGGCGTCCCAGTAGATGTGGCCGGTGTCGAGAATGGTCCCGGAATCCATCAGCAGCCGGATTCGGTCGGCGTACTCCTGGTGGGAAGCGTGGATCGGGGGCGGCCCCGCGACGGGGAAGCCGCTCCACAGCATGGTGCGGTAGCTCTGGTAGCCGGTGTAGGCGCCTTCGTAGAAGGGGGAGCTCGAGGACAGGGCCAGCAGGACGGGCAGCCACGGCCCGACCCGGTTGAGGACCTGGACCGCCAGCTCGCGGTCCTCGATGCCGACGTGCACATGGCAGCCGCACGTGGCCCGGCGCTGCACCACGTCCTGGTAGTGCTCCAGGATGTCCGCGTAGCGGGCTTTCGGGGTGATCGGCAGGTCGCGCCAGCCGGTGGTCGGCATCGTCCCGGCCGCCATCACCGTGAGCGCCGAGGCGGCGGCGGCCCGGTCGAGTGAGGCGCGCAACGCGCCGAGCTGGTCGCGCAGTTCACCCAGGTCCCGGCATATCCCGGTGCGGGTTTCCACAATGGACAACTGGTATTCGTGATCGAAGCCGTAGTATTCGGTGGCGGATTCCTGCACGCGCAATAACTCCATTGCGGGCAATCCTGTTGGGACCAGAGTTCGATTCACCGGGTCGACGACGAAGAACTCTTCTTCAACTCCCATGGTGAGCACACCGTGACTATACACAGAGATGGTGGGAATACCCCGCGACGGAGATCAGCTTTGTCGCGGGAGGTTGCGCCGGGTACAGCCGCTCACTCCGGTGAAATGAGTGCGAGTGTGACCTTCGTTAGGGGTTTCGGTCGCCCGGCATTCATGTAAAGGCATTGGGTTATAGTTTTCGATCGTCCATATCCAGGAAATAGACAAAGTCGGGCCCCGCATAACCCGAGTTTCGGTCGGCGCATCGAACCCGGAAGGCTTACGAAATGTTGTCCGCGTCCACCAGGGACGCGGCCTCCTCCTCGGTCAGCAGGTCGATCTCGGCGGCCAGGCGCGCCTCCACGGCGGCGGCCAGGCGGCGGACGGTCCTGGTGGTGAACAGCGTGTTCAGCGGCAGCTCGATGCCGACCTCGGTGCAGATCCTGGCCACCACCCGGGTGCCGAGCATGGAGTGCCCGCCCAGGTCGAAGAAGTCGTCGTCGACGCCGAACCCGGAGCGGCCCAGGATCTCACCCCAGATCTCGTGCACCAGCTCCTCGCTCGCCGTGCCGGGCTCGGCCGGGGCCGCCACGGGCTCGTCGCCGGCCGGGGCGGGCAGCGCGGAGCGGTCGAGCTTGCCGTTGGGCAGCCGGGGGAAGGTCCGCACGGCGACGAAGAGGCTGGGCACCATCGTCGCCGGGAGCCGGTCCTGCAGGAAGGCCCGCAGCTCCGCCGCCGGGGCGTCCGCGTCGAGGTAGGCGACCAGGGCCCGGCCGCCGGGCGCGTCGTCCCTGACGGCCGCGACCGCGCGCCGTACCGCCGGGTGGGCCGTCAGGGCGGACTCCACCTCGCCGAGTTCGATGCGGACGCCGCGGACCTTCACCTGGCCGTCGTCGCGGCCGACGAACTCCAGGGTGCCGTCGGCCGTGCGGCGGACCAGGTCGCCGGTGCGGTAGAGGCGCCCGCCGGGGGAGCCGAACGGGTCGGGCAGGAACCGCTCGGCCGTGACGCCCGGTCGCCCGCGGTAGCCGCGGGCCAGGCCGTCGCCGCCGAGGTACAGCTCGCCCACCACGCCCAGCGGCGCCGGGGCCAGGGCGTCGTCGAGCACGTAGGCGGTGGTGTTGGCCACCGGCAGCCCGATGGAGATGGTCGCGGCGCGCTCGGGCACCCGGTGGACGAGGGACCAGATGGTCGTCTCCGTCGGCCCGTACAGGTTGTGCAGCTCGCCCGCCACCTCGTGGATCCGCTCCGCCAGGTGGGCGGGCAGCGGCTCGCCGCCGCTGAACACCCGGGGCAGCCCGGCGGGCAGCTCGCCGAGGATCTCCGCCAGCACCGAGGGCGGCGCCTGCACGGTGGTCACGCCCGTGTCCGTCAGCAGCCGCCCCAACCCCCCCGTGCCGTACGGCGGAGCCACCACCACGCTCCCGCCCGACAGCAGCGGGCCGAACAGCTCCAGCGCGGCGATGTCGAAGGAGAGCGGCGTGAGCAGCAGCATCCGCTCGGCCGCGTCGAAGGCGAGGCTCTCGACCAGGTTCACCACGCCCCGGTGCGGCACCATCACCCCCTTGGGCACGCCCGTGGAGCCGGAGGTGTAGATGACGTAGGCGAGCGCGTCCACGGAGACGGCGGGCAGCTCGACGCCGGGGGGCGTCTCCTCGAAGGGCTCGTCCACGAGCAGCGCGGGCACGCCGGGCATGGCCAGCGCGGAGGTGGTCAGCGACAGCACCGCGCCGGAGTCGGCGAGCATGAAACGCAACCGGTCGGCGGGGTAGCGGGGATCCAGCGGCACATAGCAGCCGCCCGCCTTCAGCACCGCGAGCAGCGCCACCACCAGGTCGGCGCCCGGCGGCAGGCACACGGCCACCGGCGACTCGCCGCCGACGCCCCGCCCGCGCAGCCGCCGCGCCAGCCCGTCCGCGCGCTCCTCCAGCTCGGCGTAGGTGAGGGTGCGGCCGTCCGCGACGACGGCGGTGGCGTCGGGGGACAGCGCCGCGCGCCGGGCGACCAGCTCGTGCAGCGGGCGATGCGGGTAGGCCGAGCGCGGGCCGTGCCACGAGGTCAGCAGCCGCTCCCGCTCGGCCGCCGAGACCAGCGGCAGGCGGGACAGCGGCAGGCCGGGGTCGGCGGTCACGGCGTCGAGCACGGTGAGGAAGCCGTCGGCCAGGCGCGCGATCGTGCTCTCGTCGTACAGGTCGGTGCTGTACTCGATCCAGCCGCTCATCCGGCCCTGCGGGTTCTGCACCTCCAGGGTGAGGTCGGTCTTGGCGGTGCCGGTGCCGTACTGGCCGCGCGCGTCGACCGGGAGCTGGTTGAAGGCGACCTGGTAGAGCGGCGTCCGGGCGGGGTCGCGGGGCGGGCGCAGCTCCTCCACCAGCCTGGCGAACGGCACGTCCTGGTGGTCCAGCGCCTCCGTCACGGTGGTGCGGACCCGCTCGACGATCTCGCTGAACGCCGGGTCGCCGCCCAGGTCGGCGCGGAGCGGCAGGGTGTTGACGAACATGCCGATCAGCGGGTTCAGGTCGGGCAGTTCCCGCCCGGCCATCGGCGAGCCCACCACGACGTCGGTCCGGCCGGTCCAGCGGGCGAGCAGCGCGGCGAAGGCGGCGAACAGCACCATGAACGGCGTCGCCCCGGCCTCGCGGCCCAGCGCGGCGACCCGTCCGGTCAGCTCCTCGGGCACCGAGAAGGCGTGGTTGGCGCCCGCGTAGCTCAGCTCGGCCGGGCGGGGCCGGTCGGCGGGCACCTCCAGCGGCACGCTCCCGGCCAGCCGGGCCCGCCAGTAGGCCAGGTCGTCGTCCAGGGCGCCGCCGCTCAGCCGCTCGTGCTGCCAGACGGTGTAGTCGGCGTACTGGATCGGCAGCTCGGGCAGCTTCGGCGGGCGGTTCTCGCGCAGCGCCGCGTGCGCCTCGGCGAGCTCCTCGCTGAACACCTCGGCCGACCACGCGTCGAAGATCGTGTGGTGGGCGACGAACAGCAGCCGCCACTCGCCGCCGCCCAGCTCCACCAGCCTGGCCCGCCACAGCGGCGGCCGGTCCAGCGGGAACGGCTCGGCCGCGTCGGCCGCCGCGATCCTGGCCAGCTCGGCGCTCCGCTCCGGCTCGGGCAGCCCCGACAGGTCCGTCCGGGCGACGGTGACCGGCACCTCGGGCGCGATCACCTGCACGACCCGCTCCCCGCGCAGGGCGAAACCGGTGCGTAGCGACTCGTGCCGCGCCACCACCGTCCGCAGCGCGGGCTCGACCAGGCTGGGGACGACCGGTCGGAGGCGCTCCAGCCGCGAGCAGCCCGCCACGTTGTAGAGCGGCAGCGCGGGCAGCAGCGCGGTGAGGAACCAGATCCGCTCCTGCGCGTACGAGGCGGGGAAGACGTCCTCGGTCAAAGGTCCTCCGTGAGGCAGTCGCGGATCTCGTCGGCGATGGGGGCCAGCGCGTCGATCTCGCCGATGGTGGCCAGCCAGTGCCACTGGTCGAGCGCGTGGTAGAGCCGGTAGAAGGCGACGCGTTCGGCCCAGTCGGCGGGCAGCTCGCCGTACCCCTCCAGCAGCGCGCGGCGGCGCAGCGGGTCGCCGCGCACCGCGAAGTAGTCGGTGCGGGCCAGGTCCATCAGCGGGTCGCCGCCGAGCGCGTTCTCCACGTCGATGACGCCGGTCAGCTCCCAGCCGCCCGGCCCTTCGGCGACCATCACGTTGCGCTCGTGGAAGTCGTGGTGCAGCAGCACGGGCGTGGCGCAGCGGCCGATCAGGTGGCGGCGCTCGCGCACGTACTCCTCGACGCGCGCGTGCAGCGCCGGGTCGCCGCCGAACTCGGCGAACTGGGCGAGCTTCAGGTCGAGCTGGCCGCCCAGATACGCCTCGTTGGACGGCTCGGGCACCCCGTCGATCGGGCCGAACTCGCGCAACTCCACCCCGTGGACGGCACGCAGCACCCGGCCCATCTCGCGGTACAGCCGCTCGATCGTCTCCGGCTCCAGCGCGCCGGACACCTGCGACAGCGGCCGTCCCGGCACCTTCGACATGACCAGGTACGCCTGCGGCAGGTCGCGCTTGGAGTCGTCGGCCCGCACCACCACGGGCGCCCGCGCGCCGCTGCCGCGCAGCAGCTCGTACACCCGCATCTCCTTGCGCATCCGGGCGGTGAACAGCTCCGGATAGAGCTTGAAGATCAGCTCGCGGCCGGCGGTGCGCACCTCGTAGACCGCGCTGATCTCCCCGCCGGTCCGCAGCACCACGCCCTCGACCGGCTCGCCGAGCAGCTCGCCCGCCTTCTCCGCGCTCAGCGGCATGGTGAGCGCCTTGGCGAAGGCGGGCGCGGTCCAGGCCAGGCTGACGGTGTTGCCCGCCCGCTCGCGCAGCGCCTGCGCGCCCACCAGGTCGTCGGGGTCGGCCTCGGGCATCTCGTCGTCGAAGCGGGCCAGCACCGGGATCCGCATCGAGACCAGCACGTGTACGGCGATGCCGAGGCCGAGCAGGATGTACATGAACGCGATGCCCCGGCCGGGACCGACGCCGATCACCGCGCCGACCGTCGAGGCCAGCGCGCCGCCCGGCGCCAGCAGCGGTTCGAGCAGCCGCTCGCCCAGCGGGGCGACGACCGCCATGCCCACCGGCAGCGTCGACCAGGAGATCATCTGGTTGAGCGCCATGACCCGGCCGTGGAAGCGCTGCGGCACCTTCACATGGATGATCGTCATGAAGACGCCGTTGACGATCGACAGGCTGCACCACAGCCCGAACGCGCCGAGGCCGACCACCAGCGGGGAGGCGTGCAGGCCGGTGATCACCGCGAACAGGCTGAGCAGCAGCGTGCTCAGCAGCACGGCGCGCATCCTGCGCCTGCGGGGTCCTCCCCACAGGGCGACGACCAGGCCGCCGACGGTCGCGCCCAGGCCGCCGACGAACGAGATCCGGCCCGCGGTGCCGAGGTCGGAGAAGGCGAGCACCAGCGGTGAGATCGACATCAGCACCGCGGCCAGCATGACGTTCAGGACCGCGAAGTAGAGCAGGGCGGCCCGCAGGTGGCGGTTGCCCAGCGACATGCGGAAGCCGCCCGCGATCTCGGCGGCCAGCGACTCCCTGCGCTCGTGCGCCATCGTCGCGGGGAAGCGGATGAGCAGCAGCGCGACGAGTACCACCGCGAAGCTGGCCACGTCGATCACCAGGATGCCGCTGAGGCCGATGGTGGACAGCAGCCCGACGGCCAGCAGCGGGGCGACGAACTGGGAGGTGCCCATCAGCATCTGCACGATCCCGGCCGCGTGCCCCAGGTACTGCTTGGGCACGAGCTGGGGCAGGGCGGAGGTGAAGCCGAGCCGCTGGAAGATCAGCGCGACCGACAGCGCCGCGGTGAGCGGGTAGATGTGCCAGATGTCCAGGGTGCCGGTCCACAGCAGCAGGCCGAGCGCGAGCTGTACGCCGCCGGCCAGGCAGTTGCCCACGATCATCATCCGGCGCCTGCTCGACCGGTCGACGATCGCGCCGATCAGCGGGGCGGCCAGCACGCCCGGCATGATCGCGAGGGCGACCAGCAGCGCGAAGTTCACCAGCGAGCCGGTCGTCGTGTAGACCCAGATCGGGATGGCGAAGTCGGTCACCGCCGTGCCGACCATGGAGACGAGCTGGGCCGCCGCGACCGCCATGAAGCGCCGCATGCTCGGCTTCGGGGCGCTGTCCCGTTGCGGCGGCGGGTCCTGCCCGAGCGTGGAGGTCTCCTCGATCCACCACCCCGCGCCGGGCCCGCGCGAGCGCCGGTCGAGGGTGTCGGCGGCGCCGTACCCCATCGCCACGTGCGCGTTGGTCAGCACCTGGGCCAGGTCGTCGGCGCGGTACTTGAGGAAGTAGTGGCCCGCCTCGTCCAGGATGACCAGCGCGGTGGAGGGGGCCAGGAAGTGCCACTCGCGGTAGCGCTCGCGGTAGTAGTCGGTCGCCGGGTCCTGCTCGCCGACCACGGCGACGACCGGGGCGCGCAGCGGCTCGACCCGCTCCGACAGCATCCGGGTGAAGCTCTCCTCGGCGATCAGGGTGTCCCGCCGCTGGTTGCGGACCATGAACCGGACCTGCTCCTCGTCCAGCCCGGAGATGTCGTTGCCCATCGACTTCATGCGGTTCTCGTAGGCCCGGTCGCCGCGCAGCCGGTCCAGGCGGGTCAGCCGGCCGAGCGGCCCGGCGATGCGGCCCTGCGGCCTGGCGAAGGGGAAGATCGCGCCGATGTACACCGCGGCCAGCTCCCGGCCCTGGGCCTCCAGCCGCCTGGCCACCTCCACGGTGACCGCGCCGCCGATGCCGCAGTGGCCGTACAGCGCCAGCGGGCCCTGGACGCCGTCGAGGATCTCGCTCACGCAGAGCTCGATGACCTCCTCCAGCGGCATCGTCGGTTCCTCGGGGCGGCCGGGGTCGTGGCCGGGGAAGGCCATCGAGTAGAGCGCGCACTCCTCGGGCAGCGCGTCGGCGAGCGGCTGGTAGACCAGGGCGCTGCCGCCGCCGTACGGGATGCAGACGTAGGTGATGGCCGGGTCTCGCCGGGACCTGGTCAGCTCGTAGAGCAGGGTGCGGCGCTCGCCCTCGGCGGGGGCCGGGCCCTCGACCAGCTCGGCCAGCGCCCGCACGGTGGAGTGCTTGAACAGGTCCATGACGCCGATCGCGCGCCCCTCCACCGCGGGCAGCGCCCGCCGCAGCCGGGCGACCGCCTGGATGGCCACCAGGGAGTGGCCGCCGAGCTCGAAGAAGTCGTCGTCGGCGCGTACGGCGGGCACCTCCAGCAGCTCCTGCCAGATGCCCGCGATGGCCAGCTCGGCGGGCGTGCTCGGTTCGGCGCCCCTGCCGCCCTCCTCGCCGTGGCGCCGGGGGACGGGCAGCGCGGCCCGGTCCACCTTGCCGTTGGGGCTCAGCGGCATCGCGTCGAGGTGGACGAAGGCGGAGGGCACCATGTGGTCGGGCAGGATCATCCTGAGCGGGGTCCGCAGGTCCGGCTCGCCGTCGGCCACGACATAGGCCACGAGCCGGGTGTCGCCGTCCTTGGTGGCGATCACCAGGGCCTCGCGGACGCCCGGCTGCTCGCGTAGCACGGCCTCGATCTCGCCCAGCTCGATGCGCTGGCCGCGGATCTTGACCTGGTTGTCGATCCGGCCGAGGAAGTCGATCGCGCCGTCGCGGCGCAGCCGTACCAGGTCGCCGGTGCGGTAGAGGCGGGCGCCGGGCGGGCCGAAGGGGTCGGGGACGAAGCGTTCCGCGGTCAGCGCGGGCCTGGCGTGGTAGCCGAGGGCGAGTTGGACGCCGCCGATGTGCAGCTCACCCGGCACGCCGAAGGGCGCCGGGCGCAGGCCGGGGTCGAGCACGTGCAGCCGGGTGTTCTGCACCGGGTGGCCGATCGGGACCTCCTCGGCACCCGGGGTGCAGCGCCACGAGGTGACGTCGACGGCCGCCTCCGTCGGGCCGTACAGGTTGTGCAGCTCGACTCCGGGAAGCTGTTCGAAGAAGCGCGCCGCCACGTTCGGGGTCAGCTCCTCGCCGCTGCACACCACCCGGCGCAGCGACACGCACGCCTCGACGCCCTCCTCCTCCAGGAAGGCGGCCAGCATCGAGGGGACGAAGTGCATCGTGGTCACGCCCCGGCCGGTGACCAGGTCGCGCAGGTAGGCGGCGTCGCGGTGGCCGCCCGGCGCGGCCAGCACCAGGCGGGCGCCGACGACGAGCGGCCAGAAGAACTCCCAGACCGACACGTCGAATCCGGCGGGGGTCTTCTGCACCACCACGTCGTCGCCGGTCAGGCCGTAGGCCCGCTGCATCCAGTCCAGGCGGTTGCCGATGCCCTCATGGGTGTTGGGCACGCCCTTGGGGCGGCCGGTCGAACCCGAGGTGTAGATCATGTAGGCGGGATGGCCGGCGGTCGCCGTCGCGGGCGGCGGGTCGTCCGGGCAGCCCTCGTGCGGGTCGTCCATCGCCAGCGTCACGATCTCGGCCGGGGGCAGCCGGTCGCGGCACCCCTCCTGAACCAGCAGGACCTCGGCCGCCGCGTCCGCCAGCATGAAGGCCAGCCGGTCGGCCGGGTAGTCGGGGTCCAGCGGCACGTACGCGGCTCCGGCCTTGAGAACGCCGAGCAGGCTGACGACCAGCTCCACCGACCGCTCCCCGCACACCGCCACCCTCGCGCCGGGTCGCACGCCGAGCCCGCGCAGCCGGTGCGCCAGGCGGTTGGCCCGCCGGTCGAGCGCCGCGTAGGTCACCCGCTCGTCCGCGAACTCCAGCGCCACCGCCTCCGGCGTCCGCGCCACCTGCGCCTCGAACAGCCCGCCCAGGGTCGCGTCCTTCTGGTACGGCTGCCGCGGCCCCTCCGCGCAGGCGAGGATCCGCTCCCGCTCACCGGCGCCGAGCATCTCCAGGGCCGACAGCCGGGCGGACGGATCGGCGACGGCGGCGCGCAGCAGCGTCTCGAAGTGGGCCGCCAGGTCCTCGACGGTTCGCTCCCCGAGCAGGTCCCGGTTGTAGACGAACAGCCCGTCGAGCCCGTCGGGGCGCTCGGTCAGGAACAGCTCCAGCTCGAAGCGGGCGGCGCGGGCCTCCAGCGCGAACGGCTCGGCCGTCAGCCCGGGCCAGACGGCGTCGCCGCCCGGATGGCTCTGCATGGTGAGGACGGTCTGGAAGACCGGCGACCGGGATACGTCACGCTCGACGCCGAGCTCGCCGACGAGCTGCTCGAACGGCAGCTCCTGGTGGGCGTAGGCGTCCTCGGCACCGCGGCGTACCCGGGCCAGCAGCTCGGCGAAGGTGGGGTCGCCGTCCAGGTCGGCGCGCATCGCCAGCACGTTGACGAACAGGCCGATCATGCTCTCCAGCTCGCTGCGCGCCCGCCCGCCCACCGGCGAGCCGACCGCGAAGTCCGTCTGGCCCGAGTAGCGGCCGAGCAGCACCTGGTAGACGGCCAGCAGCGTCATGTACAGCGTGGCGTCGTGCTCCCTGGCCAGCCGGGAGGCCGCCAACAGCAGGTCCCGGTCGAGCCGGAAGGCGTGCGCGCCGCCGGTGAAGGTGGGCTCGGCCTGCCGTCTGCCGTCCAGGGGCAGGTCGATCGGCGGCACCCCGGCCAGGCGTTCCCGCCAGTAGGTCAGGTCCGCTTCGGCGGCCGGGCGGTCACGCTGCCACAGGGCGTAGTCGCCGTACTGGATGCTCAGGTCGGGCAGGTTCTCGCCCGCGTAGAGGGCGCGCAGCTCGCCGGTGAGGATCTCCACCGACCAGCCGTCGCCGACGATGTGGTGCAGCGTCACCAGCAGCACGTGGTCGTCGGCGGCCAGGCGGACCAGCGAGCCGCGGATCAGCGATTCGCCGGCGATGTCGAAAGGGCGGGCGAGTTCGGCGCTGAGCAGCTCGGCGGCGGTTCGCTCGTCGGGGGCGTCCAGGCGGCGTAACTCGAAGCCCTCCAGGTCGACGATGTCGGTGGTGGGGCGGCCGTCGGAGTCGGCGGGGTAGCGGGTGCGCAGGATCTCGTGCCGGGCGACGATCGCGTGCAGGGCGAGCTGGAGGCGTTCGGCGTCGAGGGGGCCGCGCAGGCGCAGCACCAGGGGGATGGTGTACGCGCCGGTGCCCGGGGCGAACTGCTCCATGAACCACAGGCGTTCCTGGGCGAAGGTCAGCGGCACCTCGCTGTTCGGCGCGCGGCGGGGGATGCCTCCCACGGGGCCGCCGGCGCGACGGCGGCGCAGGCGTTGCTCCAACAGGGCCCGCTTGGCGTCTGAAAGCCGGATGTCGCCCTCAGGCAAGGAGGTCAAACCTGTCTCGCTTTCTGTGGGGGACGGCGCGGCCTGGATGAGAGGTCGTGGAGTGATGAGGCTATTCATACATATAGGTCCTGCTTGCGTCGAGTTGTTGGAGGGATTGGGATGCACTTGTATCGGCTTTCCCGAAATGGTGTTTAGGGCATCCTCTAATGGGTGGCCTGGGTGTTGTGGCTGGGAGCATTCGGGGGATTCATGGCTGACTGTTACAACGGTTGACGCGACTCTGCGCGCCTGGTTATAAGGAAACATCGTATTTTCGGTGACCAGCCGGTGAACGGGGCTCGCCCGTTCGCCGGCCCCCTTTCCCCCTGGGCAGTGGACCTCGTAGAGGAGCGCCTTGAGTATGGCGATCGAGCACCACTCGATCCGGCTACCGAACCACCTCGGAGTTCCCCTGCTCTGCCTGCCGTACGCGGGAGGCGCCGCCGGTGCCTATCGCGACCTGCGGCGGGCCGGGGCCGGGGGGTTCGAGGTGGTTCCCGTGCAGCTTCCCGGCAGGGAGGAACGCGGGGACGAGCCGCCCGAGTTCTCGGTGGCGGACGTCGCGGACCAGATCGCCCCGCGCACGGGCCGGCCGTACGCGATCTACGGGCACAGCATGGGCGCCCGCCTGGGCTTCGAGGTCGTCCGCGAGCTGCGCCGGCGCGGGCTCCCGCCACCGGTCCGGTTCTACGTGGGCGGCGCGCACCCGCCCGACCGGCCGGTGCCGCTGGCCGCCGCCGCGAGCCTGCCCGACGAGCGGTTCGTCGACCAGCTCGTACGGCGGGCCGGCGCGCAGCCCGAGCTCAGGGACGTGCCCGAGCTCAGGGAGCTGTTCCTGCCCGCCCTGCGCGCCGACTTCACCTGGATCAAGAACTACCGGTACACCCCCGAGCCACCCCTCGCCGTGCCCGTCGTGGCCTTCGCCGGGCTCGACGACGCCGAGGTCGGCCCGCCCGACATGCTCGGGTGGGCGAGGCACACCAGCGCGGGCTTCAAGCTGCGGACGATCGACGGCGGTCACTTCTTCCTCAAGGAGCAGCCCGGCAGCCTGGCGCGGCTGCTCACCGAGGACCTGTCGGGCACCGAGTCCCTGGAGGACGGCGAGATCCACGTGAACCTCAGCCCTGGACCGACGGCGACCGCCCGGGGAGGTGGCAGCCGTGATGGCGGCGTCGGTCATGGGGTGGGCGTCGCTGTGCGCCCGATGCGGTCGTTGCCCGCCGACCGGGACCTCCTCGACCCTGGCGAGCTTGAGCAGATCGAGTCGGCCGCCGAGGAGGAGCGCGACTGGCTGACCGCCAGAGCCGGGGCCGCCAAGCAGGCGCTGGCCTCGGCGAGCGGCGCCGACCCCCGCCACGTCACCTTCCCCGACCTGGCCGCACGCGCCCCCTGGCGGCCCGGCGGCGAGCTCGCCCCCTGGCAGGTGCACCTGCTGTCCGTCCCCACTCCCTCGGGCGAGGTCATCATGGCCCTGGCCACCTCTCACGACCGGGTACGGCTCCGCGTCGACCTCGTCCCGCCTGCGGGGTGGTCACGATGACGCGCCTGCCCGACCTCGTCCCTTCCACGGGACTCCTGCCCGACCTGGTCCTGGCGCAGGCCGCGCGGACCCCGGACGCGGTCGCCGTCCGGCAGTGGGAGGCCCGCCTGACCTACCGCGAGCTCGTGGAGGCGGCCACCGCCCTGGCCGTGCGGTTGCGCGCCGCCGGTGCCGGGCCGGAGGCCCGCGTCGGCGTCTGCGCCACCCGCACCCCGGACCTGATCGTCTCCGTGCTGGGGGTCATGCTCGCGGGCGGCGCCTACGTGCCGCTGGACCCCTCGCATCCCGAGACCCGGCTGCGGGCCGTACTCGAAGACGCCGGCATCACCCTGGCCGTCACCGACGAGACCGGGCTCCACCTGCTCAAGCCCACCGGAGCGCACCTCCTGCCGATCCGCGAGGAGCGGAACCTCCAGCCCGGCCTCGCCGAGATCGCCGCCGGGCCTCGCGCGCATCCCGCCAACGCCGCCTACGTCCTCTACACCTCGGGTTCCACCGGCAGGCCGAAGGGGGTGGCGGTCAGCCACGCCGCCGCCGTCGCCTTCGTCACCATGGCGGGGGAGTACTTCGGGCTCGACGAGGGCTGCCGCAGCATCGGGTTCGCGGCGCTCGGGTTCGACGTGTCGGTGCTCGACGTCTTCGCCCCGCTGGCCCGCGGCGGCTCGGTCATGTTCATCCCCGACGAGGACCGGGTGGACCCCGCCCGCCTGCAGCGCTTCCTCGAACACCACGAGGTGACCTGGGGGACCATCCCGCCCGCGCTGCTGCCCCTGCTGGAACCGGACCGGCTCCCCGCCCTGCGCGACCTGCTCACCGCGGGCGAGCCCGCCGGCCCCGAACAGGTCGCCCGCTGGTCACGGCCGGGCGAGCGCCGCTTCCACAACTGGTACGGCCCGACCGAGACCACCGTCTGCGTCGTCGGCACCGAACTGTCCGGTGCGTGGGACCGGCCCCTGCCGATCGGGCACGCGCTCCCCGGCTGCACCGCGTACGTCCTCGACGACCACCTCACCCCCTGCGATCCCGGCACGCCCGGCGAGCTGTTCATCGGCGGCCCCCAGCTCGCCCGCGGCTACCTCTCCCGGCCGGGCCTGACGGCCGAACGATTCGTCCCCGACCCGTACGGCCCGCCGGGCGCCCGGCTCTACCGCACCGGCGACCGGGTGGTGCGCGAGCCCGACGGCCGTATCGGTTTCCTCGGCAGGCTCGACCGCCAGGTCAAGGTGCAGGGCCAGCGCGTGGAGATGGGCGAGATCGAGACCGTGCTGCGCGCCCACCCGACCGTCGGCCAGGCGGTCGTCGACCTGCGCCCGGGACCGGGCGGCGGCAAGGAGCTCACCGCCTACCTCACCCCCGAGACGGCCCCCGGCCTCCCCGAGATCCGCGAGCACTGCCTGTCCCGCCTCCCCCGCTACATGGTCCCGACCCGGGTACACCGCCTCCCGGTCCTCCCTCTGACCTCCGCCGGCAAGATCGACATGCCGCACCTGCACAGCCTGGAGCCCATCGCCACCGCCTCCACCGGGGATCCCGCTGGTGGTGAACCCGCGGGCCGGCCCCCACGTACCGACGTCGAACGCGTGGTCGCCGCCACCTGGGCGCGCGTCTTCGGCGTCGCCCAGCCCGGCATGGACGACGACTTCTACGCCACCGGCGGCCACTCCCTGCTCGCCATGCGCCTGGTCGCCGCCCTGCGCGCGGAGCTGCACCGAGAGATCGCCGTCGAGGACGTCCTGACCGGACGGACCGTGGAGGGACTGGCCCGCAGGGTGGCACAGGCCCCGCCCGCCGACGACCCGCCCGCGCACGCCCCCGCCGCCCTGACCGCGACCCAGCGCCGCATGTGGTTCGTCGAACGCCTGACCCCCGGCACCCCGGTCCACAACATCGCCATGGCCCAGCGCCTGTCGGGCCCCCTCGACCTCCCCGCCCTGCGCACCGCCCTCACCGCGGTGGCGGCGCACCACGAATCCCTGCGCTGGCGCGTCCACGACGCCTCCGGCGTCCCCCACGTGCTCGTCACCCCGCCCGGCGAAGTCCCCCTCCCCGTGGACCACGCCGACCAGGCGGCTGTCGACGCCTGGCTGGCGCGGGAGGCGCGGACCCCCTTCGACCTCGCCGGCGGGCCGTTGTGGCGGGCGCGGCTGCTGCGGCTGGGGGAGGAGGAGCACGTGCTCGCCGTGACCGCCCATCACATCGTCTTCGACGGCTGGTCGCAGCAGGTGCTCTACGACGACCTCTCCCGCGCGTACAAGGGCGGGAGCCTCACCGCCCCCGCTACCTCGCCCGGCGGCTACGCCGCCTGGCTCGACGCCAGGGACGAGTCCGGCGGGCTCGACTGGTGGGCGCGGCGCCTGGACGGCGTGCCCACCGTGCTCGACCTGCCCGGTGACCGCCCGAGGCCGCCCGTGCAGACCTTCGACGGCGCCGCCGCCCACGCCGCCGCCGACCCCGCCACCAGCGCGGCGGTCCGCGAACTGGCCGCGCGGATCGGCGCCACGCCGTACTCCGTCATGCTGGCCGCCTTCGCGCAGGTCCTCTCGCGGCTCACCGGCGCCGCGGACCTGGTCGTCGGCACCCCGGTCGCCGACCGCCGCCACCCCGCGTTCGAGCCGCTGCTGGGCTGCCTCGTCCAGGTGCTGCCGGTACGGCTGGCGGCGGCGGACGAGCGCCCCTTCATCGAGCACGTGACCCGGTGCCGGGACGCGCTCGCCGACGCCCTCGCCCACCTGGACGTACGCCTGGAGCGCGTGGTCGAACGCCTCGGCGCGGGCCGCGACCTGTCGCGCAACCCGCTGATCCAGGTGCTCTTCAACATGTACGACTTCACCGAACCCCGCCTCGACCTGCCCGGCCTCCAAGCGCGCCCGCTGCCGCCCGGCCTGCCCGGCTCCCTGTTCGACCTCACCCTCTACGTCGGCGAACAGGACGGCCACTACGTTCTCCAAGCCGTCTACAACCCGGCCCTGTACGACGCCGGACGCGTCGACGCCCTCCTCGCCTCCTACCTCCACCTCCTCAACCGGCTCGTCACCACCCCCGACGCCCCGGCACGACAGGCGTCCCTGCGCCCGGCCGCTCCCGGAAGCTCCGCCGCACTTCCCGAGGGGCGGGCGTCGCTGCCGGGATGGCAGGGGGCGGGCCTGGTGGAGCGGGGGGCCGAGCGGGCGGCCGAGCATCCCGGCCGGGTGGCGATCACCGGAGCGGGCGGCACGCTCACCTACGGCGACGTCGCCGCGCTGGCGGGAAGGACGGCCGCGGCTGTCGGCGGGACTGCCGCGCCCGGGGAGGTCGTCGGCGTGCTGGCCGCCCGGCGCTGCGAGCTGCCCGCCCTGATGCTCGGCGTGCTGGCGAGCGGCGCCCGCTGGGCCGTACTCGACCCGGCGCTTCCGCCCGCCCGGCTGGCCGCCCAGGCGGCCTCGGCCGGCGCGCGAGCCCTCCTGCGCTGCCCCGGCACGGTCCCGCCGCCCGAGCTGGCCCACCTCCCGGAGGTGCCCGCGGACGGCGACCCGCGTCCCGCGGTCCCGCTGGAGCGCAGGGGGTACCTCTCCTTCACCTCGGGCACGACCGGCGAGCCGAAACCGGTGCGGACGGGGGAGCGGGCGCTGGCCCGGTTCCTCGACTGGTATCCGCGGGCCTTCGGCCTCACCGCCGAGGACAGGTTCGCGCTGCTGGCCGGGCCGGGCCACGACCCGCTGCTGCGTGACGCGTTCGTCCCGCTCGTGGTCGGCGCCACCCTGCACGTCCCGGAGCAGGAGGCGATCCGCGACCCCGCCCGCCTGGCCAGATGGCTGCGCGACAGCGGGATCACCGTCGCCCACCTCACCCCGCAACTGGCCCTGCTCATCGCCACCGCGGGCCTGACGCTGCCCGCGCTCCGGCTGGTCGTGTTCGGCGGCGACCGGCTCACCTGGCCGGACGCCGCCAGGTTCGGCACGGTCGCCCCCGCCGCCCGGCTGGTCAACAGCTACGGCACCACCGAGACGCCCCAGGCGCAGGCGATGTACGAGCTCGGCGGACGCCGGGCGGGCGCGGGGCCGGTGCCGATCGGCCGCGGCGTCGACGGGGTCGAGCTGCTGGTGCTCGACGCGAACGGCGGGCCCGCCGCGGTGGGCGAGCTCGGCGAGGTGGTCGTCAGGAGCGCCCGGCTGTCCGACGGCTACCTCGACGAACGGCTCACCGCGGAACGCTTCTCGGCGGAGGAGGGCGGCGTCGGCCGCTACCGCACCGGCGACCTGGGCCGCTACGACCCCGACGGCCAGGTGATCCCGGCGGGCCGGGCCGACGGGCAGGTCAAGGTGCGCGGCCACCGGATCGAGCTGGGCGAGATCGAGGCCGTGCTGGCCGAGCACCCCCAGGTCAGGGCCGCCGCCGCGGCGCTCGCCGACCAGCCGGGCGGTCCCGTGCTGCGCGCCTACGCCGTCCCGGCGGCGGCCGGCACCCAGGCCGGCGACCTGCTGCGGCACCTGCGCGCCCGGCTGCCCGACCAGGCCGTGCCCGCCGACGTGATCCTGCTGCCCGCGCTGCCGCTCACCCCGAACGGCAAGCTCGACCGGGCCGCCCTGCCCGCCTCGCCGCCGCGTCCCGCGACTCCCCGCGCCGAGGAGCCGCACGGCAGAACCGAGCGGATCATCGCGGGGGTGTGGCGCGAGGTCCTCGGCCTGCCGAGGATCGCTTTCGACGAGAACTTCTTCGACATCGGCGGCCACTCCCTGGCCACCGCCGAGGTCCAGTCGAGGCTGACCGCCCCGCTTGGCCGCGAGGTGCCGATCGTCGACCTCTTCCGCTTCCCCACCGTCCGCTCGCTGGCCGCCCATCTCGACGGGCAGCGGGCCGCCCCAGGTTCAGGCCGCGCCGCCCGGCGGATCGCCGCAAGCCGCGCCAGGACCGCATCTCGCCGGCCCGACCAGGCCAGACAGGAGCTTGAGCCATGACCGGTACCGCATACGACGAGGAGCCCGCGGTCGAACCGATCGCGGTCATCGGGCTGGCCTGCCGCCTGCCGGGGGCCGAGGACGTGCCCGCGTTCTGGCGCAACCTCGTGGGCGGCGTGGAGTCGGTGACGTTCTACACCAGGGAGGAGCAGGCCGCCTTAGGGGTGCCTGACTACCTTCTGGACGACCCGAGCTTCGTGCGCGCCGCCTCGATCGCCAAGGACTACGGGGCGCTGGACGCGGCCTTCTTCGGCATGTCGCCGCGCGAGGCCGAACTGCGCGACCCGCAGCAGCGCATGTTCCTGGAACTCGCGCACACCGCGCTGGAGGACGCCGGCTACGATCCCGGCCGGTACGCGGGAGACGTCGGCGTCTACGGGGCGATCGGCTCCGACGAGTACCAGTGGGTGTACATCAGGCGCGACCGCAAGACGCACGCCTCCGTCGGCAACCTGGCGATCTACGTCGGCAACCACCCCGACTACCTGGCGACGCTCGTCTCCTACAAGCTCGACCTGCGCGGCCCCAGCCTGACCCTGCACACCGCCTGCTCCTCCTCGCTGGTGGCCGTGCACGTCGCCTGCGAGGCGCTGCGGGCGGGCGAGTGCGACATGGCGCTGACCGGGGGCGTGTCCATCGAGATGCCGCCGGAGTGGGGGTACCAGTACCACCAGGACGGCATCTACGCGCCCGACGGCCACTGCCGGGCGTTCGACGCCTCCGCGCAGGGCACCATCTGGGGCGGGGGCGGCGGCATCGCCGTACTCAAGCGGCTCTCGGACGCGGTCGCCGACGGCGACCACATCCGCGCGGTCATCCGGGGCAACGCCATCAACAACGACGGCGCGACCAAGGCAGGATTCTCGGCGCCCAGCATGGAGGGGCAGGCGGTCGCGGTCGCCAACGCGCTGGACGTCGCGGGCGTCGACCCGCGTACGGTCACCTACGTCGAGGCGCACGGCACCGGCACCTCGGTGGGCGACCCGATCGAGGTGGCGGCGCTGTCGAGCGTGTTCAGCCGGGACACCGAGGACGCGGGCTGGTGCGCGATCGGCTCGGTCAAGACCAACATCGGCCATCTCGGCCCGGCCGCCGGCATCGCCGGGCTGACCAAGACGGTCCTGGCGGTGGAGCACGGCCTCATCCCGCCGAGCCTCAACTACGAGCGCCCCAACCCGCGGATCCCGTTCGGCGAGAACCCCTTCCGCGTCGCCGCCGACCTCACCGAGTGGAAGTCCAACGGCGTCCCGCGCCGCGCGGGCGTCAGCTCCTTCGGCATCGGCGGCACCAACGCGCACCTCGTCGTCGAGGAGGCGCCCGCCACCGCGCCGCAGGTCCGCGAGCACCGCGGCCAGCACCTGCTGCGCCTGTCGGCCCGCACCCCCGCCGCGCTCGACGCCATGGTGACCAGACTCGCCGACCGGCTCGCCGAAGGGGACGCCGAGCTCGCCGACGTGGCCTTCACACTGAGCACCGGCCGCCGCGAGATGAAGCACCGGGCGGCCGTGGTCGCGTCGGACGCGGCCGACGCGGTCCAGGCGCTGGCCGACTCCCGCCGCCTGGTCAAGGGCCGGACCGGCAGCCCGCGGGTGGCCTGGCTGTTCTCCGGCCAGGGCGCGCAGTACGCGGGCATGGGCGCCGAGCTCTACCGGACCGAGGAGGTCTTCCGGGCGGCCGTCGACGAGTGCGCCGAGATCCTCCGGCCCGAACTCGGCCTCGACCTGCGAGAGCTCATCTTCCCCGGCGGCGCGGCGGAGGAGGCCGAGGAGCGGCTGCGCCGCACCGCGTTCACCCAGCCCGCGCTGTTCACCGTCGAGTACGGCCTGGCCACGCTCTGGCGCTCGTGGGGCGTCGAACCGGCGGCCATGATCGGCCACAGCATCGGCGAGTACGTCGCCGCCACCGTCGCCGGAGTCTTCGACCTGCCCGCCGCCCTCCGCCTGGTCGCCGCCCGCGGCAGGCTCATGCAGAGCATGCCGCCGGGCTCGATGCTCGCCGTCCGGCTCGACGAGGGCGAGGTCCGCGGCCACCTGCCCGACGGCCTGTCCATCGCCACCGTCAACGGCCCCGGCACCTGCGTGGTCGCCGGCCCGAGCGACCTGATCGAGGAGTACGGCACGCGCCTGGCCGGGACCGGCGTCGGCCACACCGCGCTGCGCACCTCGCACGCCTTCCACTCGGCGATGATGGACCCCATCCTGGGCGAGTTCCACCGCCTCGTCGCCGCGACCGCACGCCGCGCGCCCGCGCTGCCGTTCCTGTCCAACGTCACCGGCACCTGGATCACCCCCGAGGAGGCCGTCGACCCCGCCTACTGGGCCCGCCACCTGCGCGAGCCCGTCCGGTTCGGCGACTGCGTGGCGACGCTGGCCGCCGACGGCGAGTGGCGGCTGGTCGAGTGCGGCCCCGGCCGCCAGCTGGCTGGCCTGGCCAGGACCCAGCTCCCGCAGGGCACGCCCGCGCCGCTGCCCAGCCTGCCCGGCCCCACCGAGGCCGCCTCCGACCTCAAGGTCGTCTACTCGGCGGCGGGCGCGCTCTGGACGGCGGGCGTCACCCTGGACGCCGAGAGGTTCGGCGAGCCCGGCCGCCGGGTTCCGCTGCCCACCTACCCGTTCGAGCGCTCGCACCACTGGGTGCCGATCATCGCCGACCCCGAACTCATCTACCCGAGGCCGCCGCGGACGGGCTCGCTGCCCGTCGAGGAGTGGTTCAGCCTGCCCGCCTGGCGCCAGGCGCCGCTGCCCGCCGCCCGGACGCTGCCCGACCTCACCGGCACCCGCTGCCTGCTGTTCGCGGGCCCGTCCGCCGAGCCGCTGCTCGCGGCGCTGCGCGAGGCGGGCGCCGACGTGCTCACCGTCCGCCAGGGCGAAGCGTACGGCAGGGCCGCCGACGGCTCGGTGACGCTGCGGCCCGGCTCCCGCGACGACTACGAGACGCTGATCGCCGAGACCGGCGTGCCCGGCCGGATCATCCATGCCTGGGCGCTGGACGGCCCGCCCGCCGCGGACGCCGAGCAGACCTGGGCCGCCCAGGAGAGCGGCTTCTTCAGCCTGCTCGGCCTCTTCCAGGCGCTGGCCCAGGCCGACCGGGACGGCGACGTCCACCTGGACGTGCTCACCGAGGGCACCCAGGGCGTCCTCGGCGGCGACGTGCGACGGCCCGAGCACGCCACCGTGGCGGGCATCGCGGGCGTCGTCCCGCTGGAGGCGTCGTGGCTGTCGGTCCGCCACATCGACCGGGAGTCACCGCACGACCTGGCGGCGTTGCTCACCGAACTGGCCCGCGACCCGGCACTGGACCGGCCGGACGAGGGCACGCCGCCCTCCCCGGTCGTGCTGCGCTCCGGCCGCAGGTGGCTGCGCGGCTACGAGCCGGTGCCCGTCGAGGCGCCCGCCGACGCCGCGGCGGGGCTCAGGGAGGGCGGCGTCTACGTCATCACCGGCGGGCTCGGCGGCATCGGCCTGACCCTCGCCGAAGACCTGGCCGCCAGGACGCGCGGCGGGCTGGTGCTGCTGGGCCGCTCGGGACTGCCGCCACGCGAGGAGTGGGACGCGCTGGAGGGCGGCGGAGACCGTACCGCCAGGGCGATCGGGGCGGTGCGGCGGATGGAGCGCGCGGGCGCGAAGGTGCTGGTGCTGGCCGCCGACGTGACCGACGCGGCGGGCATGCGCCGCGTACGGGAGGAGACGCTGGCCGCGTTCGGCCGCGTCGACGGGATCGTGCACGCCGCGGGCCTGCCCGGCGGCGGCATGGCGGAGGTCAAGGACCGGCGGGACGCGACCGGCGTGATGGCGCCCAAGCTGTCCGGGACGCTGGCGCTGCGCGACGCGTTCGGCGACCTCGACCTGGACTTCGTCCTGCTCTGCTCCTCGGTGACCGCGGTGGCGGGCGGCTTCGGCCAGGTCGACTACTGTGCGGCCAACAACTACCTCGACGCCTACGCCCACACCTGGCCGGGCCGGGTGATCTCCGTCAACTGGGGCGCCTGGCTGGAGGTCGGCATGGCCGCCGAGGTCGAGGCGCCGAAGGCGTTCCGCGCGCTGCAGCGCGGCGAGCGGGTCAGCCCGATGGACCACCCCGTGCTCACCCAACTGCACGACGCGCCCGCCGACCGGCTGCCCTGGTGCAGCGGCAGGCTGTCGCCCGGCACCCACTGGGTGCTGGACGAGCACCGCGTCGCGGGCGTGCCGGTGCTGCCCGGCACCGGCTACCTGGAGACGGCCAGGCACGCCTTCGCGACGGTGGTGCCCAGCCCCGCGCCCGGGCACGTCGTCGAACTGCGCGACGTCGCCTTCGTGGCCCCGCTGTCCGTCGCCGACGACGCCTCCACCGAGCTCCGGGTCATGCTCACGGCGGCGGGCGACGGCGCCGAGTTCGACGTGGTCAGCGTCGTCGGCGGCACGGCCAGAACCCACGCCAGGGGCACCGCCGCCTGGGTCGCCGCCGAACGGCGGCACATCGACCTCGCCGAACTACGCGGACGCTGCTCGTACGGCACCCGCGAGGACTCCATGTTCGCCTCCGCCTCCGGCCTGGTCACCTTCGGCCCCCGCTGGCGCAGCCTGCGCTCGGTCGCCCAGGGCCTGAACGAGGAGCTCGCCCGGCTGGAGGCCGCCCCCGAGACCGCCGCCGAACTCGACCGGTACACCCTGCACCCCGCCCTGCTCGACGAGGCCACCGCCTTCGTCAGCGCCGCGGGCGAGCACAGCTACCTGCCCCTCGGGTACGGCAGGCTCACCGTGCACGCCCCCCTGCCCGCCCGCCTGTGGAGCCACGCCAGGCACCGCGACACCGGCGGCGGCGAGGTCATCGCCGTCGACCTGACCCTCTACGACGACGCGGGCGACCCGGTCGTGGAGATCTCCGAGTTCGTGCTCAGGCGCGTCGACACCGACGCCGTCGCCAGGAGCGTGGACGAGGGGGCCCACGAGAGCGCCGCCCAGCAGGAGGTCGCGGAGGAGTCGGCCGCCGCGGGCGTCGCTCTCGACGTCGAAGGCGCCCGGCGCGGCATCTCGCCCGCGCTCGGGGCGGACGCGTTCCGCCGCCTGCTCGCCGCGGGCGTCGGCGCCCAGGCGGTCGTCAACGCGACGCCGCTGCCGGAGTTCGTGGCGGGCGTGCGCAAGCTGACCAAGGAGACGGTGGAGGAGCAGGTCGAGTCGGCCGCCTCAGCCGACGGCGGCGACGGCGACCGCTCCGGGCACGTCGCGCCGCGCAACGACCTGGAGAGCACCCTCGCCGCCCTCTGGGGCGAGGTGCTCGGCACCCGGCAGGTCAGCGTCGAGGAGGACTTCTTCGACCTCGGCGGCAACTCGCTCGTCGCGGTCCAGCTCATCGCGCTGATCCGGAAGAAGCTGGGTGTGCGGCTGCCGATGCGCAGCCTGTTCCAGGTGCCCACGGTGGCCGGGATGGGTGTGCTGGTGGAGGAGATGCGCGGGCAGGGCGAGACGAAGGCGGCCCCGTCGCCCATCGTCCGTCAGCCCCGGGCGGACCAGGGCTGACGGAGCCGCGCCCGGCGTCAGGCGTTCAGCTCGGCCAGCAGGCCGAGCTGTTCGATCCGGTCGTCGACGGTGGGCGCGCCGAGCCCGACGATCAGGCTCGTCGCGCCCGCCTCGCGGTACGCGGCGAGCCGTTCGCGGACCCGCCCCGGCGTCCCGCACAGGGCCAGCGCGTCGACCAGGTCGTCGGGCAGCTCGTCCATGGCCGCGCCGAGACCGTCGTCCAGATAGACGTCCTGCACCCGGGCCGCCGCCTCGGCGAACCCGAGCCGATGCGCCAGCCGGTTGTAGAAGTTGACCGCCTTCGTCCCCATCCCGCCCAGGTACAGCGCCAGCATCGGCCGGACGATGTCCCGGGCGTAGTCGGCGTCCTCGTCCACCATCGCCATCACCATCGGCGACACCGCGATCTCCGACACGTCCCGCCCCGCCGCGGCGGCCCCCTTGCGCAGCAGCCCGAGGGACTCGGCCAGGTGCTCGGGCGGGAAGTGGATGGGCAGCCAACCGTCGGCGATCTCCCCCGCGAGCGCGATCGCCCTGGGTCCCATCGCGGCCAGGTGGATGGGGAGCGGCTCTCGCACCGGCCCGATCGCCAGGCTCAGCTCCTTGCCGCTGCCGCCGGGCAGCGGCAGCTCCATCGTCTCGCCCTTGATCCGCACGGGCTCGCGCGCCAGCGCCATCCGCACGACCGCGACATAGTCCCGCAGGTACGCCAGCGGCCGCTCGTAGCGGTGACCGTGCCACCCCTCCGTCACCTGCGGGCCCGACGCGCCCAGGCCCAGCAGGAACCGGCCGTGGGAGAGCCGGTCGACCGTGGCCGCCGCCATCGCGGTCGCCACGGCCGAGCGGCCCGAGACCTGGACGACGCCGGTGCCGAGCTCGATCCGCGACGTGCCGGCCGCCAGCCAGGCCATGGTCGTCGCCGGGTCCGCGCCGTACCCCTCGGAGGCCCACGCCGAGGCGTACCCCAGCCGCTCCGCCTCCTGGACCAGCCGCAGCTGGTCCTCGGGACTCGCCGCGACCGGTCCCAGGGTTCCGATGCTGAAGCCAAGACGCACGACCGCCTCCTCGTCACAGGGATCTCGACCCGCATCATCTCCCGCGAACCGCCGGGAGCGAAGATCACAGACCGGAAATGTTCACGCGTCTTGAAGGACGCCGACGGAGAAATAGAGCGGTCGTCTTGGAGACTCCGGAATAGTCCATGTCGTGCCCGGAATAACGCTCGCCCCGCGCGGTGACGCGTGCCGCTACGGGCTCTTGGGGGCATCGTGGAGGAGGATCGACTGGTAGCCTGCTCTACTTTCATCGACATTTCGGGTATTTAGGCATCATGCTTGACATATCCAGGGAACATCTCTGAAACCTCCCTACAGCACTGTGGTGAGGGAAAGGGGAGGTGCGATGGTTCTGAGACTGAGGGTGTCACTGCCGGACCGGCCCGGGACGCTCGGGCAGGTGGCCAGGGCGCTGGGTGTGCTCGGGGCCGACATCCTGCAGGTCACCGTGCTGGAACGGGAATGCGGCAGGGCCGTGGACGACTTCACCGTCTGCTGGCCCGGCGTGTCCACCGCCGAAGCCGCGCGCGAACGGCTCTCGACGGTCCCGGGCGTACGGGTGGAGGGAGTCTGGCCGACCAAGGAGGTGCCCGGGTCCACGCCGGACTACGACCTGCTGCTGCACGTGGTCGCCGACCCGGCGCGCGGCCTGCCGACCCTGGTCGACGCGCTGCCGGGCCTGTGCGGCGCGGAGTGGGCGGTCGCGCTGGCCGGCGACGCCGTACGGCATGCGAGCCTGGCCGCCCCCGCCACCGTGAAGCTGCCCGGCCTGGTCCCGTTGCGGCCTGCCGCCTTCGCCGAGGCCGGGATCCGGCTGATGGTGCTGCCGATCACCCACGCCGCCCTGCACGTGGTCGTCGGCCGCAGGGAGGGCCCGCCCTTCCACCGCGCCGAACTGGACCGGGCCGCCAGGATCGTCGAGGTGGTGGCCAAGCTCGCGGACCGCGCGGTGGCGCGTTGACTAGCGGCGCGGCGGGTCGATGCGGGCGCCGTCCGTGGTGAACAGCATCAGCCTGGCCACGTCCACGCCCACCTTGACCGGCATGGCGGGACGCCACGCGGGCCGACCCCCGAGCCTGACGATCAGGTCCGCCCTGCGGTGGTGGCCGCTGCCGGGATTCTGGCCGACCTGCTCCTGATCCTCGTGCTGCTGCTCGGCCGGCGCGAACATCCGCCGCACCATGGCCCGCAGCCCGCCGGACTCGGTGCGCCCGCTGGCCGCGAGGCGCGGGTCCGGAGGCTCCGGCACGGCCACCGCCGGGGCGCCGCACTCGACGTAGGCCAGCCACTCGTGCCCGTGGTACTCCAGCGTCCTGACCCTGCCGAAGAAGGACGGCCCGTCATAGGACTCCTGCACGGGCGCGAGCCCGTCGGGCCGGATGCCGATGATGATCTGGCGGCCGGTGTGCTGGGAGACGGCGTACGCCCGGGGATCGCTCCACGGGATCACCAACTGGTGCGGGCCGAAGTCGAGCAGCACATGCTGGTTCTGCGGGGTGCGTACGGTCGCCGACAGCAGGTTGAGCTGCTGGGAGCTGAGGAAGGCGGCCACGAACGCGGTCGCCGGGTCGTTGTAGATCTGACCGGGCGTGCCGACGTCCTGGAGCACGCCGCGGTTCATGATGGCGATCCGGTCGGCCAGGGTCAGCGCCTCGACCTGGTCGTGCGTCACATAGATGGTGGTGACGCCGAGCGAGCGGACCAGGGAGGAGATCTCCATCCGCAGCTCGGTGCGCATCCCGGCGTCGAGGTTGGACAGCGGCTCGTCCATCAGGAAGATCTTCGGCTGCCGGACGATCGCCCGGCCCATCGCCACCCGCTGGCGCTGGCCGCCGGACAGGGTGCCGGGACGGCGGTCCAGGGTCTCGTCGATGTGCAGCGCCTTGGACAGCTCGGTCACCCGCTCCCTGACCATCGCCGGGTCGGCCTTGGCGATCTCCAGCGGGAAGGCCATGTTGCCGCGCACGGTCCGGTGCGGGTAGAGGGCGCCGTTCTGGAAGACCATGGCCACGTCGCGGTCGCGGGGTGCGAGGTGGTTGGAGATCTGGCCGTCGAGCCAGAGGTCGCCCTCGGTGATCTCCTCCAGCCCCGCGATCATCCGCAGCAGTGTGGACTTGCCGCATCCGGAGGGCCCGAGCAGGACCAGGAATTCGCCGTCCTCGGCGCGAAGGCTCATGCGGTCGACAGCGAGGTGGCCGCCGGGGTACACCTTGGTCACTTTGTCCAGGACGACCGAGCTCATGGGCCTGCTCCATGTTGGGGTCCGCCGGCGGGGAGCTCGCATGCTTGGCGGGCACGGGGCGTCGCCTGTGACGGGGCTGGTTGATGAGGTAGTACATCGCGGGTTAACGCCTCATGTCCAGCCTTGACATAAAAAATCGTGCTTTGGTCATGCGAGTCGACTCGCGTCCCTCGACGATGCGACCGGGCCGGGCACTCCCCGCGCCGATCTCCGCAGCAGCCTGCCCGCCTGGCCTCGACAAACGACGAAAAATCGTTGCATGGAACAACTTGCGTAAACTTGCCGAAACCTCTTACATGTTGGGAGGTTTACGTGATTTTGGGGAGACTTCTATGACAGTTCAGGACTCGTCGCCGACCCGCTGGTGGCGGGACGCGGTGATCTACCAGGTGTACGTGCGCAGCTTCGCCGACGGAGACGGTGACGGCGTGGGTGACCTGCGTGGCGTGCGCGACCGCCTGGACTACCTCGCGGACCTGGGCGTCGACGCCCTGTGGCTGACGCCGTTCTACACCTCGCCGATGGCCGACTTCGGGTACGACGTGGCCGACTACCGCGACGTCGACCCGCTGTTCGGCACGCTCGCCGACGCCAAGGCGCTGATCGACGACGCGCACGGCAGGGGCCTGCGGGTGATCGTGGACGTGGTCCCGAACCACACCTCCGACCAGCACGCGTGGTTCCGCGAAGCCGTACGGGATCCGAAGGCCCGTGACCGGTACATCTTCCGGGAGGGCAGAGGCGACGGGCCGCCCAACGACTGGGAGTCGATCTTCGGCGGGCCGGCATGGACGCGGGTCGAGGACGGGCAGTGGTACCTGCACCTGTTCGCCCCTGAGCAGCCCGACCTCAACTGGGACAACCCCGAGGTGCACGCCGAGTTCGAGGAGATCCTGCGCTTCTGGCTGGACCTGGGCGTCGACGGGTTCCGCGTCGACGTCGCGCACGGCATGGTCAAGCCCGCCGACCTACCCGACATCGGCCACCCGGACCAGGTGCGGATGATCGGCACCGAGCCCGTGCCGTACTTCGACCTCGACGAGGTGCACGACATCCACCGCCGCTGGCGGCGCGTCCTGGACTCCTACCCTGGCGAGCGCATCGGCGTCGCCGAGGCGTGGGCGCCCACGCCCGAGCGGCTGGCCAGGTACGTCCGCGAGGACGAGCTCCACCAGGCCTTCAACTTCCACTACCTGGGCACGCCGTGGGAATCCGGCGCGCTCCGCCACGTGATCACCGAGTCGCTCGCCTCGGCCGCCTCGGTGGGCGCGCCCAGCACCTGGGTGCTGTCCAACCACGACGTCAAACGGCACGTCACCCGCCTCGGCGGCCTGGCCAGGGCGCGCGCCGCCGCGCTGCTGACGCTGGCGCTGCCCGGCTCGGCCTACGTCTACCAGGGCGAGGAACTCGGCCTGCCCGAGGTGCTCGACCTGCCCGAGGAGGTCTGCCAGGACCCGCAGCGCCTGCGCGACCCTGACAGCGGACGCGACGGCTGCCGCGTGCCGATCCCGTGGACCTCGCAGGGCCCCTCCTACGGCTGGCGCCACCCCTGGCTGCCCATGCCCGCCACCTGGGGCGAGCTCAGCGTCGAGGCCGAACGCGACGACCCCGAATCGACGCTGGAGCTGTACCGCCAGGCGCTGCGCCTGCGCCGGACGCTGACCGGCGAGCTGCGCTGGCACGACTCGCCGGATGGCACGCTGGTCTTCTCCCGCGACGGGTTCGTCTGTACGGTCAATCTCACGGGCGCCCCGGTCAGGTCACCGATCGAGGGAGAGCCGCTGCTGGCGAGCGCCCCTGTGGAGAACGGCCTGCTGGCTCCCGATTCCACCACATGGTGGAAGACAAAGGTTGCGTAAAGTGTCCACCATGAATGGTCACGCTCGACTGGCTGACATCGCCGCCCAAGCCGGGGTGAGCGAGGCGACGGTAAGCCGGGTGCTCAACGGCAAGCCAGGGGTGTCCAACGCCACCCGGCAGGCCGTGATGACCGCGCTCGACCTCATGGGCTATGAGCGCCCCCAGCGGCTGCGCCAGCGCAGCAACGGACTGATCGGCCTGGTCACCCCCGAGCTGGACAACCCGATCTTCCCCGCCTTCGCGCAGGCGATCGAGAGGGCGCTGACCCAGCACGGCTACACCCCCGTGCTGTGCACCCAGATGCCCGGCGGCGCGCCCGAGGACGAGTTCACCGAACTGCTGGTCGACCGGGGGGTGAGCGGCATCGTCTTCGTGTCGGGGCTGCACGCCGACACCACGGCGCGGATGGACCGGTACACCAGGCTGACCGACCGCGGGCTGCCGATCGTGCTGGTCGACGGCTACAACGAGCACATCGACGCGCCGTTCATCTCGTCCGACGACCGGCTGGCGTCGCGGCTCGCCGTCCAGCATCTGGTCGACCTCGGGCACGAGCGGATCGGGCTGGCGCTCGGGCCGCGCCGGTTCGTGCCGGTCATCCGCAAGATCGAGGGCTACCGGCAGGCGATGGCGCACCTGCTCGGCGCGACCGACGTCGAGGAGCTCATCGCGCACTCGCTGTTCTCCGTCGAGGGCGGCCAGGCCGCCGCGGCGCAGCTGCTGGCCCGCGGCTGCACCGGCATCGTGTGCGCCAGCGACCTGATGGCGCTCGGCGCGATCCGGGCGTGCCGGGAGAAGGGCCTGTCGGTGCCGGGAGAGGTGTCGGTGGTCGGCTTCGACGACTCGCCGCTGATCGCCTTCACCGACCCGCCGCTGACCACCGTCCGCAAGCCGATCGGCGCGATGGCCTCGGCCGCCGTGCAGACGCTGCTCGAAGAGATCAACGGGGCGCAGGGCAGGCACGTTGAGCTCATCTTCCAGCCCGAACTGGTCGTCCGCGGCTCCACCGGCTCGGGGCCGCTGGTCAACCGTTGACATCCTCCTCTGCCTGTGGGCAGGGGATTCCAACGGCGACTACCCCACGGGGAGGTCGTGTTGAGGTTCACGGTTCGCGGGCTCCGGCAACCCGGGGCCTCCCCATGCGGCCACCGCATGCCCTGCGGCGGTGTCTCGAATGTTGCGGGCGCCTCGTGGTGCGCCCGGCGGTCTGAGCCGGAGACCAGCGTGATTCGGCCTCAGCCGAATGTGGATTCCGGAGCGTCGCGAGAGCTGGCAGGGTTGCCCGGAGGTAAGTTCTTGCGCGGGTCAATCGGGCCGGCCGTCAACCGCGTACGGGCATCGGCCTGTACGCGCACGACGGCCGGCCGTCCCGTCCCAGGGTCATCGGCGCGAATCGCGCCGATGGGGTTCGCCGGGGACGGTACGGGATCGGCAGCGGCACGCCGCTGCCGATCCGCGACTCCCACCGCCGACCCGGGCTTGGTGGTGCGGAACCGGGCCGTGCTCTGCTCAGTTGACCAGGGCCCCGGGTACGGTGGATCAGTCCGACCGGTGGATGAGCGTGAGCAGGGCCGGCACCCAGTGATCACCGTAGCGCTGCCGCAGATCGGCGAGCCGCCAGTCACCGCCGGTGATCTCGCGGCGGCAGAGGGGCGTGCCGCACCGGCAGTCCATGGTGAAGTCCGCCGCACCGCTGCAGGTGGCGTAGTCGTTGGTCACCTCCTCGCCTTCGGCGATGTCGCGCCGTGCGGCGAGGGTGTAGGCGCCGATCCACCACAGGTTCGGATCGCAGCTGTGGTTGCCCTTGCCGTTGGGGCGTCCCGGGGGCAGGACCAGGTGCAGCTCGTCCGTGACCGTGATGCTGTCGATGTAGGGACGGCCGGGACGCAGTGCGGCCCGGGCGAACAGTTCCCGCAGCTCCGCCTCGGACACCAGGTGACCGCCGAGCCGCGACACGACCGTGCCGGCCCTGATGGCGGCCCGCGCGAACAGGCCGTCCCCGGCGACCGGAGAGGGCCGTACCTCGAGGTCCGGGTGCAGCCAGCAGTCAGGTTCTGGATCTTCTATCACGAGCCCACCCTGCCTCACTCCCGCCGTGGTCAGGCGGGTCGCTCGATCACGCCTTGTCGGAGAGGGTGACGCGCACGCCCCCGCTCAGCCCCGAGTCGTGTAGTTCCACCAGCACCGGGCGGATCTTCCTGGGGAGCTCGAACAGCAGCGCGCCGGTGAAGGAGTCGCCGGGGCCCAGCCTGACCGGGGTGGTCTCGGCGCCCGACTTGTCGAGGAGCTTGGCGGCGCCGTGCTTGGCGTCGTCCTCGTCGACGATCTTCTGCTGGCCCGGGTACAGGACCCGGGCCTCGATGCCGATGTTGCTCACCTTGACCGCCAGACGGCATCTGCGGGTCGCGGCCTTGCCCGCCGCTTTGGGGCAGGTGAGAGCGTTCACGGTGAACCGGAGCTTGCCGTCCTGTACGGGCCCTTCCGCGTTGACGCTCGCCGGCCGCATGACCAGGGTCAGCAGGGTCAGCGCCACCAGTAACAGCACCACCAGGGCGACCCCCGCCACCAGGCAGCCGATCCCCTTGCGCGACTTGGCCCGCCCCGCGACGGGGTAGGCGGACGGCGGGACGGGTTGCATCGGTCCACGGCCCCGCCCGGTCTGCGGCACGGTCCCGGCCGGCCACGCGGACGCGGGCGGCCCCTGCGTCGCACGCGGCCGTCCTGCGGGCGCGGGGCCGGGTCCGGCTGCGGGCGGAGGGGCGGGTCGTCTGGACGAGGTGCCGGGGCCCTGCGGCGGGACGCCGCCAGGCCCGCGAGGCAGTGGCCCGGGACTGGTGCGGTCGTAGGCGGGAGGCGGGGCGGGCCGGGACTGGCGGGGCGGCGGCGCCTGGTGGGCGCGGTTGCCGGGGAAGCCGGCCAGCGGGGGCACGTCGGCCGGATTCCACATGTTCGTCAGGTGCTTGGTGGCCGCGAGCTGCGCCGGCCGGTCACCCGAGGTGTCGGGCGCCCCCACCAGTTCGAGCAGCAACTGCCGCGCGGGCGGCCGCATCGCCGGGTCGGGATGGATGGCGGCGGCGACGAGCCGGTCCAGCGGCGCGGGCAACCCCCGCAGATCAGGCGGCGCGGTACGGGCCCTGGCCGCCATCACATAGGCGTCCCCCTCCCCGAACGGATGCCCGCCCAGCCCCGCGTACGCCACCAGCGACCCCCAGGCGAACACGTCCGCCGCGGGGCTGGTGCGCCCCTCGAAGACCTGCTCGGGAGCGATCCACCCGGGCGTTCCCATCACCATGCCCGCGTTGGTGTGCTTGGAGCCCAGGTTCGTCGACTTGGCCAGGCCGAAGTCGATCACCCGCGGCCCGGCGAGCGTCAGCATGACGTTCGCCGGTTTGAGGTCGCGGTGCACCAGCCCGGCCGCGTGGATCGCGGTGAGCGCCGCCGCCACGCCGACGGCGGCCGAGTGCAGCACCGACGGCGGTAGCGCGCCGTGCTGGATGAGGTGGTCCTCCAGGGAGACGCCGTCGATGTACTCGGTGACGAGGTACAGCAGGCCGTCGTCGTCGCCGTGGTCGAGCACGCGGGCCGTGCAGAAGGAGGCCACGCGCTGGGCGTTGGACACTTCTTCGTGGAAGCGCGAGCGGTAGACGGGGTCGGCGGCGAAGTCGCGGCGGATCGCCTTGAGCGCCACCTGGGTGCCGTCGGGGGACTGGGCCAGGTAGACGGTGCCCATGCCGCCGGAGCCGAGACGGCTGAGGAGTTCGTACACCCCGATGGCCGCTGGGTCCTGGGGCGTCAGCGGTGTGCCAGGGGAGCTGCCTTGCCGCCCCAACGTCACTGTCCTCCTCAGCCTGTCTTGACCTTTTCACCCCCGACTCTAATGGAGGAAGACCTCACAAGCGCCTTATCCACGGGCCTCCAGACGGCGGGCGGCTTCGTCGAGATGGCCGGAGGCGACGGCGCAGCGGATGATCTGCCCGGTGAGCACCGGGTCGAGCCAGGACGGCGCGATCCCTTCGCGGCGCAGCCTGCTCGCGATGTCGCGCAGTCTGATCGCGTGCTCGGCCAGTTCGGCCGCGTCCGCACGCAGCGTTTGCGAGGGTTTGGACATGGAGTCTCCTTTGTCCTAGTCGTTGGTGAGCGGGGTTCCCGCGCCGAGCCTGGCCCGGTAGCGGGGGACGGACAGGGCCGCCAGCGGGGTGGCGCCGTCGAGGCCGAGCTCGCGCAGCAGCCGGGCCACGGGATGGCCGGAGGATCCGGCGCGGAGCCGTACCGGGGGCAGGGGGTGGGCGGTGGTGTGGCCGTCGACCTCGACGTGTGAGCGGAGCGGGTGCTCGCCGAGGCGGGAGTAGAGCACCTGGTCCATGCGCGGCGAGGGCAGGCCGGGCCCGAGCCGCCCGGCGAGCGCGAGCAGCGGGGTCCCGTGGTGATCGTGTACGGCCGCAGCCACCCGGCCCCTCTTCCGCCCGACCGTCACCCGCCCGGTCAGGCCGGGCAGCCCCCACACCTCCCGGCCCGCACGCGCCGCCTCCTCCGTCGAGACGACCCTGGCGACCACGTGCACCCCGGAACGCCGCCGGTCGGCCTCCGCCAGCAGCTCGGTCCACACCTTCAGCGGACGCGCCCGCCACGGATCGTGGACCAGGAGGCCGACGCTGACCTCGTCGTGCGCGCCCAGGGAACCGGCCCGGTAGGAGTAGGCGGAGACGGTCACGACGGCCCGCCCGCCGAGCCGTACCAACTGGCCGAGGCCGGGGCCCGCCAGGCGGGCGGCGGCGTCCGCGTCGGCGGCGAAGAAGGCGACGAGGGCGCTGCCCTCGCAGTGCCGCTGCGAGGAGGGGACGGTGAGGAACGGGAAGCCGGGCGGGGCCTGGCGCCGGTCCCACAGGCGGTAGGCCTGGCAGCGGGTGACGGGACCGTGGAAGGCGGACAGCCGCCGCTCGATGTGCTCGCGCTCCTCGTGCAGGTCGTCGCGCAGGTCGTCCAGGTAGACCTGGATGTCGTGGCACTGCGGGAAGCGGTGGGACGGGTTGGTGTAGTCGACGACGTACCAGTCGGGGTGCAGGTCGAAGCAGTTGCCCGCGCCCATGCCGTCGAGCGTGGGCACGATGTCGTGCTGGTTGGTGATCGAGGCCACCCAGGTGCGCGGGTCGGCGCAGATCTTGAAATCGATCGGCGCGCCCACCGACACCACGTGCGTGACCCGGTACCTGGCGCAGAAGGCCGCGTCCTGCGCCAGGTTCATCACCGCGGCCCCGCCCTCGCTGTGCCCGACCAGCACCAGCTCGGCCCCCTCCGGCACACCGAAGTCGGCGATCGCCTTGGCCAGCGCCCTGACGTACGGCGAGTCGCCGAGGATGGTGTTGCGGCCCGCGCCGACGAAGTCCTGCGGCGAGTCGTTGACGGGACTGCCGAACCCCATCCCCGGCGCGAGCACGGCATAGCGCAGCCGCCCGTCCGGCCCCTCGATCTCCTGCAGCATGATCCGCCCGTTGGTGCGCAGTACGGCGATCGCCTCCAGGAAGGCGAGCACCGACCCGCGCGAGGCGATCCCCGCCCGCTCGCCGGGCGGCAGGGCGATCCGGTAGGCGGCGCCTTCGCCCCTGTCCCACCGGGTGACGAGCCTGGTGTCCAGCCCGAACAGCGGCTCCGACCTGGGCGCCCTGCCGACGGCCACCCCCCAGCCCGACCCGTCGTTGAACGGGTTCTCGTCGATGAGCGCGCGCACCGCCAGCAGCTCCATCGCGATGGGCGCGATCGCCGACACGGTTTCGGACGCCCCCCGGCGGGCGAACATGCCGCGCAGGATCCTGACCGCCGCGAGGTCCCGGTCGGAGGTGACCGCGTCGATGAGCGCCCGGGTGTCGTCGTCCTTGAACAGCTCGGGATGGCCGACCGCGACCGCCTCGATGCGCAGCCTGAGCGAGGTCACCGCGACCAGCTCGGCCAGGCTCTCCGCACCGGCCACGCCGCCCGCCCTGGCCGCGAACTCGCCCGCCCGGCCGCCGCACACCGCCCAGCCCAGCCCGCGCGGGCTGGTCAACGCCCGGGCCAGGGCGAGCCGGCCGCGCAGGTCCGCGCGGGCCAGCGCGGCCGTCGTGCGCTCGCCGATCGCCCGGATGCGAGCCGCGATCCCGGCGATCTCCGCCGCCGCCTCCTTGAGCACCGCCTCCTTCATCGGGCCGCCTCGCGCAGCACGATCCGCAGCTTCAGCGTGTCGAGCATCAGCGGCAGCCTCGGCGGCAGCGGCCTGCCCTCCAGCTCGGGGGTGGCCCGGCGGAGCAGCTCGGCCAGGAAGGCGGTGGCGACGTGCAGGGCGAGGTTCATGCCCTTGCACTGGCCGTCCCCCCGGCTGAACGGCCCGAGCAGCCACTCCCGCTCGGCCGTCCCGTCGTCCCAGATGCCGGGGGAGAAGGTGTGCGCGTACCCGAGCCGGGAGTCTCTGGCGTGCAGGATCAGCGGGATCAGCACGCTGGTGCCCGCGGGCAGCACGTCGCCGTACCAGTCGGTGTCGCGGGTCGTCGTGCGCACCAGCACCGGCACCGGCGCCCACAGCCGCAGTCCTTCCAGCAGGCAGCCCCGGAGCCGCGCGGGCGGGCAGGGGAAGGAGGCCAGCAGCGCGAGCGACTGCATCAGCGCGGGCGTCGGCACAGTGAACCCCATCAGCCAGAACGCGGCCTGCCTGACCACGCTGGTGGCGGGGCCGCGCGGCGTCGCGGCGGCCAGCGCGGCCAGGCTGCCGGGCTCGGCCCGGAGCAGGTGCCCGGTGATCAGCTCGTCGTAGCGGGCCGACAGCCTGGCCTGGGCGCGGCCGCGCAGCCCGGCCCAGTTGCCCGCCAGCCGCAGCCTGGCCAGGACGCGGCTCAGCTCGTGGTCGTCGCGGGCGGCGTCGCCGTACAGGCAGCGCCGGGCCACCCGGTTCCAGCAGGCGTCGAGCCGGTCGTAGGTCACCACGCCCGGCACCAGCGTCGCGGCCTCCTCGGCGGCGATCTCGGCGAAACGGTCGGCCATCCGGTGCGCGGTCTCGGCCGAGCCGAGCACCTCGCCGACGAACGCGGCCCGCTCGCGCCGCTCCGCGCCGGTGGACAGCAGCAGCGTGCCGTCCAGGAACGGCGCCAGGCCCTTCAGCTTCTCCGGCGCGGCCAGCGAGTACACCTCGTCGGAGGCGCTCAGCACCTCCCGGACGTCCTCGCCGGACAGCACCAGCAGGGTGGGCCCGGCCAGGCCCTTCACCAGCACCGGGCGCCCGCCGTAACGCTCCCGCAGCTGGGCCGTGAGCCGGTGGGCGTACCCCAGCGTGCCCAGCCGGTTGGTCACGGTGTGGCCCGGCCTCGCCGTGGTCACGGTGCCGCGCAGCAGGCCCGGGAGCAGGAACGCGGCGATGAAGGCGGCGTTCTCGGCCGGGGTGGCGCGGGGGATTCCGTCAGACATGCAGGACCTTCCCGGGGTTCAGGATCCCGGCCGGGTCGAACAGCGCCTTGATCTCCTGCTGCAGGCGGAAGGCTACGGGATCGAGTTCGCGGCGGAGCCAGGCTCTTTTCAGGAGCCCCACCCCGTGCTCCCCGGTGATCGTCCCGCCCAGCTCCAGCGCCGCCGCCATGATCGCGTCGTGCGCCTCCTCCGCCCGCCGCACCTCGTCCGGGTCGTCCTGGTCGAACAGCACCAGCGGGTGCAGGTTGCCGTCGCCGGCGTGACCGGTCGCCGCGATGTACAGGCCGTGGCTCTTGGCGATGAGCTCGATCTCGTCGACGAGCGCGGCCAGCGACCCGCGCGGCACCGCCACGTCCTCGACGAACGCGGTCGGCCTGCCCTTCATCCGGGCCAGCACGGCCAGCGTCGCCGCCCCGATCATCCGGCGCGCCTCCAGCACCTGCTGCGACCGCGCCGTCTCCAGGTGTACGGCTCCCGCCAGCGCGCACAGCTCCGCGATCGCCTCGAGGTCGCCGTCCTCGCTCTCCACGATCAGCGTCGGCGCCGCCCCCGCCGACAGCAGGGGATGGCCGAGCTCGATGATCGCCCCGGTCGTGGTGCGGTCCATCAGCTCCAGCGCCGACGGCGTGTGCCCGGCCGCGATGATCGCCGCCACCGCCGCGCCCGCCGCGAACGCCGAGCCGAACTGGGCCAGCATCGCCAGCGCGGGCCGCCGGGCCGGGCGCAAGGCCAGTGTCGCCTCCACGATCACCCCGAGGGTACCCTCCGAGCCGACGAACAGCCGGGTCAGGTCGAGCCCCGCCACCCCCTTCACGGTGCGCCTGCCGGTCCGGGTGAACGTCCCGTCGGCCAGCACGACGCCCAGGCCGAGCACGTAGTCGGCGGTCACGCCGTACTTCACGCAGCACAGCCCGCCCGCGCCGGTGGCGATGTTCCCGCCGATCGTGCAGGTGTCCCGGGAGACCGGGTCGGGCGGGTAGAACAGGCCCTGCTCGGCGACCGCGTCGGCCAGCACGCGGGTGGTGACGCCGGGCTCGCAGCGGACCAGCCGGTTGGCCTGGTCGATCTCCAGGATGCGGTCCATCCCGGTCAGCGACAGCACGACGCAGCCGTCCACGGCGTTGGCGCCGCCGGCCAGGCCGGTGCGCGCCCCCTGCGGCACCACCGGCACCCGCAGCGCGTGCGCGGTCCGCACCACGTGCTGCACCTGCTCGACCGTGCGCGGCCGGGCGACCACGGCGGGCGCGCCCGCCGGCCCGAAGGGGGCGCTGTCGCGCGTATGCAGGCCCAGCGCGGCCGGGTCGGTCAAGACGGCGTCGCCGGGCAGCCCGGCGCGCAGTGTTTCGATCAGATCCACGGACTCTCCTAGGAAGGTGGGGCGACCGGCACGTCGATGAGGTGCGGCGCGTCCGACGCGGTCGCGGCGCGGACGGCCTCCACGAGGGCGTCGAAGCTCTCGGCCCGGGACGCGGCCACGCCGTAGCCGCGGGCGATCGAGCAGATGTCGATGCCGCCGATGTCGAGGCCGGGCACGCCGGGCGCGTTCTCGAGGCGGCCGAACCACTTCAGGATCGAGTACTCGCGGTTGGTGAGGACCACGAACGTCACCGGGATCCGGTAGGCGGCGGCGGTCCACAGCGCGGGCACGGCGTACTGCGCCGACCCGTCGCCGACCACCGCCACCACCGGCCGCGAGGGCTGCCCCAGCCGGGCGCCGACGGCCGCGGGCAGCCCGTAGCCGAGGCCGCCGCCCGCGGTGAACAGGAACGAGCCGGGCCTGCGCATCCGGATCTGGTCGTGGAAGTCCGGCCGGTTGGACGGCGACTCGTTGACCCAGAGCGTGTCGGGCGGCGCGCCCTGGGCGAGCGCGGCCAGCGCCGAGACCGGCGACATCGGGCTCCGGCCGGGCGGAGCGGGCGCGGGGCCCGGCCTCGGCTCCGGGGCCGCGCGGCCGGTGGGCTTGACCAGGTCGGCCAGGGTGCGCAGCGCCTGCCGTACGTCGCCGACGATGGCGTCCCCGCAGGCGGCGCGGGCCGCTTCGGCGGGGTCGCAGGTGAGCTGCACCAGCTCGGCGCCCTCGGGCAGCAGCGCGCCCGGCACGTACGGGTAGTAGCGGAAGACCGGGGCGCCCGCCACGATCACCAGGTCGTGGCCCGCCAGCTCCGCCGACAGCGGCGCGATGGCCGGGGGAAGCTGGCCCCGGTAGGCCGGGTGGTCCTGGGGGAAGGCGACCCGGCCCTCCAGGGGGGCCTCCCAGACCGGCAGCGCGCACCGCTCGGCCAACTCGACCGCCGCGTCCCAGTCCGCGTCGGCGCCCACCACCAGCACGGGCGAGACGGCCAGGTCCAGGCGCTCGGCCAGCGCGGCCAGCTCCGCCGGGTCGGCCGTCGAGGCGCCCGCCACCCGGCGCGGCGGGCACGGCGCGGCCTCGGCGTCGAAGTCGTCCATCGGCAGCGACAGGAACACCGGCCCCCTCGGCGGGGTGGCCGCCAGGTGGTAGGCGCGCTCCAGCGCGGCCGGCACGTCCTGCGGCCTGGGCGGCTCGTAGGCCCACTTCACGGCGGGCTGCGGCAGCGTCGTCGGCGCCACGTTGGTCAGTAGCGCCTCCATCGTCAGCATCGCCCTGACCTGCTGCCCCGCCGTGACGATCATCGGCGTGCGGTTGGCGGCGGCACCGAGGATCGCGCCCATCGCGTTGCCGACCCCGGGCCCGGTGTGCAGGTTGACCAGCGCGGGCCGCCCGGTGACGGCCGCGTAGCCGTCGGCCATGCCCACCACCACGGCCTCCTGCAGCCCGAGGACGTAGCGGAAGCCGGCGGGGAAGTCCTTCAGCATGGGCAGCTCGGTCGAGCCGGGGTTGCCGAACACGGTGGTCAGCCCCCGCTCGCGCATCCAGTCGACCACCACCTCCCTGACCGTGCTCACGCGGGCCTCCGCCACGGGGTGAACGGGTTGCGCACCCCGGCCAGCGCGGGCGCCAGCTCCGGGTGGTGGCGCAGCAGCACGTCGGCCATCCTGCCGCGCTCGACCCAGGCCAGCCCCTCGGGGCTGTAGATCTCGGGCTTGTACAGGTCGGTGAAGAACGGGTCGCTCTTCAGCCGCCGCGAGGCCATCAGGATGAACACCCGGAAGGCGGTGTCGGAGAAGGCGAACCCCGTCGGCGGGCGCTCGGCGTACATCCCGACCATCGTGTCCATCCGGTCGATGTCGCCGTCGTAGACCTCGGCCAGTTCGGCCGCGGTCGCCACGTCGCCGGTCAGGTCGGCGAAGCCGGTGATCGGCGGCCGGTGCAGCATCCGCCGGAACGCGGTGTAGCGGGGTATGCCGCGCTCGCGGTCGCGCAGCACGTCCACCGCGGCCAGGTCGAGGTGCTCGCCGAACATGCCGCGCAGGTTGCGCAGCGCGTCGGGGTGGTTGTGCAAGGTGATCGCGCCCGGGTGGGCGACGCCGAAGCTGTAGAACAGGTCGGACATCCCGTAGGCGTCCACCGCCGCCCGCGTGCCGCGCCCCTGCAACGGCGTGAAGTCCGTCCTGGCCACCAGCTCCCCGCGCAGGTGGGAGCGGATCTCCCAGTCGTCGGGGATGAGCGGATGCATCCGGTAGGCGGTGACGAACTCCTCGGTGATGGAGTACGGCACGCCGTGGTGGTCCATCGGCGACCCCAGGATGCCCGACAGCACCTCGCCCCGGCCCAGCCGCCGCCCGGCGAACCGCCCGAGCAGCCCCGACCAGTTCACGTTCATGCCCAGCCGCACGCTCGGCCGGTCCAGCAGCGCCGGCGTCCACTCCACCGTGTGGATCTTGGCCATCAGCGCGACGTTGACCAGCCTGGCCGTCTGGAACAGCCGCTCGTCCCGCCAGCTCGGGTAGGCGGCGGCCAGCATCGCGCAGATCGCGTTGTGCTCCTTGACGAACAGCGTGTGCAGCATCGACAGGCCGGCCCAGTAGTTGTCGGCGAAGCCCGTCCGGTCCACGCCCGCCATCCCGGGCGAATCCTCCTCGGGCAGCCGCCCGTCCTCGACGATCATCATGCCGCCCTCGCCGGTCCGCAGCCGGCGGCAGGCCGCCTCGGAGCTGCCGTAGAGCTGCGAGCCGTCCCACCAGTGGGTGACCACGTTCTGGAAGGTGGGCGGCGCGTCCGGGTCGGCGGGCGGGACCGGGTCGGGTCTGGTCCGCCGCACCAGCATGGCCCGCTCGGGCCACGGGTCGCCGTCCTCGACGGGCACCCGCATCGGATGGGCGGCCGGGTTGCGGCCGTGGCTGAACCAGTCGTGGTTCTGGAAGTGGATCCACGCGGCGGCCAGCACGTTGAGCGACGTGGCCGGCTTGAACGAGCGCCTGGCCAGCAGCTTGTTGCTGACCTCGCGCGGGCTCGGCGACATCAGCTCCGGCAACTGCTCGGGGACGGTCAGGTGCAGCGGCGCGTTGCGGTCGAAGCGCGTGTGCGCGGCGCCCATGTCCACGTCGGCGGGGTCGTAGCCGCTGCCGTCGTAGGTCCTGTGCAGCGGCCTGCAGCTCGCCGGCCGGCGCGGAGGCTCGCCGCCCGCGTCGCAGGTGTCGTGCAGGTTGTGCTCGCGAAGCTGCTCGCGCAGCCCGGCGAGCTTGATCAGCTGCACCGCGAAGGGGAGCCGGTGCCACTGGTCGGTTGCCGTCATAGGGGAGCCTCTCGGTCACGTGTAGTGATCCGATGAGAACGCTCCGTAATCGCCGGAGGCAACGCGCGTTTCGACTGATGGAACGTTGCCGACGATCGGCGACGCGACGTTCCGCCCGCCGGTACGGCTCGCGCAGGGCGGCGCGAGCCGTACCGGATGGGCTCAGTCGAGGGCGCGCATGGTGGTGGAGATGGCCTGGGCGGCGCCGCGCACCGCGATGCCCAGCCGGGCCAGCGGCAGTGCCGAGGCGGGCGTGGCGACGCCCACCGCCATGCAGATCGAGCCGGTCGGCCCGAACACGGGCGCGGCGACGCACGCCACGCCTTCGGCGTACTCCTCCTGGGAGTAGGCCACGCCCTGCCGGCGGACCAGGGCCAGCTCGCGGTCGAGGGTGGCGAACGCGGTGATGGTGCGCCTGGTCATCCGGGTCAGCGGCCCGCCTCGCTCGGACAGCGCCTTGCGCAGGTCGTCGTCGAAGGCGAGCAGCACCTTGCCGGTGGCGGTGCAGTGCAGGGGGGCGCGGTCGTGCTCGTCGGAGGGGGTGTGGATCCGGTCGTGACCGTACAGTCGTTCGACGTAGGCGGCCTCCAGGCCGGACGGGACGGCCAGGTTCACCGTCTGCCGGGTCGTCTCGTACAGGTGCAGCAGGTCGGGGAGCACCGCTCGCCGGGTGCCCGGGATCCTGGCCCGGGACATGGCGGTGAGCAGGTCGCCCAGCATGTAGCCGGTGCCCTCGCGGCGGGCCAGCCCGCGCGAGCAGAGCACGCCGAGCAGCCGGTGCGCGGTCGACTTCGGCAGACCGGTCCTCCTGCCCAGTTGCGACAGGCTCAGCGGGCGCGGATCGGTGCTCAGCGAGGTCAGGATGTCGATCCCGCGTTCCAGACTTCCTGAGGTGGTGCGATGCGCTCCTTGTCGCGGGAGGATCGGATCGTGGTGGAGGGAGGAGGAAGTCCTCGGCATATTGCGTCACCCTTTTTGTTTCGCCGAGGAGAAGGGAGGGTCTTCCCCGGAAACAGTGTTTGCCAAATTTTTGACTACCCGAAATGCAGGTCTGTGACACCCGCTTATGGCGGCCCGCCCCGCAGCGAGATGATCTCCGCGAACACCGACAACGCCACCTCCGCGGGCGTCCCGGCACCGAGGTCCAGTCCGCCCGGGACCCGCACCCGCGCACCCTCGGCGAGGGGCGTGGGGAGGACTTCAACTGGAGCTGACGCTCACGCGCCGGGTGCGGGCTTGCGGGCGACGCCGCCAAGGAAGGCGTAGTGGGTGATCGTCGAGCAGCGCTCCACGCCACCGGGACCGGGACGCCACTCCGGCATCGGCACCAGCCCCGGGTCGAGCAGCTCCAGCCCGTCGAAGAAGGCGAGGATCTCCTCGTGGGTGCGCCAGCGCCCGGTGCCCAGCCGCTCGTTGAACATCTTCTCGAAGGCGGTCACATGCGCCGAGACCCGCGGGTGCGCCTGACCGGGGTCGGCGAAGTGCGAGATGGCGACATAGCTGCCCGGGGGCAGCTCCGCGACCAGCCGCCGCACGATGCCGCCCGGCCCCTCCTCGTCGTGCAGGTGGTGCAGGATGGCGAACAGCAGCACCGCGACCGGCCGCTCGAAGTCGATCAGCGCCCGTACGTCGGGATGGCGGAGGATCTCCTCGGGGGAGCGCAGGTCACCCTCGACGATCCGGGTCCGCGGGGCGGACAGCAGCGCCCGCCCGTGCACGAGGGCCATCTCGTCGTTGTCGACGTAGATCACCTTCGCACCGGGGGATACCTCTCCGGCCACCTCGTGCACGTTGCCCTGAGTGGGCAGGCCCGAGCCGATGTCGACGAACTGGTCGACGCCCGCCTCGCCGGCCAGATGGCGGACCACGCGACGCAGGAAGGTCCGGTTGACCCGGGCCGCGTCGGCGCCCTCCGGGTCCATCCGGACGGCGGCCTCGGCCACCTGGCGGTCGACCGCGAAGTTGTCCTTCCCACCGAGGAAGAAGTCGTAGACGCGGGCGATGCTCGGTCGCTTCGCGTCGACGCCAGGGGGAACGCGTTCCTCGATGGGCACAGGAGTCTCCGTACGCAGGGGATCTTCACCGTACCAACCGAAGATGATCTTCGCTAGCGGAGGGCGGCGGCCTGCGCGGCGAGCTTCTCGATCCTGGCCCAGTCGCCGGTGGCCAGCGCGTCGGCCGGGATGAGCCAGGTGCCGCCGACGCACCCGACGTTCGGCAGCGCCAGGTAGGCGGGCGCGGTCTCAGGCCGGATCCCGCCCGTCGGGCAGAACCGCACGTCGGGCAGCGGCCCACCCAGCGACTTCAGGTACGGCAGGCCGCCCGCGGCCTCGGCGGGGAAGAACTTGAGCTCGTTCAGCCCGCGCTCGGCCAGCGCCATCACCTCCGACGCGGTGGCCGCGCCCGGCAGGAACGGCACCCCGCTCGCCAGCAGCGCGTCCACGAGGGACGGCGTGGTGCCGGGCGAGACCAAGAACTTCGCCCCAGCCCCCACAGATGCCGAAATATCAGCAGAAGTCCGGATTGTTCCGGCGCCGATGATCGCGTCGGGCACCTCGGCGGCGATGCGCGCGACGGCCTCCAGCGCGGCCGCCGTGCGCAGGGTCACCTCGATGACCGGCAGGCCGCCCGAGACCAGCGCCCGCGCCAGCGGCACGGCGGTCTCCACGTCGTCGATCACGACGACGGGAATCACGGGGGCGAGATCGAGCAGAGTCATGCGATGAGCTCCTTGGCGGATTGCCGGGTCAGCCACGCGGCTGCCCCGGTGAGGGCCGGCTGCGGTGCCACGATCAGCGTGGTCGCGATCGCCGACAGGTAACCGGCCAGGTTGGGGCTGGCCTCGAAGCGGGCCCTGAAGTCGCTGGCGCGCACCCGGTCCACGATACGGGGCAGCACGCCGCCGCCGATGTAGACCCCTCCCTTGGCGCCCAGGGTCAGCGCGACGTTGCCCGCGAAGCTGCCGAGCAGCCCGCAGAACACCTCGATCGTCTCCGCGCACAGCGTGTCGTCCAGCCGGGCGACGATGTCGGAGGCGGTCAGCTCGGGCGCGGTGACGCCGTTGACCACGGCCAGCGTCCGGTGCAGCCGTACCAGGCCGGGGCCGGACAGCAGGTGCTCGGCGTCCACGTGCGCCACCCCCTGGGTGTGCAGCACCCGGACGATCTCCAGGTCCCGCGCGTCCAGGACCGGCACGGTCACGTGCCCGCCCTCGCCCGGGACCGGCACCCAGTCGTCCCCGGCGGGCACCAGCCCGGCCACACCGAGCCCGGTGCCGGGCCCGAGCACGGCCTTCACCCCCCGGGAGGGAGGAGGACCGCCGAGCGAGACCAGGTCCCCCTCGCCGTCCAGATACGGCAGCGACGCCGCGAGCGCCTCGAAGTCGTTGAGCAACCCGGTGTACGGCAGGCCCAGCTCCCGAACCGACCCCGCCCAGGGCGAGTTCGTGAGCCGGTACCTGTCACCGTCGATCGGCCCCGCCACCGCCACGCAGCCCGCGCCCGGTCGCACTCCACCCTCGATCGTGTCGAGATACGCGGCTACGGCTTCGGGAAGACTGTCGTGCTCGGCCCCGGTGAGGACCCTGACGTGCCCGGGCTGGGCACCTGGTGCGGTGACGAGCCCGAAACGCGCGTTGGTGCCGCCGATGTCGGCGACCAGCCAGGGCAGATCGAAGAGGTGGTCGCTCACCTGGCGACCTCGGCGTGCGCGGTGCCCGCCGGGGCGGCGAAGCCCAGGCCGGGACCGTGCTCGCCGGACTCGGCGCCGTTGACGCCGAAGATGCTCGCGCCGTGCTGCGCGTGGCCCGCCATGCGGCGGAACGCGGAGAACAGCTCGCGCCCGGTGCCGACCCACTGCGCGTCGCTGCGCGCCCGCCCGCCGGGCTCCCGCCCGGCCAGCTCGCCGGCGGGCACCAGCAGCTCCAGCGTGCCCGCGGTCGAGTCGAGCCTGATCGGGTCGCCGTCGCGGACCAGCGCGATCGGCCCGCCGTCGGCCGCCTCGGGCGACAGGTGGATCGCCGCGGGCACCTTGCCGGACGCGCCCGACATCCGCCCGTCGGTGACGATCGCGACCCGCTGGCCCCGGTCCAGCAGCACCGCCATCGGCGGGGTGAGCTTGTGCAGCTCCGGCATGCCGTTCGCGCTCGGCCCCTGGTAGCGGATGACCGCCACGAAGTCCTGCCCGTCCAGCTCGCCGGCCTCGAAGGCGCGCAGCAGGTCGAGCTGGTCGTCGAAGACCTTCGCGGGCGCCTCGATCACCAGGTGCTCGGGCTTGACCGCCGACACCTTGCTGACCGCGCAGCCCAGGTTCCCGTCCAGCATGTGGATGCCGCCGTCGGCCGCGAACGGCTCGGCGACCGGGCGTAGCACGTCCAGGTCGGCGCTCCCCTGGGCGGCCTCCTCCCAGACCAGCCCGCCGTCCTTGAGGACGGGGGCCGAGCGGTAGTGGCCGAGGCCGCGCCCCGCGACGGTGAGCACGTCCTCGTGCAGCAGCCCGGCGTCCAGCAGGTCGCCGATCAGCACCTGCATGCCGCCCGCGTCGCGGAAGTGGTTCACGTCCGCCTGGCCGTTCGGGTACATCCTGGTCAGCGACGGCACCACCTTCGACAGGCCGGCCAGATCGTCCCAGGTGAGCACGATCCCGGCGGCGGCCGCCATGGCGACCAGGTGCAGCGTGTGGTTGGTCGAGCCGCCGGTGGCCAGCAGCGCGACGCACGCGTTGACCACCGCCTTCTCGTCGACCACCTCGCCGACCGGGGTGTACTCCGGCCCGTGCGCGGTGATCTCCACCGCGCGCCGGCCCGCCGCCTCGGTGAGCGCGTGCCGCAGCTCGGTGTGCGGGTTGACGAACGTCGAGCCCGGCAGGTGCAGGCCCATGACCTCCATCAGCACCTGGTTGGAGTTCGCGGTGCCGTAGAAGGTGCAGGTGCCAGGGGAGTGGTAGGACTTCGACTCCGCCTCCAGCAGCTCGTCCTGGCCGACCTTGCCCTCGGCGAACAGCTGCCTGGTGCGCGCCTTGACCTTGTTCGGCAGGCCCGAGCCCATCGGCCCGGCGGGCACGAACACCGCGGGCAGGTGCCCGAAGTGCAGCGCGCCGATCAGCAGCCCCGGCACGATCTTGTCGCACACGCCCAGCAGCAGCGAGGCGTCGAACATGTCGTGCGACAGCGCGATCGCGGTCGACATGGCGATCACGTCACGGCTGTAGAGGGACAGCTCCATGCCCGCGCGGCCCTGCGTGATGCCGTCGCACATGGCCGGCACGCCGCCCGCGACCTGCGCCACGCCGCCGGCCGCGCGCACGGCGGCCTTCAGCTCGGGCGGGTAGGTCTCGTACGGCTGGTGGGCGCTCAGCATGTCGTTGTAGCTGGTCACGATGGCCACGCCGGGCTTGGCCGTACCGCGCAGCGCGAGCTTGTCGGAGGCGGGTGCGGCGGCGAAGCCGTGCGCCAGGTTGGCGCAGCCCAGCGACGCGCGCGCCGGGCCCTTGGCGCGGGCGCTCTCGCCGTCGCGCCGGATCCGCTCCAGATAGACGGTACGGCTCGCGCGGCTGCGCGCGGCGATCCGCTCGGTCACCTCGGCGATGACGGGGTTCACGGCAGGTCCTCCTCGTGCCAGGCGCGACCGCTGCGGCCGAGCAGTTCGTGGGCTCCCGCGGGCCCGGTGCTTCCGGCGGGGTAGGGCTCGGGCAGCGCGGCCGAGGACTCCCAGGTGGCCAGGATCGGATCGATCCACTGCCAGGCGGCCTCGACCTCGTCCCGGCGCATGAACAGCGTCGGATTCCCGGCCAGCACGTCGGTGAGCAGCCGCTCGTACGCCTCGGGCACCCGCGTGGTGAACGTCTTGCCGAAGCTCAGGCTCAGCGGCACCGGCTTCAGCGTCACCTCGCCCGCGCCCGGCTCCTTGGCCATGATGTGCAGCTCGATGCCCTCCTCCGGCTGCAGCCGCAGCACGAGCCGGTTGGGCGTGCCACCGGGGAAGATGGAGTGCGGCACGTCCTTGAACTGCACCACGATCTCCGACCGCCGGTACGGCATGCGCTTGCCGGTCCGCAGGTAGAACGGCACCCCCGCCCACCGCCAGTTCTTCACCTCGGCCCGGATGGCGGTGAAGGTCTCCACCCGGCGCGAGGCCTCCGTGGTCGGCGTGGAGGCGGGCTCGTCGAGGTAGCCGGGCATCCCGTCCGCCTCGGTGTACTGCCCGCGCACGGTGAAGCGGTCGGCCTCGGTCCCGGAGATCGGCCGCAGCGACTGCAGCACCTTCACCTTCTCGTCGCGGATCGACTCGCGGTCGTTGCGCGACGGCGGCTCCATGGCGACCAGGCAGAGCAGTTGCAGCAGGTGGTTCTGCACCATGTCGCGCAGCGCGCCGGCGTGGTCGTAGTAGCCGCGCCGGCCCGGCGTGCCGACGGTCTCGGCGGCGGTGATCTGCACGTGGTCGATCCAGAGGGAGTTCCAGATCGGTTCCAGGAAGGCGTTGGCGAACCGGAGCACGAGCAGGTTCTGCACCGTCTCCTTGCCCAGGTAGTGGTCGATGCGGAAGATCTGGCGCTCGTCGAAGATGGCGCCGACCTCGTCGTTGATGCGCTGCGCGCTGACCAGGTCGCGGCCGAGCGGCTTCTCCAGCACCACCCGCGACCTCGGCGTGACCAGGCCCGCCTGCTGCAGTTCCCGGCAGAACGGGCCGAAGGTCATCGGCGGGCTGGCCAGGTAGAAGATCCGGTCCCGCTCCTCGTGCCCGGCCAGCAGGCCGCCGAGCGAGCGCCAGCCGCTGTCGTCGTCGCCGCCGACGTCCACCGAGACGTGGTGCAGGCGGCCGAGGAAGCGCTGCCACATCGCCGGGTCGTCCACCGGGACGGAGTCACGTACCTCGGCGTCCACCTTGCCGCGGAAGTCGGCGTCGTCCAGGCCGCCGCGCGACATGGCGATGACGCGCGTCTCGGGGGAGAGCCGCCCGTCGCGGTCGCAGTGGTAGAGGGCCGGGATGAGCTTGCGCATGGCCAGGTCGCCGGTGCCGCCGAAGACGACGAGGTCTGCGGTGTGCGCGGCGGTGGGTGGCAGGGGGGACACGTCGGGAACTCCGATTGATCAGCCAAGCGGGGACAGAACGGACACTAGCCAGAGTTTGGGGCATACACAACCCGAGTTTTGCTATTTGAGATAAGAAAGTCACGACTATTCATGACCTAAGACTGTGTGGTTCACTGGGCCGATGCCTCGACGTACCGCCGCGACCCTTGCCACCACCGGCGAGGTGCTGGGCCTCATCCGCTCCGGTGAGGCCGTGACGCGGGCGGACATCGGCCGGGTGACCGGCCTGTCCCGCCCCGCGGTGTCGCTGCGCGTCGGGGAGCTGATCGAACGGGGCCTGGTCGTGGAGCGCGCCGACGCCCCCTCCACCGGCGGCCGTCCGCCGGTTCGGCTGGAGTTCAACGCCGCAGGCGGGGTCGTGCTGGTCGCGGCGCTCGGCGCGAGCCGGACCCGGGTGGCGGTCTGCGACCTCGCGGGGGCCGAGTTGGCCGGGCGGGAGTTCGTCATCGACGTCGAGCAGGGGCCCGACGTGGTGCTGCCGCTGCTCATGGACACCTGGGACGAGCTGCTCGGCGACCGGCCGAGGAGCACGGTCAGGGGCGTCGGGATGGGCGTGCCCGCGACCGTGGAGTTCGCCGCGGGCCGTACCGAGAGCGCGCGGGTGATGGCGAGCTGGACCGGCGTGGTGATCCCGCCGATCGTGCGCGAGCGCTTCCCCGTGCCGGTCTACGTGGACAACGACGTGAACGTGCTGGCCATCGGCGAGCACCGCGGCGCCTACGCCGAGGAGACCGGCGACCTGATGTACGTCAAGGTCTCCACCAGGATCGGCGCCGGGATCATCGCCGGCGGCGGGATCCTGCGCGGCGCGCTCGGCGCGGCCGGGGAGATCGGCCACATCCCGGTCCGCGACGGCGGCGGCGTGCTGTGCCGCTGCGGCAACGTCGACTGCGTGGACTCCGTGGCCAGCGGCACCGCGCTGCTGCGCGACCTGCGCGCCGCGGGGCACGACGTCAAGACCATCGCCGACGTGACCGCGCTGATCCGCGCGGGCGACGCCGGGACGATGGCCATGGTCCGCGAGGCGGGCCGGCGCATCGGCGAGGTGCTGGCCAGCGCGGTCAACCTGCTCAACCCGTCCGTGGTGGTGCTCGGCGGGGACGTGGCCGAGGCGTTCGCGCCGCTGGTGTCGAGCATCCGCGAGGTCGTCTACCGGCGCTCCACCGCGCTGGCCACCCGCAGGCTGCGCATCGAGGCCAGCCGCCTGGGTCCCAGCGCGGGCATTTCCGGCTGCGCCGTGATGGTCCTCGACCACGTCCTGTCGCCTGACCTGATCGACGAGTCCGTTTGACGGATCTCTGCCAAACCATGGCAGGATCTTCCGGATGTGGCACCGGATCGGGGCTTTGTCCCTTGTTGTGTTGATGTCAGTGGGATGTGGCGCGCTGCCCCGCGAGCAGGACTCTCCTCCGTCCCCTCCGCCGACGACGGCAGCCCCATCGCCCGCCGCGCCCACCGGCAAGGAGGACGCCCGCCCCGCCCTCGGAACCACCCGCAGCACGCTCACCCCCGCGCTCCAGGTCGACGTGGTCGGGCTGAACCGGGTGGCGGGCAAGCATCTCGTCGCCCAGGTCAGGCTCACCAACACCGGCACCGAGAAGGAGCTGCCGTGGACCGGTGAGCTGGGCGACAGCACGCGGCCGCTCGGGCGGATCCTGTGGGCGTCGGGGATCGGGGTGCTCGACGCGGAGGCGCGCCGGTGGCTGCTGCCGTACAAGCCCGAGGGCAGTCCGTGTCTCTGCACCGACCAGGATCGTGACGGGCTCGGCTACTTCATCGAGCCCGGCAGGTCGATCACCGTCTACGCCGTGCTGCCCGCGCCCTCCGGCAACCCGGCGTCCACGACCGTCGTCACGCCCGTCGGCCCGCCGATGCTCGACGTGCCGATCAGCGACGACCCGCCGGTCACCGACGGCCTGGACATCCCCGACCCCGGCGCCCAGCCGGTCACCACGCTCAGCCACCGCCTGCTGCTGCCCTCCGAGTCGCTCGACCGCTCGGAGGAGACCGCCGACGACGGCAAGGACCTACAGGTCAGCCTCTCGTCCGACGTGCTGTTCGCGGTCGACAAGGCCGACCTGACCGGCAAGGCCAGAACCGTCCTCGCCCGCACCGCCAAGCTCATCGACGCCTCCACCGGCCCGTCCGTCACCGTGTCCGGCCACGCCGACTCCTCCGGCACCGACGCCATCAACGAACCGCTGTCCAAGCGCCGCGCCCAGGCCGTCCAGCGCGCCCTGTCCGGCCTGGTGACCCGCGACGGCGTCCGCTTCAAGGCCGAGGGGTACGGCTCCCGCAAGCCGCTGTACAGCAACGACGAGGAGGAGGGCCGCCGCCGCAACCGCCGGGTCACCGTGGCCTTCGTCAAGCCCGCCCCCGCCCAGGAGCCGGCGGCGCCCAGCGACCCCGTGATCACCATGGCGCCCGGCCAGGACGACCTGAAGGCCTCGGCCAAGCTCGACGGCAAGCCCTTCACCCTGGAGGTGACCGGCCTGCGGCGGCTGCCCGGAGACCTCGCGGTGCTCACCTACCGCGTCACCAACGACGGCGACGCGGAGGCCTGGGCGCACGAGCTCGGACACTCCACCGAGTGGATGTCGTACAAGTACCAGGCCGCCAGCAACCTCCGCCTGACCGACACCGACGCCAGGCGGCAGTACCTGCCCGGCCGGGTGCTGGTGGACGCGGACGGCGGGACGGACGCCTACTGCGCCTGCTCGGAGACCTCCGGCGTACGGCTGAGCGCGCCGAAGTTCGGCCCCGGCGAGACGAAGGAGTTCTGGGGCCTGTTCGGCCTCCCCGCCGCGGTCCCGTCGGTATCGGCCAAGATCGCCACCTGGCCCGCGATCCAGGTCTCGGCCCGCTAGCTGCCTCGCCTCCGGGGACACCCGTCGCAGGATGTCCCCGGAGGACCGCCCGGCCCGGTCAGCCGAGGAGGGTCTCGCCGACCCAGCCGCCCTCCGCGCACCCCGGGGGGATGACGAAGACGGCCGAGCCGATCGGGGTGATCCACTCGTTCAGCAGGTCGACCTCGGCCAGCGCCCGCTGGACGGGGGTGAACTGCCGCTCCACGTCGGCCTGGTACGCGGCGAACAGCAGCCCCGAGTCGGCCTGCCCCTCGTCGTAGTTGTAGACCCTGCGGAACATCCGCGACCCCGGATCGGCGACCCGGGCCCGCCTGATGTGCGCCTCCCTGGCGATCACCGGGAACCCGAGCCCGTTGAGAGCCTCGAAGTCCGGCTCGTCGTGCTCGGCCTTCCCGGTCAGCGGCGCCCCCGTGTCGAGCCGCCTGCCGACGCTGAACTCCTTCGCCACCCGGTCGGCGGCGTCCCAGGTGTCCATCAGCATCCTGATCCGGCGCAGTACCAGGGTGGTGCCTCCGGCCAGCGGCCCCTGCCCGATCCACACCGCCCGCTCGAAGTCGGGCGTGCCGGGGACAGGGTTGACGGTGCCGTCGAGCTGGCCCATCAGGTTGCGCTGGGTCAGCCCCGCCCGCTGGGTCGCCTGCCGGAACCCCCGCTGCACCCACCGGATCTTGGCGAACGAGCGGGTGTCCTTCAAGGTCATCCGCAGGGCGTGCGCCACCGAGACCGGGTCGTCGCCGCAGATCTGCAGCAGCAGGTCGCCGCCGCTCCAGCGCTCCTCCAGCCGGTCGACCGAGAAGCGCGGCAGGGGGCCGGGGTGGCGGTGCCGTACCTTGGCGGCCTCGAACAGCCCCGGCCCGAACCCGAAGGTGACCGTCAGCCGCGCGGGCAGCGCGGCCAGCTCCGGCTCGGTGTCGGCCAGCGCCCCCTTGCCCTGGGTCAGCCGCCTGGCGTCGTCGGTGAGCAGCCGCATGAGCCGCGCGACCTCGTCCCTGCCGGTCCCGCTCCGCAGGTCGAGCCCGACGAACACGCCATGGGCCTGCGGCGGCGTCGCGACCCCCGCCTGGTGGACCCCGTGGAACGGTTCCACACTCGTCCCCGTCGCCGCGGGCGGCTGGGTGACCGCCTTCTCCGTGGTGTACGCGGCCAGCGCCGCCGCCCCGCCCGCGAGCAGGCCCCGGCGGCTCAGCCCGTCCGCCCTCACTGGTGCCCCGGCTGGTATTCCTCGTTGGCCCCCGCGAAGTCCTTGCCCACGGCCGTGAACTCCATGACCGAGCCGTCCTTCAGCGTGAGCGTGAAACGCACCTCGGAGCCAGGCTTCACCGGGTTCTTCACGTCCATGAGCATGATGTGGTTCCCGCCGGGTTCGAGGGTCAGCGTCCCCTTGGCCGGAATGGTGAACCCATCCTCCTTGGGGCGCATCACCATCTTCCCGGCCTCCTGCACGGTCTCGTGCAGTTCCACTCGCGGTGCGGCCGGGGTGGCGGCCTTCAGGACCGTGACGGCGGTGTCCCCGCTGTTCACCAGCGTCCCGAAGGCGGCGCTCATACCGCCGCCTCCCTTGATCGTCTTCACCCACGGGTCGGTGATGCTCAGCACCGGGCCCGGGGCGGCGGCCTGCGCGGCCTTCGGCGCGGGCGGCGCGGCGGCGTCCGGGGTGCCCGTACAGCCGGCGAGCCCGGCCATCGACACCAACGCGACGCAGAGCACACGGCGAACGTCCATACGAATCTCTCTCCCTTGGTCATGGCATGGCGGGAGTCCAGCCAGGACTCCTCCTACGGCCCTGGGCCGTTTCAGACGGTGCGGAGGGAGAGGGGAGGGCCGCGACCGCTCACCACGTGCTCGAGCAGCGCGGAACGCAGGACGAGCGGGGAGGAGGGCGGCGCCGCGTGGAACGGCACCACGATCGGGCCGGGGGCGAGCGGGAGGCGCAGGCCGAGCCGTACCCCGATGCGGCGCACCAGCGCCCACAGGGCGGCCTCGCCGCGCGCCAGCCAGAGCGCGGTCAGCCCGACCGCCCAGCCGTGCATGACCAGCATGCCGAGGCCGGGCACCAGGCCCGCGTGCGCGTGCGCACCGCCGGCGAGCGCAGGGGACGCGAGGTCCGGCGTGGACACGGTGTGCGCGAGGGAGAACAGCAGGTGAAGAGCCACCTGCAGGGTGGTCAGCAGGGCCAGGACGGCGGCGGGACCGCGTTCCCGGCCGGAGACGAGGGCTCCGGCGGCGAAGGACGCCGTGAAACCGGTCATCGCGCTGCCCAGCGAGACCGTCCCGCCCGCGACGATGTGCGCGAGCACCCCAAGCCCGGCGCAGACCACGGCGAACGCCGTGGCACGCACCAAGCGGAAGGACAGTGAGGCGGTCATCGTGTGGGGAATCCTCCCACGTACCCCGCTCGCCCCCGCCTCCGCACCCGCCGTTCAGGCACTCGCCGGCGTTCACCGGACCGGGCAGGCGGTGCTCGGATGGGGTCAGCGGTCGAAGTCGAGCGATTCCTGCGGGGTGGGTCGGGGGTTCTGGCGGCGGTGCTTCTTCTTCTTGGTGTGGGTCGGGGTGGGGGAGTGGCCGACCGGTGGGTGGGTGGCGTTCAGCGTGGTCACCACGTCGTCGCCGGGTTCCCTCTCAGGGGAGGGGGTCACCGCGGTCGTCGGCGGCTGGCGGGTCGGCTTGACCCCGTGCTCCTTGACCTTGCGGGACAGCGGCGACTTCGAGGACCGCGCGGGGGTCGGCGTGATCTGCCGCACGGGCGAGGTGACCTGGTCCTCGCTGGGGACTCCGCTGGGAAGCGCGGAGGCGGGAGCGCTGGGCCGGGCCGATCCGGCGGGCACGGGACGGATGGCGTTGGCGCGCGGCGGCTCTCCGCCACCGACCTCGCTGAGCGACCTGGAGGTGAGCGCGAAACCGGCCACGACCACGGCGGCGGCCAGCATGAGCGTGCCGGCGAGCACGGCGACGGTCATCAGGGCCCGCCTGCTCCGCTCGGGGTGTGCGGCCGGGCTGGGGGCAGTCACGAACGAAGATCGTAGTGACAACTGGTCTCGAATGGGGAACTACCCGCCCGAACGCCTGGACCTTCGGGGCAAAGGAAAAGCTCCGGACGGGCCCGGTCCGGAGCTTTTCCTGGCCGCTAGCGAGCGAGGTGGTCGGTGCCGGTGGCCCAGATCGCCTGGCTGCCGTCGTAGATCACGACGTTGCCGTCGTCCTGGACGCTGAGCCGGGACCCGGGGTGACCGTGCGTGCCGGACGCCCACACGGGCTTGCCGGAGACGGTGTAGACGACAAAGTTCCCGTCGGTCTGGAACACCGCCCGGTGGCCCCTGTGCACGGTGTTGCTGGCCCACCGGGGCGAGTTGAACTCGTCGTAGACGACGAGGTTGCCGTCCCGTTGCAGGACCAGGCGGGCAGCGGCCGAGCTGACCGAGTCGTCGTGCGACAGGACGTACGGCGCGTTCAGGACGACGTCCGCGTGCGCCGGTGTGGCGGTCCAGGATCCCAGCATGAGGGCGGTGAACAGGATGACGCCCAGAGACCTGATCGTGATGCGTTCCTTCGGCCCGTTGAGGGGCAAGGTGAGCCTCCTTAAGCTGATCGAACACGTTGAGTGGTCGGAGCGCTACGCTCTGACGTTGATCAGTATGGGCGAGTCAAGAGGCGAAGTCGAGGTCATTTGCGCAGGTGAGGCGCAGATGGTCGTGACAGGGAGAGCACATGGGCGCAGAGTGAGGGGATGAGGACCGACGTCACCGAGATCGCCTCCGGCGTGTACCGGCTGTCCACCTACGTGCCCGACGCGGACCTGGCCTTCAACCAGTACCTCGTCGTGGCCGAGGAGCCGCTGCTGTTCCACACGGGCCTGCGCGCCCTCTTCCCGCTCGTGTCGTCCGCGGTGGCGAGCGTGATGCCGGTCGAGCGGCTGCGCTGGATCACCTTCGGCCATCTGGAGGCCGACGAGTGCGGGGCGATGAACCTGTGGCTGGCCGCCGCCCCGCAGGCGCGGGTGGCGCACGGCGCGCTCGGCTGCGCCGTCTCGATCAACGACCTGGCCGACCGCCCGCCGCGCCCGCTGGCGGACGGCGAGGTGATCGACCTCGGCGGCAGGCGGGTACGGCGGATCGAGACGCCGCACATCCCGCACGGCTGGGACGCGGGCGTCCTGTTCGAGGAGACCACCTCGACGCTGCTGTGCGGCGACCTGTTCACCGCGATGGGCGAAGGTCTGGCGCTGACCGAGCGCGAGCTCATCTCCGGCGCGCTGGCCGCCGAGGACGTCTACGGCGCCACCTGCCTCACCCCCGGCACGGGCCCCGCCATCCGCGCCCTGGCCGAGCTGTCACCGCGTACGCTCGGCCTCATGCACGGGCCCGCGTACGCCGGTGACTGCCCGCAGGCGCTGCGGGACCTGGGCGACGCCTACGACGAGCGGCTGGCCGCCGAAGGCGTGCGCCTGCACGGCCCGATCACGCCGTCGGCGCGTCAGGCGCCGCAGTGATAGCTCTCGCTGGTGAACAGCCCGTAGGCCCCCTTGGGCCCGTTGATCCGGGCGCTGAGCCGGACGCACTGTGCCCTGGCCACCACCTGGGCGGGGCCCGCGTAGATCTTGAATCGGCTCGCCTCGCCCACGCACTCGCCGGTCGCCGTGTTACAGAGCTCGACCTTGGTGAACGAGCGTTCGCCCCTGTCGATGACCTTCTCGGTCCAGGCGCAGTTGGCGCCGGTTTGGTGGTTGTAGGTGAGGTACGCCACGCCGAAGACCTTGTGCGGCTTCTTCACGTTCCTGACGAAGTGACTGTCGAGGATCTTAAAGTCGTCGCCGAACTTCTCCGCGCACCGGTTGGGTGTGGCGCCGGCCCGCGCCGCTGTGGCGGGCGGGCCCACCACCCCCAGACCTGCCGTGAGCGCCAGCGCCGCCGCGATCGTCGCGAACCTCATTGAGCGTGCCCCTTCGTCGGTGGTAACCGTCACTGTCGGTAACCAGTCAACCAGCGGGCGAGGTCAATCGCACGGATGTCAGCAGGCGCACAGCAACGCGCGCAGCGAACTCTCCAGCGACACGCCGCTCTCCACGGGCTCGGGCCACGGGAAACGCGCCAGCGACGGGTCCTCGACGCCGAGTCGCACGGTGGCGCCGAAGCGGTCGAGCTCCCACAGCCAGGCGTCCTCGGCGGGCGCGTCGAGCAACTGGGAGACCCCGGCGCCGAGCTGCGGCCGGTGCGCGCCGTTGACGTGCGCGAGCACCCGCTCGGCCACCTCGGCCAGCGGGTCGGGCGCCGCCTCCAGGTACTCCTCGGCGTCGAGCACGCCGGACTCCTGCCCGGTCAGGTAGACCACCTGGCCGACGTCCACGCGGAGCAACTGGGGCGCGCCCGCCTCGCCGTACCGCTCCAGGGCCTCGAAGAGGGCGTCGTCGGGGCTGTGCGCCGCGATCGCGATCGCGGCCTCGCGCGCCGTCTCCGGCGGTACGGCCTCGGCCCAGCCCTGCACCTTGAGCAGCGAGCGCGGGTGCTCCACCGCGCCGATCATCCGCACCGCGTTCAGGTCCACGGTGACGACCGCGTCGCCGCGCAGGCCGTACAGCTCCTCGCCGGGGCGGACCAGCAGCAGCGGCCGGCCGCTCGCGTCGACGCCGCCGTGCGCGCGCCGGGCGGGCATGGGTGAGCCCGCCACGCAGGCGTGCGTGACGGCGGAGGCTCCGGCGAGCGTGCGGATCCGCTCGGGGAGCGGCGGGGCGAGCAGCGGCATGGCGTCTCCTTGAGGTTGTCGCTCGACATAGGTTAGGCTTGCCTTAGTAAGGTCTACCTAACCATATTGAGGTGAACGTGCGCTACACCGGCCCGAAGGTGCGACTGTCCCGACGTGCGGGAGTTCCGCTGACCAGGAAAGCCGTCCGCTACTTCGAACAGCGCCCCTACCCGCCGGGCGAGCACGGCCGCAAGACCAACCGCCGCACCACCGGCGACTACGGGCTGCGGCTGATGGAGAAGCAGAAGCTGCGCTGGTACTACGACGTCGCCGAGCGGCAGCTGCGCCGCTACTGGGACCTCGCGGTGCGCCGGGAGGGCGCCTCGGGCGCCGAGCTCGTCGCGATCCTGGAGACCCGCCTCGCCTCGCTCGTACTCCGGGCCGGCCTCGCCCCGTCCATCTACGCCGCCCGCCAGTACGTCACGCACGGCCACATCACGGTCGACGGCCGCAAGGTGGACATCCCCAGCTACCTGGTCAAGCCCGGCCAGGTCATCGCGGTACGGCAGCGCTCGCGGGCCATGCAGCCGTTCGTCGCGGCGGCCGAGGGCGTGTACGCCGACGAGCGGACCGCCGCCTACCTGTCGGTGGACCACGCCGACCTGCGCTTCACGCTGCTCAGCCACCCGACCCGCGAGCAGATCGCGGTCCCGGTGGACGAGCAGCTGGTGGTCGAGTTCTACTCCAGGTGATCAGCGGCGCCAGGCGGCCCAACTGCCCGCCTGGTTCTGGTTCCCGGCGACCGGCCGCCAGCCGGGCGGCGCCGCGGGCCAGGTGCCCTCGATCCCGGCACCCGCCGGCCACGGCACGACGACCAGACTCAGGTCCGCGGGCAGGAAGTGGCCGCGGGACGGATCGACGGGGACCAGCTTCCGCCGTACGGCGAACGCCTGCGAGACCCAGATCCGCCAGTGGACCCCCTGGTAGTCGACGCCCACCCGATCATCGGGACGCAACCCGGCGGGCGCCAGGTCCGTGGCGAAGCTCAGGATCCTCCCCCAGGGGACGGAGACCTTGACCACGGTCACCCCGGTGATCGCCAGTTCGACGGCGACGCAGGCGGCGGCCACGGCGATCAGCCCGGTCCGGCGGCCGGCCGTGGCCCGCACCAGGGTGGCGAGGGCGAGCAGGAGCGTGGCGGTCACCGTGGCCCGCCAGAGGTTCAGGGCGTCCCAGTCCCAGGTCAGGAAGCAGATCTCGGGGAAGTCGAACACGCCGAAGAAGTCGCGGGACAGGCTCTCGCCCGCGTGCAGCCAGACGATTCCCGCGGTCACGACGGTCAGCGCCGCGGTCCCGAGAGCCGCCCTGATCGCCGTGGCCGTACGGGCACGGGTCAGCACCACCAGACCGGCCGCGACGAGCGCGGGCGTGAAACAGGCCAGGTACCTGCCGTAGGCGTGGTTCGCGACGGTGCCCTCGCCCGGCAGCGCCGCCGAGGTCGCCACGGCCACCCCCGCGATCGCGGCCAGCGTGACGCCCGCGAGCAGCCGGTCCGCTGGAGGGGCGGCGCGGCGGAAGGCGGTCGCCGCCAGGGCGAGCAGGCCGACGCCCGCCAGGCCCCAGGTGGCGACGATCACGTGCCAGAGCTGGCCGGCGGCGACGGAGACCGTCCAGGCCAGGCCGTCCAGGGTGGTCAGCCGGTCGGTGAGCCAGTCGCCCAGCGGGGCGACGCCGCCCGGGTAGAGCTCGGCCCGCACCCAGCTGTTCAGCGCCCAGCCCGCGCCCGCCCCGAGCGCCGCCACCAGGGCCATGGCCGCGACGTCGCGCCCGATCGTCCCGCGGCGGCGGAGGGCGACGACCACGAGCAGTCCGGCGTGCGCCACCAGGATGATCAGGCCGCGCGCGTGCGTGCTGTACGCGTACGCGGCGGCCGCGCTCGCCGCGACGCCGTGCAGCCGCCCGCCTCCGCCGAGCCACCCGTGCAGCAGGAGCAGCCAGCCGAGGACGACCACCGGGAGCACGGCGTCGGTCAGCGCGAACTGGGAGTAGTAGATCGCGGAGGGGATCAGCGCGGTCACGTGCGCGAGGAGGCAGGCTCGGCCTCTCGGCAGGCCCATCCGGCGCAACGCCAGGTACGCCAGCACCAGGAGGCTCGCGCCGGCCAGCGCGTTGATGACGAGGACCAGCCGGTACACGGTGGCGGGGTCGTCGCTGATCCAGTAGACGGGGGCCAGGAGGAGTGAGTATCCGCCCTGGTAGAAGGTCCGCCCGGACAGGTCGCTGGGCGACCCGCCCGAGATGAGGCGGGCGGCCAGGAGGTAGCCGCTCTCGTCGGGGACGAGGATGGGCATCGCGTGCTGGAAGGAGACGGCCATGCGGAGCGCGGCCTGTGCCATCCAGCCGGCCAGCAGCGTCAGCGCCCAGAAGCGGGTGCGGTCGGGGAGTTCCGCGGCGGGGGACGTGACACGGGGTGACGCGACGGCGGTTGGTCCCACGATGGCCTCTGAGATGGTGAAATCGACAGAACTGATTTCACACCCTAGTCGCGGGCTTTTCACCGGCGAGCGCCTTGAGCGTCGCCGTCGGCTCTGTTTTGTCTCTTCACGCGGTAACGCCGTGCCCGGATATTCTCCGGGCACGGCGTCAGTCGTTTCGCCGGGTCAGTTGTTCGGCGGGGAGTTGAGCACGAAGGCGGAGCAGTTCCTCGGCCAGTTGTACCCTCCCGACGTGACGCACGCCGTCTGGTAGACGTCGCCGTCCTCGGTGAGGATGGAGATGTGAATATCGTTGGCGGGCGGCTGGCCCTGGTCCACCACGGTGGCGGCGATCACCTTCTCGCCGGGCGGGATGAGCGAGCTGAGGTCGTGCCACGGCGGCTTCTTGCTCGAGTCCCGGACGACCAGGCCGCCACCGGTGGGGACGAGCAGCGTGAAGTGGGTGTTGGCGCGCTGGGCGCTGTCGATGCTCGCTCCCGGCCCCATGGCCCCGGTGGCGCCGGGGATGCCCTGCGGGCCGGTGGGCCCGGTGTTTCCCGGCTGGCCCTGCGGCCCCGAGGGCCCGGTGGCTCCGACGCCGCCCTGCGGGCCCGCAGGCCCGGTGACCCCGGTGCCGCCCTGCGGGCCTGACGGTCCGGTGGGACCGGCGACCCCCTTCGGTCCTGTGGGCCCGACCGCGCCCCTCGGCCCGGTGGGGCCGGTGGTCCCCGACGTCGCGCCCGGCGGACCGGTGGGTCCGGTGGGCCCGGCCTGACCCTGCGGGCCGGGCGGGCCGGTCTTGCCCTGGGGGCCGGTCGGGCACTTGCAGGAGTCGTTCTTGCACGGCGTGCCGGGACAGGGCTTCTTCCCGTGCTTGCGGCAGGGCCTGCCTCTGCCGCAGCCGAGGCCGCCGTCGAGCAGGCGCCCGTGCGTGTTGCCCGCGGCCTTCCGCTCACCGGGAGGTCCGAACGCGCTTTCGGCGGAGGCGTTCACCGACGTCTGAAAGGACGACGCGATGATAATTCCGGAAATCGTCGCTGTGGCCATCCATGAAACGGCGCGACTTCCGTGGCGAAGGCGCTGGACGGTCCCATGACTAAGAAGGGACATCTCACTTCCCGAAGACTAGAAGATTCCAGAGAATCTGAATCCCTGCTGCGCCGTGACAGTGGCGACAAGCTCGGAGATACCCCGGTTATAGAGGTGAAACCTGCCTGGGGAGTTATCAACGAGCAAAGGGATGATCGTCTTTGAGAGTGCGCCGGATATCGCGATTTCCAGCCTTTAATTCAAACAAACGGGGACAGAATGCTACGCCGGGTGACCGGCGCGCGGCGGGGCCGTGCAGTAGTCGCCCACCCCCGACTCCAGCAGGTCGAACGCCCGCTCGGCCTGCCGGGTGGCGTCGGGCGCGATCTCGTCCCAGCTCTCCCCGGCGAGCTTCCGCCGGACCGCCTGGCCCGCCACGATGCGGGTGACCGCCAGGAGCTGGGCGGCGACGATCGCGGGCGTGAGGTCGTCGGGATCGGCGCCGGACTCCTCCGCCAGCGTCTCGGCCAGCAGCGCCTCCCGGCGATCGTGCATCACCTTCAGTCGCGCCTGCAGCGAAGGGCTCTCGCTCACCAGCCTGGCGAACAGGTCGCCGCCCTCGTTGAGCCCGTACCGCCAGTGCCGGGTGTCGAGCGCGTCGAGGAAGTCACGCCGTACGGCCGCCACCGCGCCCTCGCCCGGCCGGCGGTCCCGGACGACCTGGGCGGCCAGTCGCTCGGCGTTGTCCTGGCGGTCGAGGAACAGGTCCTCCTTGGTGCCGAAGTAGTTGAACACCGTGTTCACCGACACGTCCGCGGCGCGCGCCACCTCGGCCACGGTCACATGCTCGAACCCGCGGGCCATGAACAGCCCCATCGCCACATCGGCGATCCGCTGCCGGGTCTCCCGCTTCTTGCGCTCGCGCAGGCCCTCTTCCATGCCCCCAAGGATACAACTTTGCGGTCACTCTAAAATTTAAGCTACTCTAATTTTGGAGGCGATCACATGATCAAGGTTTCAGGTCTGAGCAAGACCTTCAAGGACGGCGTGCAAGCCGTCCGCGGCGTGGACATGACCGTGCGGGCCGGCGAGATCGTCGGCTTCCTCGGCCCCAACGGCGCCGGAAAGACCACCACGATGCGCATGCTGACCACCCTGCTGCGCCCCACCGCGGGCACCGCCACGCTGGCCGGGCACGACCTGCTGGCCGACCCGCGCGGCGTGCGCCGCCGCATCGGCTACGTCGCACAGTCCGGCGGCCTCAGCCCGGCCACCCCGGTCGGCACCGACCTGCTCCTGCAGGCCATGCTGTACGGCCTGAGCCGCCCCCAGGCCCACGAGCGGGTGGCCGAACTGCTGGGCCTGCTGGAGCTCGGCGGCCTGGAGACCAGGATGGGGGTGACCCTCTCCGGCGGCCAGCGACGGCGGTTCGACATCGCCTTCGCCCTCGTCCACCAACCGGTGCTGCTGTTCCTCGACGAGCCCACCACCGGCCTGGACCCGCAGAGCCGGGCCAACCTGTGGGACCACATCCGGGCGCTGCGCGCCGAACACGGCGTGAGCGTGTTCCTCACCACGCACTACCTCGACGAGGCCGACGCTCTCTGCGACCGGCTGCTGATCATCGACCACGGCCGCATCGTCGCCGAGGGCACCCCGGACGAGCTGAAGGCTGGCGGCACGCTCGACGACGCCTTCCTGTCCATCACCGGCCGCTCGCTGCGCGAAGGGAGCCCGGCATGAGGGAGACCTGGCTGGTGTTCCGCCATCACCTGGCGCTCACCCTGGCCCACAAGTACGGCATCGTGTTCACCGCCGTGCAGCCCATGCTGTTCCTGGTGCTGTTCGGGCCGCTGTTCGCGACCATCGGCAGTTGGGAGACCCTGGTGCCGGGCCTGATCATCCAGCTCGCGCTGATGAGCACCGGCCTGGCCGGGTTCGGCATCGTCTTCGAGAAGCGCTCGGGCGCGCTGGAGCGGCTCAGGGTCACCCCCGCGCCCCGGCTGTCGCTGCTGCTCGGCCGGGTGCTCGACAACGCCGTCACGCTGGTCGTCCAGACGTCGGTGCTGGTCGCCGTCGGCTACGCGTTCGGCCTGCGCGCCCCGCTGGGCGGCGTGCTCGCCGGGCTGCTGCTGGTCGTGGTCCTCGGCGTCAGCCTGGCCGCGCTGTCGTGCGCGATCGGGCTGACGATGAACCAGGAGTTGTTCGCGCCCGTCATGACCACCGCGGTCGTGCCGCTGATCCTGCTGTCGGGGGCCTTCCTGCCGATGTCGATGGCGCCGCCGTGGCTGGACGCGCTCTCCCACCTGAGCCCGTTCCGGTACGTCGTCGAGGCGCTGCGCGACCTGTTCGCCGGCCACTACCTCACCGGAACCGTGCTGGCGGGCACACTCGTGACGGCCGTGTTCGCCACGGTCTGCCTGGCCGTCGGCACCCGCGTCTTCAGCAGGGCCGGGGCCTAGTCCCGGGGCGGGCCGAACGGCTCGATCCGGGGGTCGGAGTAAGGCGGGCCGGCCCGGTGGCCCGCCTCGTCCGTCACACGCAGGCCGTACAGCCCCTGGTCGGGGTCGATGAGCACCAGGCCGTAGCCGGTGTCGACCTCGTCCTCCGACAGGCCGAGGCGCTCGATCGCGTCGGCGAGCGTCGCGCCCCGCGGCAGCCGTACGGTGATGAGGACCATGTCATCACGCTACGCTCTTCGCCCGCCTCTGCAACGCGGCGACGATCGCGGCGGTGGACACCACGCCGAAGCCGTAGTCGAAGTCGAAGCCCACGTCGCTGCGGTCCTCGGCGGTACGGCGCAGCAGCGAGCGGAGCTGCGACGGTGACAGGCGCGAGGCGGGCCACTGGGTGCGGATCGCCGCGACCAGTCCGGCGGCCACCGGGCAGGCGGCCGAGGTGCCCGAGTCGGGGGCGTCGTCGCCGAACGCCTTCGACCCGGAGAAGTGCGTGTAGGCGCACACGTCCGGCTTGCGGGTGGTCAGCCGTCCGGGCCCCTGCGAGGAGTAGCCGACCCGTTCGTTGTTGACGTCCACCCCGCCGATCGACAGCACCCGCGGGTGCGAGTTCGCGCCGCCGATGGGCCGGTCGGGGTAGGCGCACCTGCCGTCCTTGCACTCGCGCCCGCAGTTGCCCGCCGCGAACAGGATGTCCGCGCCCGCCCCGTCGAGGGCCGCGACGATCAGGTTGAACGGGTGGGCGGCGTTGTCGGAGTAGTTGCCGGGGTGGCCGGGCGGGAAGTCCCACGCGGGGGAGAAGGACCCCCACGAGTTGCTCACCACCAGCGACCTGGAGTCGGCGGGCTGGGCGTCCAGCACCGTGCGCAGGTGCGCGAAGGCCGCCACCGCGTCCGACAGCAAGCCGTCCAGCGCCGAGCCGCCCGGCCGGGGCGACAGCAGCACCGGGATGTCGATGAGGGAGGCCTGCGGCGCGCCGATGAGCGCGTCGAACGCGCACATCGTGCCGTGGTCCACCTCGAACTCGCCGGGTCTGCCGCTCACGCCGGAAGGGTTCCAGCTGCGCTCGGCGTCGAGGGTGACGCCGCGTCCGAGCGCTCTGGCCACGTGCGCGGCGTTGATGCCGGTGTCGAGCACGGCCAGCGCCACGCCCTGCCCGTCGAGCCCGGCGGCGTTCAGCGCGGCCACGTTCATCAGCCGTTCGACGTCGTGCCAGTCGCCCACGGGGGCGTCGCCGCCGCAGGTCAGGTTCGACTCGATGACTGGGTCGGCGAAGACGCCCACGACGTCGGGCCGCAGCGTCGGCAGCAGCGCGAGCCGGGTGGACAGCTCGTCGTCGGCGATCTCGCCGCGCACCAGCACCGAGGCGTCGTCGGCGGCCAGGGAGAAGGTCAGCGGCTGGTTGAGGGAGAGCGGATCCCCGCCGGTGGCGGGGAGTGGCCGGGGAACGGCCACCGGGGTGAAGGCGGTGTCGAGCGCGACGCCGGGCAGGCCGTCGGCGACGTCGGCCGTCGTCGCGCGCCGCCCGGGATCGGCCACCGCCGCGACCAGGTCGGGGGATGGACGTAGCTGGATCAGGACCCGCATGGGAGACCACCGAACTCTCTGGAGGGAACGAACCTCCCCACATTCCTCCATCCGCAGGACCGCGTCCAGCGACTCTTCAGGGTTGTGACCTGCTGGATTACCCCATTTCCCCGCGAACGGGACTTTGATTTTCGGCGCGGAGGAGATGTGCCGCCAGCGCGGTCAGCCACACCCACCCGATGACGAGCGTCAGCCGCTGCAGCAGCCCGCCGATCGGCATCAGGGCCGGGCTCTGACTGAAACCCCCCGAGGCCAGGACGAACCCGGCCAGGAACGCGGGCGCGGTCACGAACGAGTACACCGCCCACGCCGTACGGCCCGCGCGGGCGAACCGGTAGCCCACCACGCAGCAGGCGACCGGCAGCGCGAGGAAGACCGGCGCCGAGAAGGCGTCGTGCAGCATGCCGTCGTCGGTCGGGACGGGCAGCAGCATCGGGGTGCCGGCCGGGTAGCCGCTGACCGGGTCGGTCGGGAACACGCCCGCCCCGATGAGGCCGACGCCCATCATGCCGACCAGCACGGGCGCCCAGGGGCCCGCCTCGTAGCGCCGCCTCAACGCGGGGGCCAGGCCCGCGGCGAAGGCCACCAGCAGCAGGCCGGTGACGATGAAGTTCGCGGTCTGCGTCCACCACAGCTCGCCGAGTGCCAGCGCGCTCACCGGGTGCCGCATCGGGTCGTAGCCCGCGCGGGTGGCCCCCTCGACGAGGAAGGCCACGACGAACAGCGGAGGACCCACGACGCCGCAGGTGAGCAGCGCCCGTTCCACCCGTAAAGGCACGGTCATGCCGGAACCCTACCCGGCGATCACCGGCCGTGTCAGAGGCCGCACAGCTCCGACAGCGACTGGGCCGCCTGGTTGTTCCGCGTCGGCGTCTGGGACGGCGTGCTCGGGCGGGTCCTGGTCGGCTTCGGCGTGACGCCGGCGGAGGGGCTGCCGGGGGAGGCGCTCACGTTCGCGGCCAGGGCGGTACGGGAGGGTTTGAGCGAGTCGTTCAGCGCCTTGGCGGACGCGCGACGGATCTTGTTCCAGTCGGCCGAGCCGGGCCAGTAGTGCGGCGGCACGAACTGCAGGCTGGTGATCTTGGCGCCCTTCACCTTGAGGGCCAGCGTGGCCAGGTGCTCCAGGAGCGGCTGCGGGATGTTGGTCTGGGCCATCCGCCGGGCCGCGTGCGCGATCTTCGTGAAGTTGGCCAGGATCTTGTCCGGGGTGGCCTGCTGGGCGAAGGCGCCGATGACGCAGCGCTGGCGGGCCATCCGGGAGAAGTCGTCGCTGCCCACCCGCGAGCGGCCGTACCAGAGCGCCTCCTCGCCGGACAGGCGCTGGTAGCCGGCCTTGATGGTGCCCGCGGTGCCGTAGAGGCCGCCCCACTTGACGTCGCTGTCGACGCGGATCTTGAGGCCGCCGATGGCGTCGACGAGGTCGGCGAAGCCGTACATGTTGACCAGGGCGTAGTAGTCGATCTTGATGCCGAGGGTGTGGCCGATGCCGTCCATCAGCGCCTTGGCGCCCCGGTTGCGGCCGCCCATGATCTCGGGGTGGTCGTTGGCGAACTGCCAGACCTCGTTCAGCAGGCCGCCGCTGCCCAACTCGGCCATGAAGCCGTTGGGGTAGTGCTTGCCCAGCGGCGAGTTGGGCGAGAAGCGCACGTGCTGCAGGTTGCGCGGCAGGCTGAACAGCACGGTGTTGCCGGTCTTCACGTGCACGCTGGCCACGGTCATGCTGTCGGTGCGCACCCCGGTCCTGTTGCCCGCGGCGTCGCCGCCGACGAGCAGGAAGTTGACCCGCTCCTTGCCGTTCCACGGGTCCTCGTGCTTGACCGGCTCGGCCTTCGTGCCGTCGTCGGGCACGGACGGGAAGATGCCCTTGAAGGTGTCGCGGGTGGTCTGCGCGGTGTTGGCGGCCAGCGCGAACGGCGCGGTCACCGCCACGCAGAGTATGCCGACCGCGATGCCGGAGATGATCTGCCCCCGGCCGTTGAGACGGTCGGGGCCGAGGGTGATGTAGGAGACGAGGATGAGGGCGAACCAGCACAGCGCCCCGATCCCGGCCCCGATGCTGACCGACATCAGGACGCTGTCGCGGACCAGCGCGCCGAGGTTTTCTTCGGTGCGGGTGAGGGCGAAGACCAGCCCGGCGAGCAGCAGCAGCCCGAAGCCGCCCAGCAGCGCGAACCCGGTACGGCGGCGCCCGGCCCGCAGGTGGGCGGCCCCGGGCAGGATGGCCGACAGGGCCGTCCAGCCGATGATCGAGGCCGGGTTGAGGCGCTTGGCAAAGCGCGGTGCCTGACCAGAGGGCCGACGAGGGGTACGCCGTTTCCTGCCTCCGGCGGCACGATCTCCCCCAAGGCGCATCGTCACACCGCTCCTTCAAACGTCGTACCAGGCAAAACCGCGGCTTTGCCCCCCGTTGAGCATGAGATTGCCAGGATTCTAGCCCCCATATAGGGACATCACTGACAGATGCCGAAACCGGGATGAACGGTTCATGAAGCTACGACGTCGTCGATGCCGGTGCGAGCCAAGTGTTGCACTGGAACGCCTTGTTCTTCTCCCACCCCTGGCGGAACCACCGGTTGTTGTTCGCCGGACTGCCATGATCGCGAGGATATCCAGGGAAGTCGCCCACTCTGGCATAGAACGCGTACAGCGTTCCGCGCCCGCTGGAGGTGACCGGATAGCTGCTCGCCACCGCGCGCATGAACATGCCGCCGAAGCAGGTAGCCTGGAGCTCCAGCTTTCGGCTCAGTGCCAGCCGGCCGCTCTTGCTGCTGGAGCCCAAATGCTTCTGCCAGTGCGAGCCGAGGATGCCGGTGATGTTCTGGACGTGGTGACCGTACTCGTGGGCCATCATGCTGATGATCGCGCCGTGCCACGAGCTGATCTGCCCGTACCCGATCGAGTTGCCGTTGCCCCTGGCCATCGCCGAGGTGGAGGCGTAGATGGTGTTGTTGCGCGGGCAGTAGTACGGCACCATGTTCCCGGCCGACGGGTAGTCGCCGCAGGCGCCCCTGCCGCGCTTGGCGGCGATCGCGTAGCCGGGCGGGCTCCAGTCGATGCCCTGCCGGTTCAGGATCGGCCCCCACGCCTGGTCCATGCACTTGCCGGTCTTCAGGATCAGCGCCTTGAGCTGGCTGTGGCTGTAGATGTTGGCGTTGCCCGCGCGGCAGTTCGTCCTGGGCAGCGCGCCGGCCCGGTACATCGTGTTGTTCGTCAGTCCCGTGTTCAGGCTGACCTGGGCCGGCTGGTTGACCGTCTCCTGCTCCGGCGGCCTGCTCGGCTCCTGGGTGGGTTCCCTGGTGGGTTCCCTGGTGGGTTCCCTGGTGGGTTCCTGGGTGGGTTCCTGGGTGGGCTGGCGGGTCGGGCGCTCGGTGGGTCGGGTCGGCTGGTCGCTCTCCCGTCCGATCGGGCGGTCGCTCTCGCGCGGCGTGTGGGTGGGCAGCGCGACGGGCGAGGTGGTGTCGGTCAGTGGAGAGTTCTTGAAGATCGCGGCGGCGACCACGAGCAGCAGGAAGACAGCCGCGACCGAGCCGAAGACGGCGATCAGGATCCCCGCCGCGCCACCGGACCTCTTGCGCGGCTGCGGGCGCTGCCACGACCCGTAGGGGCCCGGCGGGGGAGGGGGCGGCGTCCAACCGGGCCCCTGCGGCGGCGGCCGGTGTCCCTGGGGCGGCCACTGACCGCCCTGCTGATACTGAGGCCCCTGCGGGCCGTACGGGCCCGGCGGCGGCGGAGGCTGCTGGTACGGCTGGCCCTGCGGCGGCGCGGGCGGGGGCGCGTAAGGCTGCTGACCCTGGGGCGGCGCGTAAGGCTGCTGACCCTGGGGTGACGGGGGAGCGTAGGGCTGGCCTTGGGGCGGCCCGTAAGGCGGGCCCTGGGGCGGAGCCTGCGGCGGTGGGGCCGGGCGGTACTGCCGGGTGGCGGGCTCCTGGTACGGCTGCGCCTGCGGCCGGGGCGGCGGCGGGTAACCCTGGTGGGGCCTGCCGGGTGGAGGCTGGCGGCGGGGATCCTGGGGCGGTGGGGGATACTGCCCGTTACCTGTCACCCTGTGTCCCCTTTGCCCCCATTGTCCGAAACCGGCATGACGGTTCGGACCTTTGCCAAATTTGGGGCAGAAGCATACTGATTTATCACCCGTCACGGATGTAGCGGTACTCGGTCACGGTCCGAAATCATTCGAGGTGATCTCCGCTATGTCCCGGACCGCGCGGCGGGCGTTGTCCTAGCTTCAAAGGCATGAACCTGCAGCAGCTCCGCTACGTGGTCGCGACTGCGGAGCACCGCACCATGACCGACGCGGCCAGGTCGCTCTACATCGCACAGCCTGCGCTTTCACGTGCGATCAGGGACCTGGAGCGCGAGCTCGGCATGACCCTCTTCGCCCGCTCCGGGCGCGGTGTCGTCGTCACCGCGCAGGGACGCAGGGTCGTCAAGCTGGCAAGGGAGGCCCTCGACGCCGTCGGCGAGATCGAGGCCCTGTCCCATCACGCCGGTACCTCGGAGGCGGAGCTGCGCATCGCCTCCACCCCCAACCTCGAACCCGGGCTGGCCGGGCGGCTGCTACCCGCCTACGCGGCCGAGCACCCGGGGGTGCGGGTGCACATCGTGCGCTGCGACGGCCGGGACGCCGTGGTCAGCGCGATCAGGGAACAGCGGGCCGACCTCGGCCTCACGGACCTGCCCGTGCCCACCGACCTGATCACCCACCCGCTGGAACGCCAGGAGATCGTGCTCATCTCCCCGCCCGGCCTCGACCTGCCCGATCCCGTTCCCATGCTCAGGCTCGACGGCCTGCGCCTGGCCCTGCCCGCGCGCGGCAGCGTACGCCGCAGGGAACTCGACGCGATGTTCGGCAAGTACGCCGTCAGCCCCGTCGTGGTGCTGGAGACCGACGAGCGCAACGGCTGGCTCCACGCCGTCCGCTCGGGCCAGGCCTCCCTGCTCTGGTACCGCGGCATGGCCGAGCAGGCCAGCCGGGCGGGCCTGGTGGTCCGCTCACTGGAACCCGCGGTACGCCGGGTGATCGCCGTCGTCCACGCCCGCCGTCGCCTGCCGCTGATCGCCCAGGACTTCCTGCTGACCGCCGAGAAGGGCTCGGCCGCCTAGCACCCCGGCTCGCGGATGGAGATGTACCGCCTGCCGCGATCTTTCCGTAGGCTCGGTGGTGATGAGCACTCTGCGCCTGCGCGGCAGGCAGTTCGGCCCCGGCGAGTTCGCGGTGATGGCCGTGGTCAACCGTACCCCCGACTCCTTCTACGACCAGGGCCGCACCTACGGCTTCGGCGCCGCCCTGGAGGCGGTGGACCGCGCGGTCGAGGGCGGCGCCGACATCGTGGACATCGGCGGCGTGAAGGCGGGGCCGGGCGAGGACGTGGACGCCCGCGAGGAGATCCGCCGGGTCGCCGACCTGGTCGAGGCGGTCCGGGAGCGGCACCCCGAGCTGGTGATCAGCGTCGACACCTGGCGGGCCGAGGTCGGCGAGGTGGTCGCCAGGGCGGGCGCCGACCTGCTCAACGACACCTGGGGCGGCGTGGACCCCGGTCTGGCCGAGGTGGCCGCCAGGCACGGCGTCGGCCTGGTGTGCGCGCACGCGGGCCGGGTCGAGCCGCGCACCCGGCCGCACCGGATCGCTTACGACGACGTGGTGGCCGACGTCGTCTCCTACACCGTGGCGCTGGCCGAGAAGGCGGTGGCCGCCGGGGTGCCGCGCGAGTCGATCCTGATCGATCCCGCGCACGACTTCGGCAAGAACACCTTCCACTCGCTGGAGGTCAGCCGCCGCCTGGACGAGATGGTCGCCACCGGCTGGCCGGTGCTGGTCGCCGTCTCCAACAAGGACTTCGTCGGCGAGACACTCGGCGGCCTGCCGGTGGCGGAGCGGCACGCGGGCACCATCGCCACGCTGGCCGTCTCGGCGCTGCAGGGCGCGCGCGTGTTCCGCGTCCACGACGCGGCCTCCGCGCGCACCGCGCTCGCCCAGATCCCCGGTCGGCGGCCGGACCGCCGTCAGGTCCCGCTGTAGATCACCGACAGGAAGCGGACCAGGATCGCCTCGCGGACCCGCGCAGGCAGCGCGTCGAGCACCGCGTTGACCACCGCCATCTCCGGCTGGTCCCGGCTGGTCAGGTCGATCCCGACCGAGGCGGCGAGTTCGGCGAACGTGGCGTCGTCGAGCGCGTCGAGGTCGAGTCCCGCGATCAGCTCCACCAGCCCGTCCGGAAGGACGGCGGGCCCCCGGGACCGCGCCGCAGCCGCCGACTCGGCGATCACCTCCAGCATCGCCTCCACCCCCCGCAGCGTGACCCCGGTGACGGTGACGTGCAGGTTGGCCGGAATGCCCGCGTAGGAGAGCTGCGGCTGGATGAACCACCCCCGGCGGCGGGCCTCGTCGGACAGCACGAACACGTCGACGTCGTCCCCGGCGAAGGCGACCAGAGACGACTCCTGGCCGCCCAGCACCCGCAGCCCGGGGATCGCCGCGACGCCCTCCCGCAACCTGGTCGCGGCCCGCAGGGTGGCCCGGCCCAGTTCCAGGTAGCCGTCCCGGCCGAGGGCCTGCAATGTCGCCCACGCGCCGGCCAGCGGCCCCGCCGACTTCGAGCTCTGCACGGTGGCGTTGATCACCGTGTATCCCGGCCACGCCCCCGACGCGAAGTACGCCCGGCGACGCGTCGCGGGATCGGCGAACAGCACCACCGAGGCGCCCTTGGGCGCGTAGCCGAACTTGTGCAGGTCGCAGGAGATCGAGGTCACCCCGGGCACGGACAGGTCGAACGCGGGCACGTCCGCGCCCGCCTCGCGCAGCCACGGCAGCAGCCACCCGCCCACGCACGCGTCCACGTGGCAGGCCACCCCCCGGTCCCGCGCGAGCGCGGCCACCTTCTCCACCGGATCGACGACCCCCTGGGGATAGGAGGGCGCCGAGACCACGACCAGCACGGTGTCCCCGTCGATCGCCGCCTCCACCGCCTCCGGCTCCACCCGGTAGGTCACCAGGTCGACGGGTACGGCCCGCACCTCGACACCGAGATAGTGCGCCGCCTTGTGGAAGGCGGGGTGCGCGGTCACCGGCACCACCATGTTCGGCCGTCCCGCCACCCGCGAGCCGTCCCGCGCGGCCTTCACCGCCAGCATGATCGACTCGGTGCCGCCGTTGGTGAAGATGCCGTGCCCGCCGCCCAGCAGGTCCGCGACCGCGCCGACGACCTGCCGCTCCATCTCCACGACGCTCGGGAAGGCGGTCGGGTCGAGGGTGTTGACCTCCAGCATCTCGAAGTAGGCGTGCGCGGCGGCCTCGTGCACCTCCGCCCGCCCGGTGTCGTAGACGTAGGCGGTCACCTGGCCGCCGCGCACGGGCAGGTCGTGCGCGCGCAGCCGGGCGATCTCGGCGAGCAGGTCGTCGGTGGCGCGGCCGGTGTCGGGGAGGTTCAACCGGTCTCCTTCGGGGTCGGGGCGAGCCTGCCGTACCGCAGGATCGGTGGCAGGCTGAGCAGCATGAGGGCGGCGGGCAGCGCGGTGAAGCCGAGCAGCAGGCCGGTCAGCGCGGACGGTCCCTGGACCGCCGGCGCGTCGAAGGGCGCCGAGACGAACCCGGTCAGCGCCAGCACCAGCGCGAACAGTCCGGGCCCGACGGCCAGGCCCGCGGTCTCGCCCGCGGTCCACAGACCGGTGAACGCGCCCGCCTGGGCGTGCCCGGTGCGGGCGGCGTCGGCGTGCACGGTGTCGGGCAGCATCGACAGCGGCAGCAGTTGCAGCGCGGCGTAGCACACGCCCGCGAGCGCGGTCAGCGCGAGCGTGGGGACCAGCGCGCCCGCGCCGATCGCCGGGATCATCGCCAGCGCCGCCACGCCGAAGCCGAGCGTCGCCGCCAGGTAGCAGCGCACCATCCCGTAGGCGCGCGCCAGCCGCGCCCACCCGGGTACGGCCAGCATGCTCGGCCCGACCAGGCAGACGAACATCACCGACGTCAGCCCGTAGTCGCCGAGCCGGTAGGCCGCGACGTACGGCGCCCCGGCCAGCATCACCGCCACGCCCAGGGCCTGCGCCACGAACGCCGACAGCAGCGCGAAGAACGGCCGGTTACCCCGGGCCGTGCGGAAGGCCGCGACCGGCCCGAGCGGGCGCGGCCCCGGCCGGGAGACCACCCAGCGGGTCGACAGCGTCGCGCTCACCAGCGCCGCCGCCATCACCGCGCCGATGGCGACGCCCATGACCGCGTACCCGGCCCGCCCGCCGCCCGCCAGGTCCACCACCGCGGGGGCCAGCCCGCCCGCGACCAGGATTCCGACGGTCAGGCACACCACCCGCCACGACGTGATCCTGGTCCGCTCGGCCTGGCTCGCCGACATCTCCGCGGGCAGCGCCACGTACGGCACCTGGAAGCAGGCGAACGCCGAGGCGGCCAGCAGGAAGGCCGCCCCCGCCCACACCGCCCCCGGCACGTCGCCGGGCACCGCGAACATCGCCGCGAAGCCGAGCGGCAGGGTGAGCGACCCGAGCAGCAGTAATCGCCCGCGCCTCCCGGTCCGCACCGCCTCGCGGTCGCTGACGGCGCCGACCAGCGGGTTGAGCAGCACGTCCCAGATCTTCGGCGCGACCAGCACCGCCCCGGCCAGCGCGGCCGAGACGCCCAGCATGTCGGTGAGGTAGTAGAGCAGCAGCAGCCCCGGCACCGCGGAGAACACGCCGGTGCCGACCGAGCCGATCCCGTAACCGAGCAGCCGGTCCCGGCCCAGCCGCCCGGCCGTCGTGGTCACGGCGCCTCGCCCGGCAGGCCCAGCGCGCGGTGCAGCGACCGATGCAGGTGCGCGCGGAAGCGGCGCACCGCCGTACGGTCGCCCGCGCCCCTGCGCCGGCCCTCCTCGTCCAGGACGCCGCCCCTGGCGAAGCCGTGCACGCACCAGATGACGCTCCACACCGCGTACTCCACGTCGACGTCCGCGGCGATCACCCCCACCGCCGCGGCGGGCCGCAGCGAGCCTGTGACGGCGGACACGAGCGGCTTGACGTACTCCCGCTCCAGTTCGGTGACGTCGGCGGCGTCGGAGAGCCAGCGGTGCATCCACAGCGCGGGGATCTCCGGATTGTCCACGCAGAAGTCGAGGTAGCGGTCGACCAGCCGGTGGATGGCGGCCACCGGGTCGCCGCCGGCCAGTTCGGCGGTCGCCTGCTCCAGCGCCTCGCGCTCGGCGGCGGCGGAGCGTTCCATCACCGCGAGGTACAGCTCGCGCTTGCCGCCCACGTGGTAGTTGACGGTGGCGATGTTCAGCCCCGCCGCGTCGGCGATCTGACGGGTCGACGTGCCGTCGTACCCGAGGGCGGCGAACAGGGTGGTGGCCACCTTGAGGATCGTGTCGGCCTGGGTCATGCGGAGACGGTAGGTCAGGCACCCGCACTTGGTCAATCGCTTGATGGAGGGATTCGCGCAGATCGCCTGGCATGAAGCGGAATGCAAGATCGCCACGGGACGCGCGACCGTCTGACGCTAGGCGGGCGTGCTTTCGATCTGCTTTCGCGAGCGTGACGCGTCAGAGGGCGCGCGGCGGCAACCGGACGACCGCCCGCAGGCCCGGCCCCGCGTCCTCCAGGCATACGGTGCCGCCGTGCGCCCGGACCGTCTCGCGGACGATCGCCAGGCCGAGGCCCGCGCCGCCCTCGTCGCGGCTGCGGCCGTCGTCCAGGCGGGTGAACCGGTTGAACACCCGCTCCCGGTCCTGCTCGGGGATGCCGGGGCCGTCGTCGGTGACCGTGAGCACGCCGTCGGCGGTCAGCGACACCTCGACCTTGGCGGCGGCGTGCCGTACCGCGTTGTCCATCAGGTTCGTCAGGACGCGGCTCAGGTCGATCGCGTCGCCGTGCACCACCACCGGGTCGCAGGCGGTCAGGCGGGCCTCGGCGTACCGGTCGGCGACCTGGCGGGTCACCTCGTCCAGGTTGACCGGCTCGCTCCTGGCCGGGATGCCGCCGCGTTCGTCGAGCCTGGCCAGCGCGAGCAGGTCCTCGGCCAGGCGGGACAGGCGCATCGCGTCCTCCAGCACCCCCTCGGCCGTCTCGCGCCAGTCCTGGCCCTCCGGGTGGCCGATCGCCACCTCCAGTTGCAGCCGCATGCTGGCCAGGGGGCTGCGCAGCTCGTGGGCGGCGTCGGAGACCAGCGCGCGCTGGCGGCTCTCCGCCTCCTCCAGCCGGGCCAGCATGTCGTTCAGTGTCGTGGCCAGGGAGTACACCTCGTCGCGCGCCTCGGGCACCGGCAGCCGCCGTGACCTGGCCGTGTGCGTGATGTCGGCGGCGCCCTTGCGCAGCGAGGCGATCGGCCGCAGCGTCCTGCCGATGATCAGCCAGCTCGCCCCGGCCAGCAGCACGATCAGCACCGGCGTCCCCGCGAACAGCACCCGGCCCGCGATGGACAGACTCTCCTGGATCTCCCCGACCGGCCTGGCGGCCAGCACCGTCTGCCCCCGGTCGGCCCTGACCACCACCACGCGCAACGGCCCCGGGATGCCGTACGGCCGGCCGTCCAGGTACAGGGCGCGGTCCTCGGCTATCGCCCGATCCCGGTCGCGGTCGTCCAGCAGCGGGACCAGGCGGTCGGTGCCGTAGGTGCTGTGCGTGATCCGGCCGGTGCCGTCGAGGACCTGCACCAGCGTGCCGTCCACGGTGCCGATCGGGTTGGCCAGGTCGCCCGCGTCCGCCTGCGCCCGCACGTCCTGCGCGCGCAGCCTGGTCGAGTCGTCGACCGTGCCGATCAGCGACCGGCCGAGCACGGTCATCAGCACCGACGCCGACACCGCCAGGGCGAGGGCCAGCGCCGCCGAGGCGACCGCGGTGAGCCGGAAGCGCAGGCTCTTGCGCCGCCAGCGGACCCTCGGGGAGTCAGCCACCGTCGCCGGCCAGCCGGTAGCCCGCGCCGCGCACGGTCTGCAGCGCGTTCCTGCCGAACGGCGCGTCGACCTTGCGGCGCAGGTAGCCGACGTACACCTCGACCACGTTCGGGTCGGTGTCGAAGGTGTCCCACACGTGCTCCAGGATCTCCGCCTTCGACACCACCTCGTCATGCCTGCGCATGAGGTACTCCAGCAGCGCGAACTCCCGCGGCGTCAGCTCCACCTGGCGGTCGCCGCGCGCCACCTTGCGCCGCGCCGGATCCAGCGTCAGGTCGCCCGCGCTCAGCACCGCGGGCCGCCGCCCGGCGTCGCGCCGCAGCAGCGCCCGCAGCCTGGCCACCAGCACCACGTAGGAAAACGGCTTGGTGAGGTAGTCGTCGGCGCCCAGATCGAGCCCGTCGGCCATGTCGTACTCGCCGTCCTTGGCCGACAGCATCAGGATCGGCACCCAGTTCTCCTCGGCGCGCAGCTGCTTGCACACGTTGTAGCCGGACAGCCGCGGCAGCATGATGTCCAGCACCACCACGTCGTAGCCGCCCTGCCTGGCCTGGTGCAGCCCGTCCTCGCCGTCGTGGGCGAGGTCCACCGCGAAGCCCTCGGCCTGCAGGCCGCGCTGCAGCGCCGCGGCCATCCGCCGCTCGTCCTCGACCACCAGTACCCTCATGACTCCCCATTCTCGCGGTGCCCGCCTGAGAGGCGGCTGAGAAGACTGAGAGCCGTCTCAGCCGGTCTCAGGCTCAGCTAAGGATGCATGACGCAGGCTGCGGTCATCGACATACGGTGAAGGAGTGACATGCAGCAGCGAACGAAGACAGGCCGGCTCGTGAGATGGGGAGTCCCGGTCGCCGCGGTCGCGGTGATCGCCGGCGCCATCAGCGCAGGCCCGGTGATCGCCGCCGTCAGCGGGGAGCCCGTGCTGCCCGAACGCACGGCGGGGCAGTTGCTCGCGGACGCCGCGGCGGCGGTGCAGAAGGACGGCATGAAACCGATGTCGGGCACGGTCCTGGAGACCGCCTCGCTCGGCCTGCCGGCCCTCCCGACGGGCGTCGACGCCAGCTCGCCGATCAGCCTCCTGTCCGGCTCCCGCGAGGCCAAGGTCTGGTACGGCGACGGCGACCACTTCAGGCTGGCCCTGCCGGGCAAGATGAGTGAGACCAACGTCATCGTGAACGGCGACCAGACCTGGCTGTGGGACAGCGGGACCAACACCGCCACCAAGATCAAGGCGCCGGCCGGCGTCGGCCAGCGGGAGGAGCCGCCCTCGCACACCCCCGCCGCCGTGACCCCGCAGCAGGCGGCCGAGAAGGTGCTCGCCGCGGCCGGCGAGCACACCGACGTCAGCGTCACCAACAACACCAAGGTCGCGGGCCGGCCGGTCTACCAGCTCGTCCTCGCCCCCAAGGCCGAGGCGTCGCTGGTCCAGCAGGTCCGCGTCGCGCTCGACGGCGAGACCTACGTCCCGCTCCAGGTCGAGGTGTACGCCAAGGGCTCAGCCGAACCCGCCTTCAAGGTCGGCTTCACCCAGGTGACCTTCACCCCGCCTGCCAAGGAGAACTTCACCTTCACCCCGCCCGCCGGGGCCACCGTGAAGGAGCAGACCATCGGCGCCGGGGACCTGGCCGGCAAGCCCGAGCACACCGGGCCGGACAAGGAGCTGGAGGCACAGGTCAAGACCGTCGGCACCGGCTGGACCACGGTCGCGGTCGCGCCCTTCTCCGCCGACGCCCTGACGGCCGCGCCCAAGCAGGGGGAGCAGGAGGGGCCCGACCTGAGCGGATTCGCCGACACCGTGCTCAAGTCCGCCACCCCGGTGAGCGGGCCGTGGGGCAGCGGCAAGGTCATCAAGACCAAGCTCGTCAGCGTCCTGCTGACCGACGACGGCCGCGTCCTGGCCGGCGCGGTCACCCCGGAGGAACTGACCAAGGCGGCAGGCATCAGGTGACCACCGTCACGCTGGAAGCGGGGGCGCCCATCGGGGCGTCCCCGCCCGCCGACTGCTCGATCGTCACCCGCGGCCTGACCAAGCAGTTCAAAGGCGGGCAGGTCGCCGTCGACGCTCTCGATCTGGCCGTGCCGCGAGGCTCGGTCTACGGGTTCCTCGGCCCGAACGGGTCGGGCAAGACCACCACCATCCGCATGCTCCTCGGCCTGGTCACGCCGACCTCGGGCGAGTGCGAGGTGCTCGGCGAGCCGATGCCGCGCGGCGTGGCCACCGCGCTGCCGAGGGTCGGCGCCCTGGTCGAGGGCCCCGCCTTCTACCCGTACCTGTCGGGCGAGGCGAACCTGCTGCGCTTCGACGCGGCCGACCCGACCGCCTCGGGCCGTACGGCCAAGGCCCGCGTCACCCGCGCCCTGGAGCGGGTCGGGCTGAGCGCGGCGGCGAGTAAGCGGTACCGCGCCTACTCGCTCGGCATGCGCCAGCGGCTGGCCATCGCCGCCGCCCTGCTCGGCCCGCGCGAGCTGCTCATCCTCGACGAGCCCACCAACGGCCTGGACCCGCAGGGCACCCGTGAGGTGCGCGCGCTGGTCAAGGAGATCGCCGCCGACGGCACCACGGTCTTCGTCTCCTCGCACCTGCTGGCCGAGGTCGAGCAGATGTGCACGCACGCGGCCATCATGCGCACCGGCAGGCTCGTCGCCCAGGGGACCATCGCCTCGCTCAACGGGGGACTGGCCACCCGGATCAGGATCGAGACGCCGGACATCGCCGACGCCGCGCGGGTGTTGCGCGGGCTCGGCCTGACCGAGGTCAGGACGGGCGCCGACGTGAGCGCCGACCTGGGCGGTCACGCGCCCGAACGCGTCAACGCCGAACTGGTGGCGCAGGGCGTCGCGGTTCGCGGCCTGGCCGTGGTGCGGCCGAGCCTGGAGGAGGTCTTCGTGGGACTGACGGGAGAGGGCTTCGATGTCGACGGCTGACACCAGGCGCACACCGGGACTGGTCCCCGTCTCCGAGACCCGCGAGTCCACCGAGCGGACCCCGCCCCTCACCGCCACCGGCCCCGTCGCGGCCACCGGATCCGCGGCCGAGGCGTCCGGCGGGGTGGGGCGGGGGTGGGCGTTCGGGCGGATGGCGCGGTCCGAGCTGGGGCTCACGTTCCGCCGGCCGCGGAACCTCGCGATGCTCGCCGTCCTCGCCATGGTCCCGGTGCTGATCGGCGTCGTGGTGCGGCTGATCGGGGCCGAGGACGCCGACGGTGGGCCGGGCGGGGCCGGCGGGCTGGTCGCGCAGACCGCGGGCAACGGGCTGATGCTCACCTTCGCCGCGCTGTTCGTGCTGGTCCCGCTGCTGCTGCCGGTCGCCGTCTCGGTCGTGGCCGGGGACTCGATCGCCGGCGAGGCGAGCGCGGGCACGCTGCGCTACCTGCTGGCGGCGCCCGCGGGCCGCACCAGGCTGCTGGTGGTGAAGTACGCGAACGCGGTGGTCTTCTGCCTGGCCGCCACCGGCGTGGTGGCGCTCGCCGCGCTGGTCACGGGCCTGGTGCTGTTCCCGACGGGACCGGTCACGCTGCTGTCGGGCACCACCGTCTCCTTCGCCGAGGGCCTGCTCCGCTCGCTGATCGTCGTCGGCTACGTCACGGCGGGCATGGCCGCGCTGGCCGCGGTCGCGCTGGCCCTGTCAACGTTCACCGAGGTGCCGATCGGCGCCATCGCCTCCACGGTGGTGCTGGTCATCGTCACCCAGGTGCTCTCCGCGATCCCGCAGCTCGAGGTGATCAAGCCGTACCTGCTCCCGACGTACTGGACCGGGTTCGACGGTGTGTTGCGCGACCCGGTCGCCGTCGGCGATCTGACCCAGGGGCTGCTGGCCTTCGGCGCCTATGTCCTGCTCTTCGGTTCCATCGCCTGGGCCCGTTTCACCGGCCGGGACATCACCGCCTGAGCTGCCCCGGCAGGCAGGTGCGGACGCCTGCCGGGGCCGTGGGTGTCAGGCGGCGCGGCGGCGCAGCCCGAGGATGCCGACGACGACGCCGATCGCGCCGACCAGGAGTCCGGCGCCGCCCAGCAGGCGGGCGGTGCCGTCGGTGGAGGACGCCGCGGAGGCCGCGACGGGGGCGACCGCGGGCCCGGCCGAGGCGGCCGCCGGGGCGGCGGCGGTGGCGGGGGCGCCGTGGGCGTCGCCGCTCGACGGGGTCAGCTTCAGGACCGGGGCCGGGTGCTCGGCCTCGGTGCCGTCCGTCTTGGGCGCGTCCGCCCACTTGACCACCTCGCCGCCCGTGTACGTCTGGGTGGTCGGGAAGACGAGCTGATCGGTGTCCTCGGGCAGCTTGCCCATCGACACCTCGAACTCCTGGAACTGGCCGGGCTTGATCTCCCCGCCGCTCCAGACGATCGTGGTGACCGCCTCGGTCAGCTCGCCGTACTCGGTCTTGACCGGCTTGGGCAGTTTGCCCTCGGTGACCTTGACGTCCCAGCCGGGGATCGGCTTCACGGACACGAACGCCAGCGGGTGGTCGGTCGGGAAGGTCACCTCGATCTTGCTGGTCGAGGCGTCGTCGCGCTCGTTCGGCACCCGGAAGGCGACCTTGCTGAAGCCGCCCTGCTCGGCGGTGCCGGGGTTGATGGTGACGTGGGCCAGCGCGGGCGCGGCCAGGGCGAAGGTGAGCGCGGTGGCGGCGGCGAGCACGCCCACGGCGCGGCGGGTGTACGACATGGTGGAACTCCACTTGGTGATCAGGGGATTCAGGGGGTGTCAGAGGTTCAGGCGGGGAGTGGAGGACCGCGCCTGCTGACGACGTGCTCGATGCGAAGGGACGAGCGCCCGGGGACGCTCCGGACGACGGCGACCTTCGCCTGCCGTACCACGGGGACGGGGGGCGGGGACCAGAGGGCCGGGCGCAGGCCGAGGCGGCGCAGCAGCGACCACAGGGCCGTCTCGCCGCGGGCCAGCCACCAGCCGGTGATCAGGGTCGCGGTCAGGTGCGCGAGCAGCATGCCGAGGCCCTCGCTGAGCCCCTGGCCGTGGGCGTGCCCGAGGCCGAGCACGACGGCGGTGCCGTCGGTGCCGAACAGCTCGTGCAGGCCGGCCTGGGTGCCGAGGAGCGCCAGGTTGACGGTCGTGGGGGAGCGCTCCGTGCCGGTCAGCGCGGTGGCGACCACCAGCACGCCCACGCCGCCGAGCGTGATCGCCCACGGTGCCGGGCCCGCGCCGGCGGCCAGCGCGTGGCCGAGGGCGGCGAGGGTCACGCAGACGGCGGTGAAGGCGGCCGACCGCGCGAGCCGGAGGGGAAGTCGCGCACGCATGGGTGGTCGTATGGTCTCACAGGCCTCCGCGGAGGAGGATGGCGTTGGCGCATCAGTCCCATGTGGGCAATACCTGGCTGAATTGTGACCTTTGTCGCTAGGGTCTGAGCCGACCGCTTTGACATGAGGTGATGACGTTGCGGCACTTTGCTGGGTTACTCCTCGGACTGATCGTGACAGGAGTCCTGCTGGTCGGTGGCGGATGGGCGGTACAGCAGGCGGTGGGCAGCGGGCCGGGCGCGGGTGCCGTCGCCGGTGGCCAGAAGCTGTGGATCGCGCTCGGCGTGATGGCCGCGATCGGCCTGCTGGTCGGCCTGGTGGTGGGCGGGCGGGTGTCGCCGCTGGCCACGTTCGTGCCCTCGATGGCGCTGCTCGCCTGGAGCGTCGTCTACGCGCTCGACGTCAACAGGGCGCTCTCGCTGATCCCCACGGAGCCCTCGGTGCACCAGGTCGTCCTGGAGGCGGGGCGGGGCAACCTGACCCTGCTCACCACCGGCGTCTACGCCCTGCTCGGGGTGGCGATGTTCCTCCCCGTCCTGATGCCCTCGCGCTGGGCGGGCAGGCGGGGGGACGGGGAGGAGGACTACGAGGAGAACGCGGAGGGCGCCTACTACTGAGCGCCGGTGTAGAGCCTGGTCACCACCTCCTCGATCGACGACTCCCCGGGGGCGGTGGCCATCAGCTCCTCCAGGCCGCCGTCGAAGGCCAGCCGGCCGTGGTCGATCAGCATCACCCGGCGGCAGAGCTGTTCGATGTCGCCCAGGTCGTGCGTGGTCAGCAGCACCGTGGTGCCGTGCTCGGCGTTGAGCCGGCGCAGGAACGCGCGGATGCTGGCCTTGCTGACCACGTCCAGCCCGATGGTGGGCTCGTCGAGCACCAGCACGTCCGGCGCGTGCAGCAGCGCGGCGGTCAGGTCGCCGCGCATCCGCTGGCCGAGGCTGAGCTGGCGGACCGGCGTCCGCAGGAACGAGCCTAGGTCGAGCGTCTCGACGAGCTGGTCCAGCCTGCTCCGGAAGTCCTTGCGATCTACTTTGTAAAGGAGCCGGATCAGTTCGAAGCTGTCCTTGAGCGGCAGGTCCCACCACAGCGTCGTCCGCTGCCCGAACACCACCCCGATCCGCCGCGCCAGCGTCGTCCGCCTGCGCGACGGATCGAGCCCGGCCACCCGGACGCGCCCCGAGGTGGGCGTGAGAATGCCGCAGAGCATCTTGATGGTGGTCGACTTGCCGGCCCCGTTCGGCCCGAGGTAGCCGACGAACTCTCCGGCCGAGACGGTGAACGACAGGTCCTGTACGGCGTGCACGGTGGTCCTGCGCACCTTGAACGAGCGCCCCGCGCGGTCCAGTTCGATCATGGTCAACTCCCCGTGGATCGGTATCGGCGAACCCCGTGCCGCCAGGCGAAGGCGGCGGCCAGAGCGAGGACGAGCGCGGCGGCGGGCGCCAGGAACCGCATGAACTCCGGAGTCCCGAACGGATCCTGCCTGCCCAGCACGTACAGGCCGGGCTGCCAGCTCACGAACGCCAGCGGCAGGATGTACGTCACCCCGCGCACCAGGTCGCGCCCGTAGACGCTGAGCGGATACTGGCTGAGCTGCCCGCCCCCGTAGGTCCAGGCGTTGGCCACCTCCGGCGCGTCGGTGAGCACGAACTGGATCGCCCCGCCGAAGGTCCACAGCGCCCCGAAGATGACCAGGCCGCAGACCAGCATGACCGGCACCATCCAGAGCCGCTGCCAGGGGATCTCCAGCACGGCCAGCGCGTAGCCGAGGACGAGGGCGGACTGCAGGACCCGCCCCGCCCTGGTGGGCAGGAAACGGTCGGTCGCCATCTGCACCCAGGTGCTCGCCGGGCGGATCAGCATGGTGTCGAACGTGCCCGACCTGATGTGCTGGCTGATCCGGTCCAGGTTGCTGAACAGCAGGTCGGCCGAGGCGAACGCGGTGCCGGCCGCGCCGTACATGAACAGCACCTCGTCGCGGCCGAAGCCGCCGAGGAGAGTGGTGTTGGCGAAGATGACCAGGATGACCGCCACGTCGAGTCCGGCCACCAGGAAGCCGAGGACCAGCATGAGCGCGAAGGACGCGGGGTAGGCGGCGGCCGCCCTGGTCCACGTCCAGGCCAGCAGGAGGTAGCTCCTAACCACCCTGGATCACCACCTTGTGCCGGATGAGCCGGGTGCCGAGGGCGCCGAGGGCGAGCAGGACGGCCGCCCAGAGCCCCTGGAAGGCGAGCGCCTCCAGCAGGCCGGTCTTGCCGAGGTAGACGTCGGTGGGCACCTGGACCATCGCCGCCCACGGCAGCGCGGCGGCCAGGTCGCCGAGCAGGCCGGGCAGCAGCCCGAGGGGGAGCAGCATGCCGCTGAAGAACGTGGTCAGCACCAACGAGAGGGTGTTCACGCCGCGGTCGTCGACCAGCCAGCAGACCGACAGCGCCACCAGGTAGCGCCAGGCGAAGCTGACCAGGACCCCGGCCGCGAAACTGGCCGCGAACGCCAGCCAGGCCGACGCGCTCGCGGGGAAGGTGATGTCGAACAGCAGCGCGCCGAGCACCGTCGGCGGGATGCCGCGCACCAGGAACAGGTACGCGGCCCTGCCGAGGTCCTCGGCCAGCGACCACAACTGCAGGGAGGCGGGCCTGACCAGGTCGAGGGCGATGTCGCCGCTGCGGATGCGCTCGGGGATGGTCAGGCCGCCGCCGAACAGCTGCATCGGGCCGATGAAGGCCTGGGTGATGAAGCAGAAGGTGACGGCGTCGATCAGGTCGTAGCCGGCCAGGCCGGGTCTGGCCTGCCAGAGGGCGATCAGGACGTAGGCGCGCAGGATGCCGAAGACGCTGTTGGTGAAGGCTCCGGCGAGCGCCGCCCAGACGTAGGTGGCGTGCTTGCGGAAGCCGTACCGGACCAGCCGGGCATAGAGGGCAATGGTGGGACACCTCCGGAGGGTGACGGGACGGTGACCAGCCGTGCCCGGACGCGCACACGGGTCTGCCCGTGCGGCGCGAGAATTATCCGCTTACGCCTCAGCGGTCGGCAACCCGATAAACGAACCGCGCCACCGGTCATGTCGTTCGTCCAGGTGGGCGGGAGTAAGGGGGTTTTCCGGGGGAATCCTCCGGGTGGAGGGGTCGCATGCCGTACCAGATCGATCAGGACGTCTGTCCCGGCTATCCGCTCAGCTGGCAGGCCCGTGCGCTCACCGGGCTCATGCGCGGCACCGTGAAGCCCGCCTCTACCCTTCTGCTCAGGCATCCGCTGGCGATCACCGCCGCGGCCCGGCTCGGCGAGCTGGCCACGCGGGTGCCGCTGCGACCGCCCGCGCATGTCGAGGTCGTGCCGCACCGGTTCGCGGCCTGCGGCGGGGAGTGGGTGCGCGCCGGGCGGGAGCTGGACGAGAGCGCGGTCGTGCTGTACTTCCACGGCGGCGGCTACTTCTCCGGCTCGCCCGCCACCCACCGGCCGGTCACCTGGCGACTGTCGGTCGCGGCGCGGCGGCCGGTGCTCGCCCTCGACTACCGGCAGGGGCCCGTGCACCCGCTGGCCGAGTCGCTGTCCGACGCCCTGGACGCCTACGCCTGCCTGCTCGAACGCGGCCACGACCCGGCCGGCGTCGTCTTCGCCGGAGACTCGGCGGGTGGCCACCTGACCCTCGCCGCGCTGCTCGCGCTGCGCGACCGCGGCCTGCCGCCGCCCGCCGCGGCGATCTGCCTGTCGCCGTGGGCCGACCTGACCGACGCCCCGCGCCGGGCCAACCGCAGGCAAGACCCGATACTGCCGGCCGGCCGGGTGCGCTGGCTGGCCCGCCGCTGGACCTCCGGCCTCGACCCGAACGACCCGCTCGTCTCGCCGGTGCTCGGCGACTACACCGGCCTGCCGCCGCTGATGATCGTCACCGGGTCGACCGAGGTGCTGCGCGACGAGGGCCGCCGGGTCGCCCTGCGTGCCCGGGACGCCGGGGTGCCGGTGACCTACGAGGAGTGGCGCAGGATGCCGCACGCCTTCGCCGTCCTCGCCGACGTCCTGCCCGAGGCCAGACTGCTCTTCCGGCACATGGCCCGCTTCCTGGACGCGGTACGGCACGCGCCGGGCGGGGAATCCTCCGCCGCCGCGTGACGTTCTCCGTATAGGTTAGGTTTGCCTAACTATGCGATGAGGAGCGAGCCGAATGTCAGACAAGCCCCGTGACCACCACCGCGGCGTGGTGCTGCGCAGCGAGCGCGTCACCCCGCACATGATCCGCCTCGTGGTCGGCGGGGAGGGACTCCGCGACTTCGCCACCTCCGGCTTCACCGACCACTACGTCAAGCTCGTCTTCAAGGTCGAGGGCTTCGACTACCCCGAGCCCTTCGAGGTGGCGACCGTACGGGCGACGATGCCGCGCGAGGCGTGGCCGCGCCTGCGCACCTACACCGTGCGCGCCTGGGACCCCGACGCCCTTGAGCTGACCCTCGACTTCGTGCACCACGGCGACAAGGGCCTGGCCGGACCGTGGGCGGCCGCGGCCGAGCCGGGTGACGAGGTGCTGATGCTCGGCCCCGGCGGCGGCTACGCGCCCGACCTGGACGCGAGCTGGCATCTCATGGTCGGGGATGAGAGCGCCCTGCCCGCGATCGCCGCCGCCGTGGAACGGCTACCGCAGAACGCCGTGGCGCACGTCTTCATCGAGGTGGACGGACCCGAGGAGGAGCAGAAGCTCGACCTCCCCGTCGTCTACCTGCACCGCAAGGGCGCTCCCGTCGGCACCCGGCTGGTCGAGGCCGTGCGCGCCCTGGACTTTCCCGGCGGCGACGTGCACGCCTTCGTCCACGGCGAGGCCGGGTTCGTCAAGGAGCTGCGCCGCCACCTGCGCGTCGAGCGCGGCATCCCCATGGAGCGCCTGTCGATCTCCGGGTACTGGCGTCTCGGCGTCGACGACGAGGGCTGGCGCGCGGTGAAGAAGGACTGGAACCGTCAGGTCGAGGCGGAGGAAGAGGCCGTCCTGCGCTGAACCGGCGCCTGGTTCACGCGCGACCGTCGCCGAGCCGCGGGAACGTCCGCACTGGTCAGGCGTCACTTCCGGCCAACCCGTCACACGCCTTACTTACCTCCGAGGATCATTCACCTTACCTCCGATACCCCTTCTGACAGTCATGCGGAAACGCCTCCCGGTTCGGACCACAGTGTGCTGTGCGGTGACCCGACCAGGAGAGGCGATATCCGGATGGCACGTGGTGGAAGCGGTTCGGCCGCCAGCATGCCCGCCGGCGTGCGGCCGCTCACGGTCGGCGACCCGGTCATCATCGGCCGGTACCTCCTGCTCGGCCGCCTCGGCACCGGCGGGATGGGCGTGGTCTACCTGGCCGAGCACCCCCAGGGCGGGCTGGTGGCGCTCAAGACGCCGCACCCCGTCCACCTCAACGACCCGACGCTGCGCGCCCGGTTCGCCGAGGAGGTGGCCTTCTCGCGGCGGGTGGTGCCGTTCTGCACCGCCGCCGTGATCGAGGACGGCACCGACCGCGACCGGCCGTACCTGGTCAGCGAGTACATCCAGGGCCCCGCGCTGTCCCAGGTCGTCGTGGCCCGCGGGCCGCTCACCCCCGACCTGGCGTACGGCGTCGCGCTCGGCGTCGCCGCCGCGCTGGTCGCCGTGCACGACGCCGGGCTCGTCCACCGCGACCTCAAACCGGGCAACGTGCTGCTGTCGCCGGACGGGCCGAGGGTCATCGACTTCGGCATCGCCCGCGACGTCGACACCCTCGCCGCGCACACCCAGGCCGGGCAGGTGATGGGCAGCCCCGGCTGGGTCGCCCCCGAACGTCTCACCGGCGGGGCCGCGCTGCCCGCCTCCGACATCTTCTCCTGGGGGTGCCTGGTGGCCTTCGCCGCGACCGGCGACCACCCGTTCGGCGGCGGCGAGCAGGACGTGCTCACCCGCCGCATCCTGCTCGAACCGCCGCGCACCGAGGCCGTGCCCGCCCTGCTCCGCTCGGCCGTGACCGCCGCCCTGGCCAAGGATCCCGCCGAACGGCCCAGGGCCGCCGACCTGCTGCGCGCACTGCTGGCCGCCGGGGGTGTCGGGGATCCGTGGGATCTGCGCGAGGCCGTGGCCGGGGTGCTGGAGGAGATCTGGACCGCGGTGCCGTACCCGCCCGGAGCCGGTCGGGTGCGCCTCGCCCGGCAGGCCGGCCACTCGGCGGAGACGGCGCCGCCCCGGCGGCGGGGCGGCCGGGCGAAGCCGGGCGCGCACCTGTCGCACGCCGCGTTCGCGGCGCTGGCCACGGTCTCGATCGCGGCGGTGACGGTGGCCGCGGCGGGCGGCGGCGGAGTACGGCTGGGCGGCAGCTCGCAGGTCCCGGAGAGCGTGCCCGTCGTGGCGCCGCACGGCACCGCCGACTCCACCATCAAGCCCCTCACCAGCCCCGGCCTGACCCCCCGGCCCGGCCAGACCCCCGCCACGCCGACCGTGGTGGTCACCCACACCCGGACGCTGAGCCCGAGCGCCCTGGTCACCCCGACCGGGGCCAGGATGCGCGAGTTCCCCGACGAGGAGAATCCACGCACCCGGCAGCCCGATGTGCCCGGTCCCGGCGACCCGGGCGAATGCGTGAACCCGGCGGGACGCAAACGCGGCAAAGCGGCCTCGCGGGACTGCCCGGAGCCGTCCACGAGCATCAGCACGATCCCCCAGGAGGGCCCTGGCGAGTCCCCGTACCCCACCCCCACGGACTCCACGCCGTCCGCCTCGCCCTCGACGAGCACGTCCGCCACCGGAACGCCGTGAGCTCCGGCGGGCTTTAGGCTCGGCGGTATGCGCTCACGTCCCACTTTTCCCCATGAAGTCCGGCTGACCGGGGAGGACCTGGTGCTGCGCGAGTGGCGCGAGGACGACCTGCCCGCGATGTCCGAGCTGTTCGACGACCCCGACATCGCCCATTTCACGCCGCTCGTCACACCGTTCGACCTCGACGCCGCCCACGCCTACCTGGCCAAGGCCGAGCAGAACCGGCTCGCCGACCTGCGCCTCCAGCTCGCCATCACCGCCGACGGCGGCGTCCCCCTCGGCGAGGTGCTGCTCATCCGTACCGACCTCTTCCCGCTGGTCGCCAACATCGGCTACAGCGTCGGCGCCAAGCACCGGGGGCGGCGCCTGGCCGCCCGAGCGGTGCGCGTGCTGATCGCCTTCGCCAGGGACGAGATGGCGCTGGACCGCGTGCAACTGCAGATCGAGCCGGACAACGGCCCCAGCATGGCGGTGGCCAGGGCGGCGGGGTTCCGCCTGGCCGGGGATCCGCCGATCGTGCTGGAGGAGAAGGGACGCGCCTTCTCCCTGCACACCTGGTCGCGCGACCTGCGGGACTAGGCCGTACCAAGAAAAGCCCCCGCCCCCGTGAGCCGGGGAGCGGGGGAAACGCCGGGAGCCTTCGCATGCCCTGGAAGGCCGCCGGCGAACTCGGGGGGTCAGTGGGCGAACTGCTCCTCCTCGGTGGAGCCCCGGAGGGCCGTGGTGGAGGAGTCGGGGGCGACGGCGGTGCTGATCAGGTCGAAGTAGCCGGTGCCGACCTCGCGCTGGTGGCGGGTGGCGGTGTAGCCGCGCGACTCGGCCGCGAACTCGGCCTCCTGCAGCTCGACGTAGGCGGTCATGCCGTGGTCGGCGTACCCGTGGGCCAGGTCGAACATGGAGTAGTTCAGCGAGTGGAAGCCGGCCAGCGTGATGAACTGGAACTTGTAGCCCATGTGGCCGAGCTCGCGCTGGAACTTCGCGATCGTCGAGTCGTCCAGGTGCTTCTTCCAGTTGAAGGACGGCGAGCAGTTGTAGGCCAGCATCTGGTCGGGGTACTGCGCCTTGATCGCCTCGGCGAACTCGCGGGCCACGTCCAGGTCGGGGGTGCCGGTCTCCATCCACAGCAGGTCGGAGTGCGGGGCGTAGGCCAGGCCGCGGGCGATGCACGACTCCACGCCGTTGCGCACCCGGTAGAAGCCCTCGGCGGTACGGTCGCCGGTGACGAACTGCTGGTCGCGGGGGTCCACGTCGCTGGTCAGGAGCGTCGCGGCCTGGGCGTCGGTCCGCGCGATGATCAGTGAGGGGACGCCGCAGACGTCGGCGGCCAAGCGGGCCGCGTTCAGCGTCTTGACGTGCTGGCCGGTGGGGATCAGGACCTTGCCGCCGAGGTGGCCGCACTTCTTCTCCGAGGCGAGCTGGTCCTCCCAGTGCACGCCCGCGGCACCGGCCGCGATCATGCCCTTCATCAGCTCGAAGGCGTTCAGCACGCCGCCGAAGCCGGCCTCGGCGTCGGCCACGATGGGCGCCAGCCAGTGCGGCGCCTCCACCCCCTCCGACCAGGTGATCTGGTCGGCGCGCAGCAGCGCGTTGTTGATCCGGCGCACGACGGCCGGCACGGAGTTGGCCGGGTACAGGCTCTGGTCCGGGTACGTCTGGCCGCCCAGGTTGGCGTCGGCCGCCACCTGCCAGCCGGACAGGTAGATCGCCTTCAGTCCGGCCTTCACCTGCTGCACGGCCTGGTTGCCGGTCAGCGCGCCCAGCGCGTTGACATAGTCCTCGGAGTGCAGCAGTTCCCACAGGCGGTCGGCGCCGAGCCTGGCCAGCGTGTGCTCCTCCTGCACGCTGCCGCGCAGCTTGACGACGTCCTCGGCGGTGTAGGTGCGCTCGACACTGCTCCAGCGCGGGTTGGTGTCCCACTCGCGCTGCAACTGCTCAGCGGCTCCCTTGAGGCGATCGTTCACGTTTCACTCCTTTGTCGTCCCCTGGGTGCTTATGACGAGTGTGTGCCCATGGTCGGCGCGGCTAACAGGCGATCTGTATGGAAAGAACGGCGAAAATTCTGCTGGACGTAACACTGGCGCGTATTCAGGGGAGAAGAATTCCAGAGTTTTCGCTATGGACTAGACCAATCGACTGACGCTCCGGCCTGCCCGCGCCTTGGGCCTAGAAGATGGGCGGATTTTTCGTTTAGGATCTGGACATGGCCTCCTTGCTCGGCGAAGAACCGCTTTCTTTGACGCAGGAGCTCGATCTGATCGCGTTCGGCCAGCGTCTGCGCCACCTGCGCAAGCAGCGCGGCCTCACCCTGTCCGACCTGGGGATACGCGTCAGCCGGGCGCCGAGCCAGCTCTCCCTGCTGGAGAACGGCAAGCGCGAGCCGAAGCTGTCGCTGCTGAAATCCCTCGCCACCGCGCTCAACGTGCCGGTCGAGGAACTACTGCGCCGCCAGCCGCCCAACCGCCGCGCCCAGCTCGAGATCGCGCTGGAGGAGGCCCAGCGCGACCCCATCTACGCGGGCCTCGGCCTGCCGCGGCTCAAGGTCTCCGCGCGCGTGCCCAACGACGTCCTCGAACACCTGCTGGGCCTGTACGGCGAGCTACGCGCCAGACACGCGCGAGGCACCGCCACCCCCGAGGAGGCCAGAGCCGCCAACGCCGAGCTGCGGCGCAGGCAGCGGGAGGTGGGCAACTACTTCCCCGAGATCGAGAAGGCCGCCGCCGAGGCGCTGGCCGCGGTCGGCTACCGGGCCGGAGCCCTCTCCCAGAGCACCGTCCAGGGGCTGGTCACCCACTTCGGCTACACCGTGCACACCGTCCAGGACCTGCCCCGGTCCGTGCGCTCCATCACCGACCTGCGCAACCGGCGCATCTACGTCAAGCACGAGCAGCTCGGCATGCACTCCCCGCGCACGATCCTGCTGCAGACCCTCGGGCACCTCGCGCTCGGCCACGACAAGCCGCGCGACTTCGCCGACTTCCTGCGGCAGCGGACCGAGGCCAACTACTTCGCCGCCGCCGTCCTCGTGCCCGAGCGCACCGCCGCCCAGTTCCTGCTGGAGGCCAAGCAGGACCGGGCGCTGTCGGTCGAGGACCTGCGAGACGTGTTCGCCGTGTCCTACGAGATGGCCGCGCACCGGTTCACCAACCTGGCCACCCACCATCTCGACCTGGTCTGCCACTTCGTGCGCAACGACGCCGGCGGCACCATCTTCAAGGCCTACGAGAACGACGGCATCGTCTTCCCCGCCGACGAGCAGGGGGCGATCGAGGGGCAGCGGATGTGCCTGCAGTGGTCGGGGCGGCAGGTGTTCGCCTCGCCCGACCGGTTCTCGGTGTTCTACCAGTACTCCGACTCGCCCACCGGGACCTACTTCTGTGTCGCGCACGTCGATCCGTCGCGGGAGCGGGACTTCGCGATCACGCTTGGCGTGCCGTACCGGGAGTCGCGGTGGTTCCGGGGGCGGGAGACCACCAACCGGACCAAGTCCAACTGCCCGAACGGCGACTGCTGCCGGCGCCCGCCCGCCGAGTTGTCGCAGCGCTGGGAGGGGTTCGCGTGGCCGTCGGCGCGTGGCAACTCGCACGTGCTGGCCGCGCTGCCGCCCGGGTCGTTCCCCGGCGTGGACGAGGCGGACGTCTACACCTTCCTCGAACGCCACGCGTCGAACGCCTGACCCGGGAGTGCCGTCCTCCGGGGGACGGCACTCGCGGTGACGTCCTACTTGACCGCGCCCGCGACCAGGTTGCGCAGCTCGATGTGACCGGCCTTCAACTCGGCGACGTCACCTTCGACCCGCTTGAGCGAGCGCTCCATGTTGCCGATCACCCGCTCGGTGGTGGTCATCCGACTCTCGAGTCCGTCCATGCGCTCGTCGAAGCCGTCCATGCGCGCGTCGAGGTTGTCCATGCGCGCATCTAGCTTGTCCATGCGCGACCCGAGAGTGTCCACCTTCGAGTCGAGTCTCGTGAGGACGTCGAGGATCACCCTGGATGTGCTGATGCTCTCGTCGGCGTGTGCCCTGAGCACCGCCACGTCGCCCTCGAGGCGGGCCACCCTTGCTTCGACACTCGCAGCCATCAGGACCTCCTTGCGGAAAACCAGCGTAACTGGTTCTGGGGGGTAGGCCGGGGCGCCCCGGCGGAATGCGCAAGGTGATTGGACCACAACCGAACGTGTCCGCGTGGCCTACTACGCGTGACGCGGAACACAAACTTTTCGAGGTCACAGTCCCTTCGGTCCACGCCGAAACGACCGCGACCTAGCGTGCACGACATGACCACTCCCCGCACCGATGACCGTGTCCCCTCCCAGGTCGTCACCGCCATGACCGACCACGTCCTCCGCCTCGCCGCCACCTGGACCGCCTGGGACGGCCGCCCCATCCACACCGACGACCGCGTCTACACCCCGCACAAGGCCGTCAGGCGCGTCGCAGATCACCTCATCGACCACCTCGCCGAGGTCGAGGCCCGCCTGGCGGGCAGGCCTCCGCAGCCCGACCACTGGCACGCCTCCATGTCGACCACGCCCGCCGACCTGGTCCCGTTCACCGAACCCGACCTCGACGAGGCCCGCAGCCGCCTGACCCGCCTGGCCGCGGTCTGGGCGGTCCGTCTCGACTCGCTCTCCGAGCGGCAACTCGACCATTCTCCGGGCGAAGGCTGGACCTTCCGGCAGATCGCCTTCCACCTGGGCGAGTCGGTCTATTACGCGGACTCCGTCGGGGACCTTCTAAGCTGAGGTCCGTGAGGTCGACGGGGGAGGGTGTGCGTGCTGCCTGAGGTGGAGGCCTGGTTGCGCAGCCGTACATCCGCGGCGGCCGACTGGCCGCTCGAACGTCTGCTCGCCGCCAAGGGCGGCGCGAGGGTCAGTGTCGTGCTGCCCGCCCGCGACGAGCGCGAGACCGTCGGCGAGATCGTCACCGCGATCCGGCGTGATCTGGCGGGCCTCGTCGACGAGATCGTGGTGATCGACTCCCGCTCGACCGACGACACCGCCGTCGTGGCCGCGCGGGCCGGGGCCACCGTACACGCGCAGGACGAGATCCTGCCCGACCTCAAGCCGCTCGACGGCAAGGGCGAGGCGCTGTGGAAGTCGCTCGCCGCGACCAGCGGTGACCTGCTGGTCTTCGTCGACGCCGACATCAGGCGGTTCCAGTCCTCGTTCGTGACCGGACTGCTCGGCCCGCTGCTCACCGACCCCACCGTCGCCTACGTCAAGGGCTGCTACGACCGTCCGCTGCTCGACGCCCCGACCGGCGGCGGCCGGGTCACCGAACTCGTCGCCCGCCCGCTGATCAACCTGCACTGGCCCGAGCTGGCCGGGTTCGTCCAGCCGCTCGCCGGAGAGTACGCCGGCCGCCGCTCCGCGCTCGAACGCGTCCCCTTCGTCACCGGCTACGGCGTGGAGCTCGGCCTCCTCATCGACCTGCTCGACCTCGCCGGCCTCGATGCGCTGGCCCAGGTCGACCTCGGCGCCAGGGAACACTCCCACCAGTCGACCGAGGCGCTGGGCGCCATGGCCGGCCAGATCATGCTGGCCGCCTGGTCCCGGCTCGAACGCCAAGGCCGCATACTCCCACTCCACGAGCCTTCGGTACGGCTTGCGCAGTTCCGCCGGACCCCCGAGGGACACCAGGTGCTGACCAGGGACGTCTCGGTCGCCGAACGCCCACCGATGATCACAGTGGAAGGAGGCCGGCCATGAGCAGATGGGCGGACCTGACCGGCGGGGACGCCGGGGCCGGTTACGCGGCCCGCTTCGCCGAACTCGCCGCCACCGGCAAGGACATGCACGGCGAGGCCCGCCTGTGCGCCGCGCTGGTGCCCGCACCGGCCCGGGTGCTGGACGCGGGATGCGGCACGGGGCGCGTGGCGGCCTGGCTGGCCGCGCACGGGTACGAGACGGTCGGCATCGACCTCGACCCCTCCATGCTCGCCGAGGCCCGCCGCGCCGCCCCCCACCTCACCTGGCTCCAGGCCGACCTCGCCGACCTCGACGTGCCCGCCGTCCTGTCACCCACCGGTTCGCCGGAAGGCTTCGATCTGGTCGTGGCCGCGGGCAACGTCATCCCGTTGCTGGCCGGAGGAACCGAGGCCGAGGCGGTCAGGCGGCTGGCGAGCGTGTTGAAGCCGGGCGGGATGCTGGTGGCGGGTTTCGGTCTCGACGCCGCCCATCTGCCCGTGCCCCCCAGCGTGACCCTCGACGACTACGACACCTGGTGCGCGGCGGCCGGCCTGACCTTGGACCACCGCCTGTCCACCTGGGACGGCCGGCCGTACACCGGCGACGGCTACGCCGTCACCATTCACCTTCGCCCCATCTGATCGTTCTTCTCACGGTGGCGGTGGCGGTCCCTTCGGTACGCTGCCGGCGAGGACGTCCCGGTAGGCCTCGAAGACGAAGTCGGCCCAGCCGATGGACAGAGCGTCGTCCCAGGGCCGCGACGTGTACTCCGAGCCCAGGGCCCGGATGTTGTCGTCCGGCCAGGTCGTCGAGTTGCCGAGTAGGCCGCCATATCGATGTTCGGGAACGCCGCAGCCGTCTTCACCAGGGCGGCCGGCGGGGTCGCGGCCCCCTGGTCGGCGATCCGCCGGAGGTAGCGGGCGACGGCGAAGATGTTGAACTCGTCCGAGGCCAGCAGCCGTGCCGTCGCCTCGTGCCCCGGCCCGCCGGGCGCACGGAGACCGAGCCGGTCCCTGGTGCCCGTGCCGAGCAGGTCGGCGAACAGGTCGTGACGCCTGGCGGTCGACACGACCACCTGCCCGAGCCCGATCGAGGTGTTCCCTTTCATCAGGCTCGTGGCGCCCTGGAAGTCCTTCGCGTCCTCGGCCTGCGACTGGTCTCGCTGCTCGGCCAGGAGGAACGCGGCCACGAGCTGCGGGTGCAGATTGTGCGCTCGGGCGGCGGCGGCGATGACCTGGGCGCGGGAAGGCAGACTGCCGGCGTAGGAGTTCTCCTCCACCGAGCCGATCCGCCGGCGCAGCAGTAGCTCGGCCTGCTGGGAACGCTGCGTGGCGGAGAGTGTGGCCAGGTACCCCGGCAGGCTGCCCGGCAGCGGGTTCGTGTACGTCGCGACCGTCGCCGCGTGTCCTGCCGCCAGCAACGCCTTGTCCTCGACCGGGATCTTCGGCACCCCCGGCGTGCCGGAGAAGACGCCCGCGTGGCGGGTGACCGGGATGACCCCGGTGGCCCCGGCCCCGGTGAACGGCTGGGTCAGATGACCGCCGTGGGCGCCGGTTCGAGGCGTTCGGGCCGGGCTGACCAGTGCGCCTTCCAACGGCGCCGGGTCGAAGGCGGCGGCGCCGGCGGTCACGCCGAGCCGGCCGAGGTTGTACTGCAGCTCGGCGGAGAGCCCCAGCCGGCTGATGTGGGGCTCGACGACGGCCCGCCCGGCCGGGTTGAGCCTCGCCCCCATCAGCTGCAGGAGGCGACGCCGATGGGCCGACCCGTCGATCCGGTCGAACAGCGCCGCCACCATGCCGGCGCCGAGGTCGGCCACGGTGGACGAAAGGTCCGGATCGGCGTCCAGCACGGCCAGGACGCGGGCTTCGTCGGCGGACGTCACGGCCCAGTCCGTGAGGCTGTACGAGATCAGCGGCCGTACGGTGTCGCCGGCCGGGGTGAGTGCGACGCCGCCTCCCATGGCGCGGATCGAGGGGCTGGGCATGCCGAGGCCGGACAGGGCGGCGGTGCGCTCAGCCTCTCGCTCGGCCGCGCCGGTGGCAGGGGAGAGGCGGTCGCCCCGGTCTCGGGTGATGCCGCGACGGTTCTGGATCACATGGGTGAGTTCGTGAGCCAGTACGCCGCTACGGGCGTCAGCGGCGTCCTCATGCCGTCCCAGGACGACATGCTCGCCCGCCGTGAAGGCTCGCGCGCCCAGCGCCGCCGACGAGTGGCGGGCTGCCGTGCCGCTGTGGACGCTCACGCCTGCCAGGGATTCCCCCAGCTTGACCTCCAGTGACCGGCGTACGTGCGGCTTGAGGATGGTGAGCGGGGCGCTCAAGCCTTGGGCGACCACATCGGCGAGGCCCGGCTTCGCGGCCGGTGCGGGCACGGGGCGGTTGGTGAGCTCTCTCGCCACCCGCTCATGGGCGGAAGCGCCGGTGGGCGAGCGGCAGCCGTTGCGCCACTGCCGTGACGGGGTTGCCGATCGCGCGCTCCGCCCGCCGGGAGGAATTGCCGCATTGCGCCATTGTGAGCCGTTCGAGTGCAATGTCCTGTGGTCCGGCCGACACAAGTGTGTGGGGACTTTGGAGCGAAATCTGATGGCTACTGGGTCAAGCCTCGGTCCTTGGGGAGATCGCGATAATTCGCCCCGAAATCGATAGGGTTCGGGGCTGTTCGTGATCAATCAGGTGGAAGGTTGTTCGTGCTCGCTGATTCGGTCCTGGCGCGGCGGCAGCCGTACCAGATGTTCTGGTGGTGGGTCGCTGTTGGGTTGAGTGTGTGGCAGATCATTCGGATTCCGCTGGATTTTCTGGTCGTTTCATCTTCCGAGTCGGATGCGTTGCGGTTTTTCCAGTGTCTGGAGACGGACGCGCCCAGGTTCGCCGCGTGGCGGTACGTCGTCGACGACGTCGCGGAGGAGTTGGGAGAGGTGCTGTCTCTCGCGGCACCCGTGCTGCTGGTGACGTTGGCGCTGACGGTGAAGCGGTACGGGGCGGGGCGGCCGGAGGTGGGGCTGAGCGCCGCCCGGTGGGGGTTCGGCGTGGTCACGCTGGCCGACCTGTTGCTCGTCCTGGAGGGGCTGATCACGCCCCCGCGGTGGAATCAGGACTGCCTGGCGAGGCTGGACCTCCCGGAGGTCGACTACCTGGGCGCCGCGTCGGCCTGGATCGTCTCGGCCAATGTCGCGATCATGATCGCGGGGGTGGTCGGGACGCGGGTGCGGCCCGGCCTGGGGTTCGTCGCGGCGGTCGCGGCGGTGGCGGTCGTGCTGGGTGGGGTCCAGGTCGTGGAGAGCCTTCCGGACTCCTACGAGGGTCCGGCGCTCGCGGCCGACGGGACACCGCGGTACGCGCTGCTCAGCTCGTTCGGGCGGAACAAGACCTGGAGCGACGGAGGCAGCGAGCTCTACGTTCTTGATCTCGAAGCGGGCGACATCCTCGACGGGGTTGCCCGGCCGGACCAGGAGTTCGTCGAGTACACCGCCGTCACCCGGGACCGGCTGCCCGGCCACTACCTGGTCGCCGCGGCCACCTTCGCGTCCAGGGAGCCGTGGTCCCCGCGCGGCAGAACGTCCAGGATCCATCGCCTCACCGTGGACGATCAGGGGCGGGCTCGGGTGGGTGAGGCCGTCTCCGGGGAACTGGCCGGCGTGGTGCTGGACATCGCCGTGTCCGTCGACGGCCGTGTCGCGTACTCGCGGACCACCGCCGACCGGAAGGGCGCGTACTCCTCCTTCGCCGGTGTGCTGGAGCCGGAGAAGGAGTGGCCGATGCACATGCCGTACCAGGTGCACTGGACAGACGGCGCCACTCTGGTCTTCCCGTCGGACACCCGCTCGAACAGCAAGGTCGTGAAGACGTCCGCGGGGCCGAGGATCGAGCCGGGTGACGAGTGGATGGTCACCCTCGATGTCGGGCGTGGCACGACCGGACGGTTCCCGATCGACGCCGACGTCGAGAGCGACGGACTGCTCGGGCTGCTCGCCGGCGGCCGGACGATCGTCGCCGACGTCTACGACGAGGACCCCGAAGTCAGGCCGACGGTGATCGTATACGACGGGAAGACCGCCGTCGGCTCGGTCTTCACCGCACCCCGGGGCCGGATCATATCGTTCACTCTCGACGCTACCGGCGACTACCTGCTGGTGGGGCAGGACAACCAGAACGACGTCTACGCCATGCCCTCGAAGAAGGACTACGAGCTGGTCCGCATCGACCTTCGGCCGCTGGCGAACACGCCGACACCGGCCAAGGGCACCCGCCGCGACCTCGGCCTGCCCCAACGAGTCGTCTGGCAGGGCATGCCACCGATCGCCGAGCTCGCCTGGTGAGAGAACCCGATCACTGGATGCCGCGACAGGCGGACGGGGCGGCCCGAGGAACAGAAGGTCGCGGCCGCCACCGGTGCGGTCACGGCCAGCGGCGTACTTCGGGGAACGCCGCGCGGGGGCCGTCCAGCAGTGTCGTGGGACGGCCGAGCAGGTGCCTGTCCACGAACGCCCGGACGTACGTCCGAGTGATCTTCACCGCCCGTGCTCCGGGCAGTTGTCCCGCCGGCAGCCCGGCCTGCTCGTTGAGCAGCGGATAGTCGGTGAACGAGTCGTGGTCCGAGCCCGTCACGGTCAGCCAGCGCTTCCACCCGGTCAACCTCGGCCAGTTCGCCCCCCACGAGGGCTCCTCGGCCGACGAGCCCGGCTTGAACGACGTCGCGGTGCCGAACAGCAGGAACGGCCGGGCCAGCCCGGCGGCGGGCAGCGGCTCGATGAACGAGCCGTCCATGTTGGCGCCCGCGTCGATGCGCGGGTCGTCCACCATGGCCTTGGCCGCGCTGTTGCCGCCGATGGAGTGCCCGACCATCGCGATCCGCGTGGTATCGACCTGCCCGGGAGCCCCCCACGAGCCCAGCTTGTCGATGACGAACGACATGTCGGCCGACCGGATCGCCGGGACCAGCCCGGGTGAGTCGGTGATCTCGCACGCCTTGCAGGGGGCGGTCCTGCCGTCGGGCAGGGTCACCCCGGCCGCCTCGTAGGTGTGGTCGACCGCGGCGGCCAGGTAGCCGCGGCTGGCCAGCTCCTCGCCGAGCGCGGTCAGCGACGAGCGCGGCGCCCCGAAGCCGGGGGAGAGCAGAACGACCGGCAGGCGGGTCCGGGCGGGCGCGGCGCCGGCCCTGGCATTGGTCCGCACGTGGCTGAGCGCGTCGGGCGGCATGCCCTCGACGCCCTCCGCCGCCAGCAGCGCCGCCGACTCCTCCGGCGTCATGTACCTGGCGCGCGGCTTGGCGGAGGGCTTGGCCGGGTACCAGAGGCTGACCATGAGCTGGCGGCGTTCGGCGGGGGTCCACGGGTCGGCCCTGCTCTGGTCGACGAGGTGCAGCGTGGCCGCGCCGACGGGGAAGGCGCCTGTGGGCGCGGGCAGGGCCAGGGCGGGCGGGGACGGTTTCGCCGAGGCGATGGCCGGAGACGCGCCCGCCAGTACGGCGAGGGCGGCGGCGGCCAGAGCGCGAGGCAGTGAGGAGGACATGCCCCGCAACGTAAATACTGGTCGCCGCCGGTGGTATCGTCCGGGAAGCCAAGGCCAGGCACCGCATCTTTGCCGTGGCGGCCAAACGGTTCGCCCGGGCCCGTCCAGATACTGAATCCATGGATCTGGATCAGGTAGAACGCGCCATAGCCTCTCTCGTCGAGCCGGACGCCCCCGGCCTCGCGGTCGGTGTCTACGCGGACGGCAAAGTGCTCCGCACGGCGGCCAAGGGCGTGGCCACCGTGGAGTTCGGCGTCCCCGTCGACGCGACCACCCGCTTCGACATCGCCTCGGCCAGCAAGCAGTTCACCGCCGCGTGCCTGCTGCTGCTGGCCAGGGACGGCAAGCTGAGCCTGTCGGACGACGTCAGGAAGCACCTGCCGGAGCTGAGCCTGGAGGTCCCGGTCACGCTGGGGCAGTGCCTGCAGCACACCGGCGGCCTGCCCGAGTGGTACGCCCTGCAGGCGATCACCGGCGTGCCGCTCCAGGTGCTGAGCGAGGAACGGCTGATGAAGATCGTCGAGGCGATCCGCAGGACCGCCTTCGAGCCGGGCACCGACTTCTCCTACTCCAACACCGGCTACATCCTGGCCGCCGTGGTGGTCAGACGGGTCACCGGGCAGTCGCTCGCCGAGTTCGCCCGCGACCGGGTGTTCACCCCGCTCGGCATGACCGACACCGTCTACCGCGACGACGCCTCCGTACCGCTGCCCCGCATGGCCTACGGGTACGCGGGCGGCAGCAGGGCCGACACCGAGGAGAGCGCCGTCGGCGACGGCAGCCTGGTGACCAGCGTCAGCGACCTGGCCTCCTGGTTCGGCTTCCTCGCCGACGGCCGGGTGCTGGGCGCCGACCTCAGGGACGCGCTGCTGGAACGAGCCATACTCGCCGATGGCACTGTGCTGCCCTACGCGCACGGCATCTACCACACCACGATCGGCGACCTGCCCGCCTACGCCCACGCGGGCGGCATGCACGGCTACGTCTCCAACCTGCTCTACCTGCCGGGACCCGACCTCGGCATCGCGGTGCTGACCAACCAGAGCGCGCTGGACCCGATCGGCCTCAGCGAGGGCTTGGCCGCGGCGCTCACCGGGCAGCGGCCCGCCGCCAAGCCGGTCCTGCTGGAGGCGGGGCGGGCAGAGGCGGCCAGGCCGCCGCTGCTCGGGCACTGGCAGGACGTGGCGGCCGGCGAGGCGATCAGCTTGGCCCCTGTGGCGGAGGGCAGGATCGCGGCCGAACTCCACGGGGAACCCGTGGAGTTCGCGCTCGGCGAGGACGGCCGCTGGCAAGGGCAGGGGGAGGCCGACGGCGCCTGGCTGGCACTGGAGGACGGGCGGCTGCTGCTGGGCAGCCAGTCTGCCGCGCGCAGGCCGGTCGTCTTCAGGCCGTGCGCCGCGCCCGGTGACGCGCCCGCGCCCGAGGGGGCGTGGCTCAGCGACGAACTGGGCGTGCTCGCCGTGCACCAGGACGGCGAGCTGAGCGTCGGCCTCACGCTGCGGCTCCCGGTCACGCCCGCGCCCGCGGGGGCCTGGCGGGCGGGACCGTTCACGCTGCGCCTGGACGAGGCCGGTGACCTGCTGCTCAGCGGCGGCGGGCTGCGCGGCATGAGGTTTTTCGCCGCGCCCGAGGGCACGAGGCCGGTAGGCATCCCCCCTGGGCTGGTGTAGCGCGGGGCCTTGTCCTGCAGGACGAGGTTGGGAGCGAGGAGTTTGGCTGTCGGGTCAGTGAACGCGAGGCGTCGTGCTTCTAGCGTCCGACTATCTCCGCCACTCCTTCTCCGAGGTGGTTTCATGACAACCAAAACCGCGCTCAGCAGGGCCGCGATCGCCGCCCTGCTCCTGCTGTCTGCGGGCTGCGCCGGATCCAAGAGCTCTGGATCCGGCGCACCCCGCGACACGTTGCGCTGGGCGTTGGCCGATACGCCCAACAGTCTCGACATCGCACACGGCTTCAACACCCCCTCCACGACCATCCAGTTCGCCGTGCTCGACACCATGGTGACCATCGGGCGCGATGGCCAGGTCGCACCAGGCATCGCCGAGTCGTGGACGCACCCGGACCCGCACACCTACATCTTCACCATGCGCGAAGGCGTGAAGTTCAGCGACGGCACCCCGGTCACCGCCGAGGACGCCGCCTTCTCGCTGGCCCGCCACACCGACCCCAAGGTCGCCTCCCAGGCCGCCAGCTACGTCACCCAGGTGGAGAAGGTCGAGGTCACCGGCCCCCGCACGGTGCGGGTCACGCTGAGCAAGCCGAACCCGACGTTCCTCGCCACCGCCTCGATGTCCTGGCAGATCGTGCCGAAGAAGCTGGCCGAGGCCCACCCGAAGGACCTCGGCTCCCCCGAGGTCCCCACGCTCGGCTCCGGCCCCTACAAGGTCACGAAGTTCTCCCTCACCTCGGGCGTGACGCTGGAGCGCAACGAGCTGTACTGGGGCCCGAAGTCGCCCATGCGCAAGGTCGAGATCAAGACCATCACCGACCCGGAGACGCTGCGCCTGGCCGTCTCCTCCGGCGAGGTCGACGGCACCGCCGACGTCAACCCGCGTGATATCCGCAAGTGGGCCACCCTGCCGGGTGTCGCCACCCTCACCTACCCGGCCAACAACGTCTCCTTCCTGTCGCTGACCGTGAAGAACGGCCCGCTCAAGGACGTCCACGTGCGCCGCGCCATCGCGCACGCCGTCGACCGTACGGCGCTGGCCACGCTGTTGACCGGAGGCCGTGGCGAACGCGCCGACACCATCCTGTCCAAGCCCCAGCTCCTCACCCTGTACGGCGCCACGCCGCCGAAGCTGCTCACCTACGCCTACGACGTGAACGCGGCCAAGGCCGAGCTGGCCAAGTCGGCCTACCCGAAGGGCTTCACCATCGTCGCGCCGTACGACAGCGGGGGTGACGGAACCAGCGCGCTGCAGGCGGTCGTCGCCGACCTCGCGAAGATCGGCATCACGCTGGAGCTGAAGCCGATGCCCTCGGAGGCGTACACCACCCAGCTCATGGAGAACAAGGGCACCTCGATCCAGCTGTCCAACCTGGTCTACGGCACCCCTGACCCGGGCGAGGTCCTGCCCGACCTGCTCAGCCGCGCCTCGGCCGAGCCGCAGGGCTTCAACCGCAGCGGCTACGGCACGGCCGAGCTGGACGCCAAGCTCGACGAGCTCGGTAAGCTCGAGGGGCCGGCCAGGGTCGAGGCGGTCACCAAGGTGCTCACCGAGGCCGCCGAGCAGGTGCCGTACCTGCCGTTGTTCCACGCCGAGGGCGCTGTGGCGCTGAACAAGAAGTTCAAGGGCGACTACCACACCTGGATCTCGAACTTCTTCAGCGTGGTCAGCCCGGTGGCTGGTTCCTGATGGCCTTCATCGCCCGCCGGCTGGCGGCCGCCGTACTCCTGCTCGGCGTGCTGTCGGTGCTCAGCTACACGCTGCTGGCGGCGGCGCCGGGCAACCTTGAGCAGGTCCTGCTCGGCCCGCGCCCGTCCACACCCGAGGCCCGCGCCGCCATCCGCGCCGAGTTCCACCTCGACGACCCGGTCCCCGTCCGCTACGCCGCCTGGCTCAGCGACGCCGTGCGCGGCGACTTCGGCACCTCGGTCTACACCCGCGAACCCGTCACCGAGATCATCGCCGACCGGCTGCCGGTCACCGCCGGCCTGGCCGGCTACGCGCTGATCCTCACCGTCGGCATCGGTGTGCCCGCCGGGCTTGCCGCCGCGATGCGCCGAGGCAGCGCACTCGACCAGGGCATCACCCTGTCCGCGCTGGTCGCCCTCGCGATCCCGACGTTCGCGATGAGCATCCTGCTGCTGTACGTCTTCGCGGTCACGCTCGGCTGGTTCCCCGTCTTCGGAGCGGGCGAGACCGCCGCCGAGCGGATCGTCCACCTGACCCTTCCGGCCATCGCGCTCGCCACCGGGCAGGCGGCTCTCCTCATCCGGCAGATGCGCGCCGCCGCCCTCGACCTGGTGGGGCAGGACTACCTGACGTTCGCCCGGGCGCGGGGGCTCAGCCTGCCGCGCATCTGGATCAGCTACGCGCTGCGCAACACCGCGCTGCCCGTGCTCACCGTCGGCGGCCTGCTGCTGGCCGCGAACCTGACGGGCGCGCTGTTCGTCGAGCGGGCCTTCGGGCTGCAGGGGCTCGGCGCGCTGCTCGTCGGGGCGGTCGGGCAGAAGGACATCCCGGTCGTGCAGGCGCTCGTCCTGCTCGGCGGAGCCGTGGTGGTGGGCGTGAACCTGCTGATCGACCTGGCCTACCTCGCGGTCGACCCGCGGGTGCGACACGGGGCGGTGGCCGCATGAGCGCCATCTCGGGTGCGCCGCTGCTGGGCGGGCGGGTGGCGCGGATGCGCCGCAACCGGCCCAAGGCGCTGACCCTGCTGTCGGGTGGCGTGCTGGCGCTGATGACGGTCGCCGTCGTGTTCGGGCCGTGGCTGGCGCCCTACGACCCGGCCGCGCAGGATCTGGCGCTCGGCGCGACGATGCCGAGCTGGGAGCACTGGGCGGGCACCGACGACCTCGGCAGGGACGTGCTGTCGCGCTGCCTGGTCGGGGCCCGCTCGGCGCTGGTCTGGCCGCTGCTGGTCGCGTTGTGCACGTGCGTGCTCAGCACCTCGCTCGGGCTGCTGGCGGGCTACCGGCTCGGCTGGATCGACGCCGTCATGATGCGCGTCGTGGACCTGTTCATCGCCATGCCCGGCATGCTCATGCTGATCGTCATGGTCGGGGTGCTCGGCGGCGGGATGGGCTGGGCGATGCTGGCGCTGGCGGTGCTGTTCACGCCGGGCGACATCCGGGTGGTGCGCAGCCTCACCATGGCCCAGCGGGAGCTGGCCTACGCCGAGGCGGCTCGCACGCTCGGGCTGAGCAAGTCGCGGATCATGTTCCGGCACCTGCTGCCCAACATCGCGCCGACCGTCGTCGCGGCCGCGCTGCTCAGCTTCGTCGCCGCGCTGGTCGCGCTGTCCGGGCTGTCCTTCCTCGGCATCGGCCTGCCCGCGGGCACGCCGGACTGGGGCCTGATGATCGAGGAGAACCGCGGCCTGCTCGACCTGAACCCGTGGGCGTCCGTCGTGCCCGCCGCGCTGGTCACCGTGGCCGCCACCGCCGCCACCCTGCTGGGCGACCAGCTTTTCGAGAGGCTCTCTGATGCTTGACGTGCAGGGCCTGAAGGTCACCGGCACCCGGACCATCGTGGACGGCGTCGACCTGTCGGTGGCCGAGGGCGAGACGGTCGGCCTGGTCGGCGAATCGGGCAGTGGCAAGTCGCTGACCGCCCGCGCGGTCGTCGGGCTGCTGCCCAAGGGGCTGCGCGCCGAGGGGTCGATCAGGCTCGGCGGCGCCGAACTCGTGGGCGCCAGGGAACGCGTGCTGCGCACGGTGCGCGGGCGGCGGATGGCGCTGCTCATGCAGGACCCGTTCGCGATGCTCAACCCGCTGCGCACGGCGGGCGCCCACATCGCCGAGTCGCTGCGGGGCAGGGCCGGCCGGGACGAGGTCGTCCGCAGGCTGGCCGAGGTCGGCATCGAGGACCCCTCGGTGGCCGGGCGCTACCCGTTCCAGCTCTCCGGCGGGATGCGCCAGCGCGTCGCCATGGCCGCGGCGCTGGCCGGCGACCCCGAGCTGATCATCGCCGACGAGCCCACCACGGCCCTTGACGCCACCACCCAGCACGAGATCCTCGCCCTGCTCGGCCGCATCCAGGAGGCGCGCGGGATGGGCGTGCTGCTCATCACCCACGACCTGCGGGTGGCCTTCGCCACCTGCGACCGGGTCGCCGTCATGTACGCGGGGCGCGTCGTCGAGCAGGGGCCTGGCCGGGAACTGGCCGAGACGCCCGCCCACCCGTACACGATCGGGCTGCTGGCCGCGCTCCCGTCCGTGGAGCACACCCTGGAACGGCTGGTGGGCATCCCGGGCAACGTGCCGGGGGCCGACACGGTGGCGGAGGAGTGCGCCTTCGCCGCGCGCTGCGACCACGCCACCCCGTCCTGCACCACCGCCCGGCCGCCCCTGCGCCTCATCGGCCCCGGCCGCCTCACGGCCTGCGTCCACGACACCACCCCGGCCCCGCCGTCCGCGGCGTCGTCCTCGCGCCCGCCACGGGCCACCTCCGAGCCATCCGCCCCCCTGCTGCGCATCGACGACCTCGGCAAGCGGTACGGCAAGCACACCGCCCTGGGCGGCGTCAGCCTCCAGGTCGCGGCGGGCGAGACGGTCGGGCTGGTCGGCGAGTCCGGGTCGGGCAAGACGACGCTGGCCAGGTCGGTGCTCGGGCTGGTGACGCCCGACAGCGGCCGGATCGAACTCGGCGGCCTGGACATCACCGCCCGCGCCCGGATGGACCCGCGCGAGCGCGCCAAGGTGCACCGGCTCGTGCAGTGCGTCTTCCAGGACCCGTCCACCTCGCTCAACCCGGCCATGACCGTCGGCGCGACGCTCGCCGAGGCGATCGCCAGGGCCGACCCCGGAGACCGGACCCCCGTGGGCGAGCTGCTCGAACTCGTCGGCCTGCCCGCCGGGTACGCCACCCGCCGCCCCAAGGCGCTGTCCGGGGGCCAGCGGCAGCGGGTCGCGATCGCCAGGGCGCTCGCCGTACGGCCGGCCCTGCTCATCTGCGACGAGCCGGTGGCCTCGCTGGACGTGTCCGTGCAGGCGCACGTGCTGGAACTGCTGCGCCGGATCGGGCGGGACCTCGGCACCGGGATGCTGTTCATCACCCACGACCTCGCCGTCGTGCGGCAGATCGCCGACCGGACCGTGGTGCTGTTCAAGGGCGAGATCGTCGAGCACGGCGACACGGCGGCGGTGCTGGACGCGCCCGCCCACGACTACACCAGGCGACTGGTGGCCGCTGTGCCCTGACGTCATGTCGCTGAGGACGAGAGAGCCGCCAATCCTCATACCAAAGGATGAAGCGGACACAGTTCACTTTACGAAAGGCTTGGCTTCATGTACGACCTCATCCTGCGTGGCGGCACAGTCCACGACGGGCTCGGCTCGCCCGGCCGTACCGCCGACGTGGCGATCAGCGGTGGCCGCGTCGTCGCGATCGGCCGCGACCTCGGCGCCGCCACGCGCGTCGTCGAGGTGGGCGGCCTCGTTGTCGCGCCCGGCTTCCTCGACCCGCACAGCCATTCCGACGGCGTGCCGTTCATGGCCGAGGCGCAGCCGTTCAAGCTGCTGCAGGGCGTCACCACCGAGATCGTCGGCAACTGCGGCTTCTCCTGCGGCCCGTCGAACCCGGAGACGGTCGGCTTCATGGCCGAATCGCTCAGCGACCGGGCCTTCGCCACCTTCGGCGGCTATATGGACGCCGTGGAGATGGAGGGCACGACCAACAACCTCGCGGTGCTCCTCGGGCACAACACGTTGCGCCTGGCCGTCGGTGGCATGGACGCGGCGCTGCCGCCGGGCGGGCTGGAGCGGATGGTGGAGCTGGCGGCCGAGGCGTTCGAGGCGGGCGCGTGCGGGCTGTCCAGCGGCCTGGAGTACGTGCCCGGCGCGTACGCCGACACGGCCGAGCTGATCGCGCTGGCCCGTGTCGCCCGGCGCTGGAACACCGTCTACGCCACCCACATGCGCAGCGAGAGCGAAGGGCTCGCCGACGCGCTCGACGAGGCCATCGAGGTGGCGGCGGCGGCCGGGCTGCGCCTGCAGGTGTCGCACTGCAAGGCGTCGGGCCGGAACGTGCACGGGGCGTCGAAGATGCTGCTGGACAAGTTGGCCGCGGCCCGGGTCAGGGGCGTGGACCTGCGCGCCGACATCTATCCCTACCAGGCCTTCTGCACCGGGCTGGTGGCGGTGCTGCCGCCGGCCGCGTGCGAGGGCGGACAGGCGGAGCTGCAGCGTCGGCTCGCCGATCCGGCCGAGCGGGCGTCGCTGCGCGCCCTGGCCGAGGACCCGGCCCAGGGGACCGGCGTCGGGTTCTGGCGGGAGCTGCACCCCGAGGACGTGCAGATCATCCAGCACGCCTCTCCCGAGGTGGCCGGGCGGCGGCTGGCCGAGGTGCTGGACGGGCGCGACCCGTGGGACGCGCTCTGTGACCTGCTCGCCGCCGACCCGCACGCCGAGGGCGTCTTCCACACGATGCACGACCACGACGTCACGCGGATCATGCAGGACCCGCTGGTGTCGATCGGCTCCGACAGCGGCCCGCCCGAGGGGCCGAACCACCCCCGCACCTTCGGCACCTTCCCCACCTTCTTCGGCGACTACGTGCGCGAGCGCGGGGTCGTGCCGATGGCCGAGGCGATCCGCAAGGTCAGCTCGGCGACCGCCGCCCAGTTCGGCCTCGCCGACCGCGGCTGGCTGGGCGTCGGCGCCGTCGCCGACGTGTGCGTGTTCGACGCCGAGCAGATCCGCCACGACGGCACCTATGACGCGCCGGACGTACGGCCGGTCGGTGTCACGCACGTGGTGCTGGGCGGCCGGATGGTGATCGACGACGGCGAGTTCACCGGCGGCAGGCACGGCCGGGTGCTCCGAAGAGGAGCCGTGTGAGCGCAGACGGCAGGGTGACCCTCGGCGTGCTGCTGGACAGCCTCGGCGCCGAGGCGGTCACCGCGTTGTGCCTCCCGTCGGGTCGTCAGACCCTGGTCGGCGCGCCCGTCATCTACGGCTCCGACGAGCCGATGATCGCCTTCGACGGCGCCCTCCTGCTGGTCACCGGCAAGCCCGAGGCCGCACTGCTGGAGCGGGCGGCCTCCGCGGGCGTCGCCGCGGTCGTGGTGCGGGGCGGGCTCGGCGACCCCGCGCCCCTGGTGGAGACGGCCAGGAGCACGGGCGTCGCGCTGCTGGCCGCCGCGCCCGGCCTGTCCTGGGGGCAGCTCTACGCGCTGGTCGACGCCCTGCTCGCGGTCGTCGCCCCCGCCGCCGACCTGGGCGGGGTCCAGGCCGCCGACCTGTTCGCGCTCGCCAACCAGGTGGCCACGCGGGTCGGCGGCGCGGTCGCGATCGAGGACCTGGCCATGCGGGTGCTGGCCTACTCCACGGTGGGCGGCCAGCAGATCGACGAGCTGCGCAGGGAGGGCATCCTCGGCCGGCGGGTCCCCGAGCATCCGACACATCCCGAGGAGTACGCCGCCGTCCTGCGCTCCGAGGAGGCCGTGTGGAGCTACGAGCCGCGCGAGTACCTCCCCAGGCTGGCGATCGCCGTACGGGCCAGGGGAGAGGCGCTCGGGACGATCTGGGTGGTGCAGGCCGACACCCCGCTCGAACCCGACGCCGCCGCCGTGCTCGCCGAAGCGGCGAAGACCGCCGCGCCGCACCTGGCGCGGATCAGCCTGGCCGCCGACGAGGCCCGCAGGACCAGAGACGAATGGCTCGGCTGGCTGCTGCGCGGCGTCGGGCCCGTCGGCGAGCTGGCCACCTCGTTCGGCCTGCACCCCGACGAGCCGGTCGCGGTCGTCGCGATCGGCACCCGGGAGGCCGAGCCGAGGACGGCGCAGTCCACGCCGAGGCGGACCGACATCTTCGCCGCCACCCACGCCGGCGACCTGCTGCGCACCGCCTACGCCGCCTACCGGATCAGGGCGGCCGTCGGCGCGGTGGACGGCAGGGCGTACGCCATCGTCGCGGCCGGCTCCACCGCGCCGCTGCTGCGCCGCATCACCGCCGACACCCTCGGCCAGATCACCGACCGCCTGGGCGGCGAGTGGCGGGCCGGGATCGGCAGGACCGTGGGGTCGGTCGCGCAGACGCCGATCAGCGCCAGGCAGGCCGGTGAGGCGCTACGCGCGATGTGCGGGCCGTTCGCCGGAGGCGAGGTGGGCGGGCACGAGGAGCTGTCGGCGGCGCTGTTCCTGCTGGATGTGGCCGGCTCGATGAAGACCAGGCCGGCGCTGCTGGGCGAGCCGCTGTCGCTGGTGGTACAGCATGACGCCAAGCACGGCACGGACTATGTGCACAGCCTGCGCGTCTGGCTGGCCGCGCACTACGACGTGCCCAGGGCGGCCGAGACGCTGTCGCTGCACCCGAACACGCTCCGCTACCGGCTGCGCCGGATCGGCGAGCTGATCGCGCTGGACGACCCGGACGTCCGGCTGGTTCTGGCGCTCCAGCTGCGGCTGGGCCAGGTGCGGGCGTCCGGCACAAACAGCGGCGAGTGAAGTTCGGCTTCCACGCCAACGCCCCGGCAGGGGTACCGGCGGAATGCTGGAGCGCATGGTCGAACTCCTCACCCGGGCCGAGGCGGGGGTACGCGTCGTACCCCTGCACGGCACCTCCCAGCTCCTGGCCGCCGACCGGCTACTACGCCGCATCTGGAACATTCGAACGGGCGACGATCCGCCGCTGGCCGTCGACATCATGTGCGCGCTCGTCCACACCGGCGGCTACGTCGGCGGCGCCTACCTCGGCGATGAGCTCATCGGCGTGGCGGCCGGGTTCCTCGCCGAGGGCGACAGTCTGCACTCCCATGTCGCGGGGGTGGCGGCCGAGGCGCAGGGCCGCGGGATCGGCAAGGCGATCAAGGCGCACCAGCGCGAGTGGGCGGCCGAGCGCGGCCTGAAGTCCATCTCGTGGACCTTCGATCCGCTTGTCCGGCGCAACGCCTTCTTCAACCTGGCCAAGCTCGGCGCGCGGGCCGAGCGCTACCTGCCCGACTTCTATGGACCGTTGACCGACGGAATCAACGACGGCGACGTCTCCGACCGGCTGTTGGCGCACTGGCCGGTCGAGCCCGCGCCCGTCCCGGAGGCGGCCGGTCCGGCCGAAGGCGCGGTCGTGATCCTCGACGAGTTCGGCGCCGGGCACGAGCCGCTCGGCGCGGCCGTCCTGCACTGCGCCACCCCCGCCGACATCGAGCGGCTGCGCCGCGAGCAGCCGGAGGAGGCCACGAGATGGCGGGCCGCCCAGCGGGCCGCGCTGACCGGCGCGCTGGACGAGGGCTACCGGATCACCGCCTTCACGAAGGATGGCTGGTACGTGCTGGAGAGTGCGGCATGAGACTCGTCGAAGCCGAACTGCGCACGGTCGCACTGCCGCTGGTCACCCCGTTCCGCACCTCGCTCGGCACCCAGACCGTGCGCAACGCGCTGCTGGTGCGGGTGCTCGGCGCCGACGGCGAGGAGGGCTGGGGCGAGTGTGTGGCCGAGGACGAGCCCACCTACAGCCCCGAGTACCTGGAGGGCGCGGCCGACGTCATCCGGCGCTTCTTCCTGCCCGCCCTGTTCGCCGTGCCCGACCTCGACGCCGCCGGGGTCGCGCCCGTGCTGGCGCACCTGCGCGGCTACCCGATGGCCAAGGCCGCCGTCGAGATGGCCGTGCTGGACGCGGTGCTCAAGGCGGGTGACACTGCGCTTGCCGTGCACCTCGGAGGGGTACGGGACCGCGTCCGCGTCGGCGTCTCGGTGGGCATCGCCCCCACTCTCGACGAACTGCTCGACACCGTCGACCGGCACGTGAGCGCCGGATACGCCCGGATCAAACTCAAGATCGAACCGGGCTGGGACCTGGAGCCGGTCCGCCTGGTCCGTGAGACGTTCGGCGCCGCGCTCATGCTCACCGCAGACGCCAACACCGCCTACACACCCGCCGACGCCCGCCACCTGAGCAGGCTCGACGCCTACGACCTGACCCTGCTGGAGCAGCCCTACGCCCCCGACGACCTGTACGGCCACGCCGAGCTCGCCGCCAGGATGGAGACGCCGATCTGCCTGGACGAGTCGATCACCTCGGCCCGTGACGCGGCCCGTGCGATCAGGGCGCGCGCCTGCTCGATCATCAACATCAAGCCGGGCCGGGTCGGCGGGTACCTGGAGGCGCGCCGCATCCACGACCTGGCCCAGGCCAACGGCGTCCCCGTGTGGTGCGGCGGGATGCTGGAGACGGGCCTCGGCCGGGCCGCCAACCTGGCTCTGGCCGCGCTGCCCGGCTTCACGCTGCCGGGCGACATCTCGGCGACGGCCCGCTACTACGACCGCGACATCACCAGGCCGTTCGAGCTGGCGGGAGACTCGATGGAGGTGCCTGTGGGGCCGGGGATCGGCGTGACGCCCGATCCGGAGGCTCTGAAGGATCTAGGGGTGAATTCTCCGTTGCAAGTTAGGAAACCTTCCTAACTTCCTTGACATCGCATCAAGCCACTTGCCACGATCGCCGGTAAGTGGCTTGGCGCGGCCTCCGCCCCGGAGGTGACGCGCTCAGCGAGAGACCTGCTGACCCGGCCGCTCTGTCCCAGCATGCCCACCGTCTCTTATCCCCCAGGAGACAGCCATGTCCAGACATCGTCTCTCGTTAACCGTCGCCGCCGTAGCGGCACTCCTGACCACCCTGGTCGTGGCGGTCGGCAGCGCCTCCGCCGCCGAGACCCTGCTGTCGCAGGGCAAACCCGCCACGGCCTCCTCCGTCGAGACGTCCTCCTACGACGCCGCCGCCGCGTTCGACGGCGACACCACCTCCTCGCGCTGGGCCTCCGTCGAAGGCCACGACCCCGAGTGGGTCACGGTCGACCTCGGCTCGCCGCAGCCGATCTCCCGGGTCGAACTGTTCTGGGAGGACGCCTACGCCACCGCCTACCAGCTCCAGGTGTCCGCCGACGGAAACACCTGGACGACCGTCCACTCCACCACCACCGGCGACGGCGGCCAGGACGAGATCACCGGGCTCACCGCCTCCGCCCGCTACGTGCGGATGCACGGCACCGCCCGCGCCACCCCCTACGGCTACTCGCTGTACGAGATGCGGGTCTTCGGCGGCACCCCCACCACCCCCTCGTCGGAGTACCAGGCCGAGAACGCGGCCCTGTCCCAGGCCTTCGTCGACACCAAGCACGCCGGGTACACCGGCACCGGGTTCGTCGACTACGTCAACACCACCGGCGGGTACGTCGAGTTCACCGTGACCGCCGCCGCGGCCGGCACGACCACCCTCACCTTCCGCTACGCCAACGGCACCACCGCGAGCCGGCCTCTCGCCGTCGCGGTCAACGGGACCACCGTCGCCACCCCGGGCTTCGCGACCACCGGCGCCTGGACCAACTGGCAGACCCAGGCCGTGCCGGTCACCCTGACCGCCGGGACCAACACGGTCAGGGCCACCGCCACGACCGCCACCGGCGGCCCGAACCTCGACAAGCTCACCGTCGGCACGGGCGGGCCCACCGAGCCGCCCGGCGACCCCTTCGTGGTGGCCGCCGCCGGTGACATCGCCGCCCAGTGCACCGCCAGCTCCAGCTCCTGTGCCCACCCCAAGACGGCCGCGCAGGTGCAGGCGATGAACCCCGAGTTCATCCTGACGATGGGCGACAACCAGTACGACGACGCCCTGCTGTCGGACTTCCGCAACTACTACGACAAGACGTGGGGCAAGTTCAAGAGCAAGACCAAGCCCGCCGTCGGCAACCACGAGACCTACGACCCCGCGGGCGTCTACGCCGGGTACAAGTCCTACTTCGGCAACATCGCCACCCCGCAGGGCAAGACCTACTACAGCTTCAACCGGGGCAACTGGCACTTCATCGCCCTGGACTCCAACTACTTCGACGACCAGGCCCAGATCGACTGGCTCACCGCCGACCTGAACGCCAACACCAAGGGCTGCATCGCCGCCTACTGGCACCACCCGCTGTTCAGCTCGGGTGAGCACGGCAACGACCCGGTCAGCAAGCCGATCTGGCAGCTCCTGTACGCGAAGAAGGCCGACCTGGTGCTCAACGGCCACGACCACCACTACGAGCGCTTCGCCCCGCAGAACCCGAACCAGCAGGCCGCCAACGACGGCATCGTGGAGATCCTCGGCGGCATGGGCGGCGCGTCGCCGTACAACATCGAGAACGTCCAGCCCAACAGCCTCAAGCGGCTGGCCGACACCTACGGGGTGCTCAAGCTGAGCTTCACCGACACCTCGTTCAGCTCGCAGCTCATCGGCATCGACGGGGCCGTCAAGGACAGCAGCCCCACCTACACCTGCCACTGACGGATGTACATCTCTCTGAAAGGGGGCCGCCTGTCCAAGGCGGTCCCCGCCAACATCGTCGCGCTCGGCGCGGTCAGCCTGGTCACCGACATCTCCTCGGAGATGATCACCGCCGTCCTGCCGCTCTACCTCGTCGGCGCGCTCGGCCTCAGCCTCGTGCAGTTCGGCCTGCTCGACGGCCTGTACTTCGGTGTCACCGCCCTGGTCCGCCTGGCCGGCGGCCACGCCGCCGACCGCTGGCAGCGCCGCAAGCTGGTCGCGGGCCTCGGCTACGGACTGTCCGCCGTCTGCAAGCTCGGCCTGCTCGCGGCCGGCTCGTCGGTCCCGTGGCTGGGCGCCGTGGTCGCCGCGGACCGCACCGGCAAGGGCCTGCGCACCGCGCCCCGGGACGCGCTCATCTCGCTGAGCGTCCCGGCCTCGGGGCTCGGCGGGGCGTTCGGCGTGCACCGGGCGATGGACACCGTCGGCGCCCTGCTGGGCCCGCTGGCGGCCTTCGCGGTGCTCACCGCCACCGCCGGCGCCTACGACGCGGTCTTCGTGACCAGCTTCTGCGTCGCGGCACTCGGCGTCCTGCTGCTCGTCCTGTACGTCGGGGACCGGCGCGAGCCGCTCGCCGCGGGGGTGTCCATCCGCTCGGCCCTCGGCCTGCTGGCCGACCGGCGCTTCCGGCGCGTGTGCCTGGTGGCGGCGGCCCTCGGGCTGGTGACGGTCAGCGACCCGTTCATCTACCTGCTCCTGCAGCGCGGCCACGCGGTCACCCCGGAGCTCTTCCCGCTGCTGCCACTCGGGACGGCGGCGGTGTACCTGCTGCTGGCGATCCCGCTGGGAAGGCTGGCGGACCGGGTGGGGCGGGTCGCCGTCTTCCTCGGCGGGCACGTGGCGCTGGCGCTGGGCTACCTGGTGCTGATCGGCCCCGGGTGGCTGGTGCCGGTGCTGGTGCTGCACGGGGCGTTCTACGCGGCGACGGACGGGGTGCTGATGGCGGTGGCGGGCCCGTTGCTGCCCGCCGAACTGAGGACCAGCGGCCTGGCGCTGCTGCAGACCGGGCAGGCATGCGCGCGGATGGCGTCGTCGATGGCGTTCGGGGTGCTGTGGACGGTGTGGGGGGCGCCGCTCGGGCTCACCATGATGGCCGCCGGGCTGGTCGTGGCGGCGCTGCTCGCTTGGAGGACTCTGTGACCACGGACCACGTACGGCAGGCGGAGCCGGACACCGCCACGCCCTCCCCGGTGAGGCCGCCGTCCAGCGGCAGGCGCCGGGCCGTCATCCTGGCGGCCGCCACCCTCGCGCTGATCGCCGGCGCCGCGACCTACGCGGTGCGGGCGACCGCCCCCACCCCGGTCGCCGACCGCTCCTTCGACACCACCACCCCGGGCAGGCTGCTGCTGCGCAGCGGCGGCAGGGTGGCCTCGGTACCCCTGGCGAACCCTGGAGCACCTCCCACGATCGGCGGCGCCACCTGCGACCGCTTCTACACGGCCAACGGCACCACCCTGTGCCTGGTGGCCCAGCCGGGAGCACTGCCCAAGACCTACGCCCTCCTCCTGGACCGCAAGCTCAAGGAGACCGGCCGGATCAACCTCGCCGGAATCCCGAACCGCGCCAGGGTCTCCGCCAGCGGGCGGATGGCCTCCTGGACGGTCTTCGTCACCGGCGACTCCTACAACCAGGGCGGCTTCTCCACCTGGACCGGCATCCTGGACACCAGGACCGGCTACTCGATCACCAACATGGAGGACATCCCACTGACCATGAACGGCAGGCGCTACCACTCCGAGGACGTCAACTACTGGGGCGTGACCTTCGCGGCGGACGACAACCGCTTCTACGCCACCGTGGGCACGAAGGGCAAAACGTACCTGGTGGAGGCCGACTACGGGGCCTGGAAGGCGCGAACGCTGCGCGAGAACGCCGAATGCCCCTCGCTGTCCCCGGACGGCGCCCGCCTGGTCTTCAAGAAGCGGATCTCCCCGGAGAAATGGCGCCTGCACGCCCTGGACCTGGCCACCATGCGGGAGACCCCGCTGGCGGAGAAGGCCAGCATCGACGACCAGGTGGCCTGGCTGGACAACGACACCGTCATGTACGCCAAGGGCAAGGACCTCTGGTCGGCCAGAGCCGACGGCACCGGCAGCCCGGCCATCCTCGCCGGACAGGCCTCCTCCCCGAGCACCCCCGCCCGCTAGCGGCCGACCGACAGGCGGAGCTGCTCCTCCTCGACGATCCGCCGGGCCAGCGACTGCTCCGAGACGTCGACCGCGTCAGGGGTGGCCTCCGCCAGGTCGCTGCGGCGGGCGTAGGCGTCGAAGAGCCGCGTCTTGCCCCGCAGGATGGTCAGCATCCGCTGGTCCACGCTGTCGGCGGTCAGCAGCCGGTGCACCTGGACCCGGCGCACCTGCCCCATCCGATGCGCCCTTGCCACCGCCTGGCTCTCCATGGTCGGCTTCACCTGCGGCTCGCAGATGATCACCACGGAGGCGGCCTGCAGGTTGAGACCCACGCCGCCCGCCTGGATCTGGCTGAGCAGCACGGCGTGCCCGGGCGCCGCGCCGAACTCGTCGACCACCTGCTGGCGGCGCGCGGGGGAGAGGTCCCCGGAGATGGGCCCGTGCACGGGGGACGGCAGCGCGCTCTCCACGGCGGACAGCACCGCGCGGAAGTAGGAGAAGACGACCACCTTGAGGTTGTTCTCGGCGGCCTCCTCGACGAGCTCGCGCAGGCGGCCGAGCTTGGCCGACGACTCGGGGCGGGCGTAGGCGGCGCGGCGCATCGCCATGAAGTTCCCCTTGGCCACCGCCTCGCGGTACGCCGAGGCGTCCGAGGGGCTGAAGGCCTCCCACTCGTCCACGTGGACCAGGTCGGGGAGCTCGGTGAGGACGTCCTCCTGGTTGCGGCGCAGATACGCGGGGGCCACGGCGCGGCGGAACGCCTGCGCGCCCGCCGCCCCGTCCGCGGCCCGGATGGTGTCGGCGAGGCCGGGCTGCAGGTAGCCGACGAGGGTGCGGAACTCCTCGACGCGGTTCTCCATCGGCGTCCCGGTGAGGAACAGCACGCGGTCGACCCTGGCGCACCACTTGGCGACGGCTTGGGAACGGCGGGCGGCCGGGTTCTTGACGTAGTGGGCCTCGTCCAGCACGAGCATGCCGACCGGCACCCCGTCGGGGATCTCCAGCCGGTGCAGGGCGTCGACGGTGCAGACGCCGACGTCGCCGGCGCGCAGCCACTCGGCCAGGGCGGCCGGGCGGTCGGGCCCGTGCAGGGCGAAGGCGCGCAGCGTGCTGCGGGTCTCGATCTCGCGCGTCCAGTTGATGAGGACGCTGGCCGGGCAGGCCACCACGAAGTGGGTGTCGCCCCGCGCCTTGAGATGGGCTAGGGCGGCGATGGCCTGGACGGTCTTGCCGAGGCCCATCTCGTCGCCCAGGATGACCCGGCGCTGCGCCAGCGCGAAGCGGGCGCCGAACGCCTGGTAGCCGCGGAGCGAGACCCGGCGGTGGGTGTCGTCGAGCTCCTGCGCCTTGACCCTGGCGGCGACGTCGTCGGGCAGGAAGCCCTCGGCGGCGACCCGGTCACCGGGCTCCAGGGCGGCCAGCTCGGCGAGCAGGTTGTAGTACTCCGGGGCGCGCAGCTCGAAGTCGATCCACGCCTCGGCGTCCGACGGCGCGGGGCGCAGCAGGTCGACGGTGGCCTGGCTGACCAGCAGCGCGGTGCCGTACGCGGCGGACTCGCCGAGCAAATCGCCGACCCGCTCCACGGCCTCCCTGGCCCTGGCCCGGCCCCGCCTGCCCGCGAACAGCATGCGCAGGCGGCCGCGCGCCGGTTTGGCGGCGGGCAGGAGTGCCGCCAGGCGGTCCTCGACCGCGTGGGCGGCCGCGCAGGCGCGGGCCAGGTCGGGCCCGGCGGCCACCAGCCGGGCTAACGCGACCAGCAGGGCCGTGGTCTCGGGATCGCGCCGGTCGACGTCGATCTGGACGGCGGTGACGGCCTCGGCCGCCTCGGCGATCTGCCGGGCGGCGGCGTGCACCTGGCCCGCGGTCCGCGCGCCGATGCCGGGCAGCAACTGCAGAGCGTGCGGTGTGGCGTCCAGGACCTGCAGCACCGTCGTGAAGCCGCCCTGTTCGAGGGCGCCGAGGCGCAACCGCCCGTCGGTGACGTCCCGCAGCCGGGCGACGGGGATGACCGCCAGTTCCGCACGCGCCAGCCGGGCCCGCAGCCCCGCCAGCGCGGTGTGCACCTCGGCGCGGGCCCGGGCGTCGTCGGTCAGCAGGGTGCGCGCGCCGGCGAGAAGGCGATCCGCCTCTGACAGGAGGGACTTCACCCGGACGACTGTAGGGGGAACGCCCCCGCGACCCAACCGGTACGGCCCCCGCCCTCAGCCGCCGCGCCCCCGCCCGTCGAAGTTCAGTCCGTCGAGGCCCTGCCCGTCGACGCCCTGGCCACCAGGCGCGGCGCGAACACGTGGTCCACGTGCGGGGCGTGGTAGCCCTGCAGCGCCTGCCACATCGCCGTCGCCACCGCGCTCGCCATCGCCTCCACCGGCTGCTGCACCGTCGTCAGCGCCGGATCCCCGTGCGCGGCCAGGTAGGAGTCGTCGTAGCCGACCACCGACACCTCGCCGGGCACCGACAGCCCGGCCTCGCGGACGGCCGCGACCGCCCCCAGCGCCATCAGGTCGCTGCCCGCGATCACCGCCGTCGCCCCGGCCGCCAGCAGCCGCCGGGTCGCCGCGTGCCCGCCGGTCAGCGAGTAGTCCGACTCCACGTACAGCGCGTCCTCCACCGATCCGAACGAGCGCCGCATCTCCCGCCGCCACCCCGCCAGCCGGTTCTGTGAGGGCCGCAGGTAGCCCTGCCCGCCGGCCAGCCCGATCCGCACGTGGCCGAGCTCGCGCAGGTGCGCGACCGCCATCGCCGCGCCCGCCGCCTCGTCGGTGGTGACCGTGGAGACCGGCAGGTCCGGCACCTGGCCGCCGACCAGCACCATGGGGATGCGCTGCTGGTGGAGCTGCCAGTAGAAGCCGTGGTCCGCCGCCGGGTTGGCGTGCCGGCCGGAGACCAGGACCAGCCCCTGGATGCCTCGCCGTACCAGGGTGGAGATGTAGTCGAGCTCGGTCGGGCCCTTCGCGGTGGAGCTGCCGATGAGGGCGGTGACGCCGTGGCCGCCGAGTTTGGCCTCGATGGCGCCGGCCAGCAGCGGGAAGACCGGATTGTCCAGCTCGGGGACGATGATGCCGACGAACGGCTCGGCGGCGGGGGCGATCAAACCGTGCTCTCGCATACCCTGCAGAACCTTGGCCCGCAGCTCCTCGGACACGCCTGGCCGGCCGTTGAGCACCCTGCTCACCGTCGCGGCGCTCACCCCCACGCGGGCGGCGATCGTGCGGACGGACGGTCGAGGCATACGGAACCCTTCGAGAAACCATTGAAACATGTTGCGAGATGTTGCGGCGTCATTTCCGCAGCTCCTAGGCTCGCGGACACATCAGACCAGGTGAACGGCGTCTTTCGGAGCAGTAACAGCATGGGCTATCGAGAAACACTCTGCAACACACTGGCGCACCACGACGGGTCGCCGCTGTACGTCGGCGACCCCTCGCCGGGGCTCGGCGACCGCGTCCAGGTGTTCCTGCGCACCTCGCCCGCCCTGAACGTGCGCAGGGTCTACGTGCGCACCGCCCCCGACGGCGAGCCGAGGTTCGCCGAGGCGGTGGTCGACCGGACCGGCGGCGCGGAAACCTGGTGGCGCGGCACGGTCGAGATGGTGAACCCGGAGTGCGGCTACCGCTTCCTGCTGCACACCGCGACCGGCCCGATGTGGCTGACCGCCGCCGGGCTGTCGCCGCTGGAGGTGCCGGACACCACCGACTTCACGCTGACCACCCATCCGGCCCCGCCCGCGTGGGCCGCCGACTCGGTGATCTACCAGATCTTCCCCGACCGCTTCGCCCGCTCCGGCCGGGACCACGGCCCCGACCCCGCCTGGGTACGGCGCGCGGCCTGGGACGACCCGATCCCCTGGGGCCGCGAGGGCGCGTTGCAGCAGATCTACGGCGGCGACCTGTGGGGCGTGGCCGAACGCCTCGACCACCTCACCGACCTGGGCGCGAACCTCCTCTACCTGACGCCGTTCTTCCCCGCCCGCTCCAACCACCGCTACGACGCGACCACCTTTGACAGGGTGGACCCGCTGCTCGGCGGCGACGAGGCGCTGCGCGCGCTGACGGCCGCTGCCCACGCCCGCGGCATCCGCGTCATCGGCGACATCACGCTCAACCACTCCGGCGACGGCCACGAGTGGTTCGCCCCCGGAAGCGCCGTACGCGATGACTTCTACTACGTGGACGGGGACGACTACGCCACCTTCGCCGGGGTCAGCACGCTGCCCAAGTTCGACCACCGCTCCGCCGAGCTGCGCCGCCGCCTCTACGACGGGCCCGGCTCGGTGATCGCCCGCTACCTGGAGGAGTTCGGCCTCGACGGCTGGCGGGTGGACGTCGCCCAGTCGGCCGGCCGGCACGGCGAGATCGAGCTGAACGACCAGGTAGCGAGGCTCACGCGAGCCACCGTGGGCGACGCCCTGCTGCTGGCCGAGCACCAGTTCGACGCCTCCGGCGCGCTGCGCGGCACCGGCTGGCACGGCACCATGTCCTACGCCGGCTTCGCCCGCCCCGTCTGGTCGTGGCTGGCCCGGGAACGCTCCACCGAGTTCTGGGGCGTGCCCGGCCCCATCCCGCAGTACGGCGGCGCGGACATGGCCGAGGTGATGCGCCGCTACTCCGCGCTCATCCCGTGGCGGGCCCACACCCACAACCTCACCCTGCTGGACTCGCACGACACCGCCAGGTTCCGCTCCGTCGCCGGACGCGACCACCAGCACCTCGGCGCCGCGCTGCTGTTCACGCTGCCCGGCCTGCCGATGGTCTTCGCCGGCGACGAGGTCGGCGTCGAGGGCGTGCACCTGGAGGACGGCCGCCGCCCCTTCCCCTGGCACCCCGACCGCTGGGACCAGGGCACCTACCAGGTCTACCGCGACCTGGTACGGCTGCGCCGCTCGCACGAGGCGTTGCGCACGGGCGGCTTGCGCTGGCTGCACGCCGACGCCGACACCGTCGTCTACGAGCGGGCCGCGCCAGGACAGACGCTGCTCGTGCAGGTCAGCCGCGCCGCGCACGAACCGCTCTCCGCCCCCGCCGCGGGCGGCGCCCTCACCGGCGGCCCCGACCTGCGGCCCGGCTCGCCGATGCCCGCCGACGGGCCCGCCTTCCACATCTGGGAGCTCGAAGCGTGATCGACATTCTGCACGGCGTCCGTTCCGCCGCCCTCGGCAACGCGCGCGACGTCTTCGTCTACCTGCCGCCCGGCTACGACCCGGCGGCCGGGCCGTACCCGGTGGTGTATCTGCAGGACGGGCAGCACATGTTCGCCGGAGCCGGGCTGGAGCCGAGCTGGCGGCTGGACGAGACGCTGGACGCGCTGATCGCCGCGGGGGCGCTGCCGCCGCTGGTCGCGGTCGCGGTGTCCAACGCGGGCGACGAGCGCGGCGCGGAGTACTCCCACGTCGCGCCCTACCCCCGCGACCCGCGCGGGCGGTTCGCCGGGGAGCTGTACGAGCGGTTCCTGGTGGAGGAGCTGATGCCGCTGATCCGCTCGCGGTACGCGGTGACCGGCGAGGCCGGGCGCACGGCGGTCATGGGCTCGTCGATGGGCGGCCTGGTCAGCTACCACCTGGCCTTCCGGCGGCCCGAGGTGTTCGGGCTGGCGGCGATCATGTCGCCGTTCCTGGTGTTCGTGGACCCGGAGACGCTGGCGGAGACGGCCGTCTACCGGCGCTTCGCCGAGCGCGGGCCGCGCCGGGTGTGGCTGGACATCGGCGGGATGGAAGGGCTGATCACCGCCCACCACGCCCGGGAACTGGCCGAGCAGCTCGTCGGGCTCGGTTACGCGCCGGACCGGGAGCTGCGCTACCGGCACGAGCCGCGGGCCCCGCATCACGAGAGCGCGTGGCAGGTCCGGGCGGCGAGCGCGCTGCTGCACCTGTTCGGGGCGGAGGGGCCGCCGGTCGAGCTGCGCGCCGAAGCCGGCGAGGTCGTCGCCGTCGGCCAGGTCGTCGATGTCGCGCCGCTCGCGGTGCGGGCCGACGGCTGCGCGTACTCGGCGCTCAGCGCGAGCCTCACCTGGAGCCCCGAGCCCCTGCTGAAGCCGTCGGGCGCCGCTCTGCTCACCCCCGCCGCGCCCGGCACCGCCCAGGTGAGCGCCACCGTGGGCGACCTGACGGTCCAGCGGGAGATCACGGTCGTGGACGGCGAGCCGACCGCGACGCTCGACGTCACGGTCGTCACCCCGCCCGGCACCCCCGACGGCGACACCGTCTACTTCTCCGGCCTGGTCACCACCCAGGTCGCGCCCGGCGTGCACCACGGCGTCTGGCGGCTGCCCCGAGGGCTCGGCCTCAACGGCTCGGTCGGCAGAGGCTGGCGCTGCGACGGGCTGGACGCGGGCGGCCTGCCCGTCCGCGAGCCGATCAGGCACGACCGCGACCGCCGCCTGGTCGTCAACGTGCACGGCTGGAGCGACCCGGACGCCCAGCACGACCCGCACAAGGGCGACACCCCCCGCTCCGGCTCATGAGGAGGACCTCGATGCGCACCACCACCCTGGCCCTGACAGGCCTGGCCCTGCTGGCCGCCGGCTGCGGCACCACCGCCCCCGCGCCCGCCTCCCGGCCCACCCAGGCGGCCACCCTCACCGTCTGGGCCGACGACAGCCGCGCCAAACCGCTGCGCGACCTCGCCGCGGCCTTCGAGAAGGACAGGGGCGTCCAGGTCAAGATCGTGCAGAAGGGCATGGGCAGCCTGCGCGACGACTTCGTCTCCCAGGCGCCCACCGGCCAGGGCCCCGACCTGATCGTCGGCCCGCACGACTGGCTCGGCAAACTCGTCCAGAACGGCGTCGTCGCCCCGGTCGACCTCGGCACGACCGCCGCGGCCTTCCCGAAGGTCGCGCTCGACGCCATGCGCTACGAGGGCCAGACGTACGGCCTGCCGTACGCGATCGAGAGTGTGGCGTTGCTGCGCAACACGGCGCTCGCGCCCGAGCGGCCCAGGACGTTCGGCGACCTGGTCGCCACCGGGCAGCGGCTGGTGCGCGACGGTAAGGCGGACTTCCCGGTCGGCCTGCCCGTCGACCCCAAGGCGGGATCGCCGTACCACCTCTACCCGCTGCAGACCTCCTTCGGCTCCAGCGTGTTCGACGGCGGCGAGCTGGCGATCGACGACAAGGGCGGGCTGGAGTTCGCCGCCTACCTGCGCGGGCTGGCCAAGGCCAAGGTGGTCTCCACGTCGCTGAGCGGAGAGATCGCCACCAACGCCTTCCGGGAGGGGCGGGTGCCGTACCTGATCACCGGGCCGTGGGACGCGCCCGCGCTGGCCAAGGCCGGGGTGGCGTTCTCCGTGGAGCCGGTGCCGCCGGCCGGTGACCGGCCCGCCCGGCCGTTCGTCGGCGTGCAGGGCTTCTATGTCAGCGCGAAGTCGGCCAACCCGATCCTGGCCAACGACTTCCTGCTCAACTACCTGGCCACGCCCGCGTCGCAGCGCGCGCTGCACGCGGCGGGCGGCAGGCCGCCGGCCATGACCTCGGTGCGCGAGGAACTGCGCGGCGACCTGGTGATGACCGGGTTCGCCAAGGCCGCGCTGGCCGGGGAGCCCGCGCCCAGCGTGCCCGCCATGGACGCCGTCTGGGGCGACTGGGGCCTGTCCCAGCTGGCGATCATCACCGGCGACGGCGACCCGGCCAAGCTGACCGGGGACGCCGCCGGCCGCATCCGCGCGAAGATCGCGGACTGACCGGTGAGCAGGTTCGTGAAGCCGGTCGTCCTCGGCGTGGTGGACGCGTTCGCGGTCTACGGGCTGGTGGCGCTCGCCGGGCAGCGCTCGTGGTGGCTGTTCGCCGCGATGCTGGCCGGCACGGTCGCGATCAACGTCATCTACCTGGGCAAGCGGCGCGTCCCCGCGAAGTACCTCGCGCCGGGCGTCATCCTGCTGCTCATCTACCAGGTGTACGTCGTCCTCTACACCGGCTACGCGGCCTTCACCAACTACGGCGACGGCCACAACGGCACCAAGCAGGACGCGGTGGCCGCGATCCTGGCAGCCAGCGAGGTCAGGGTGCCGGGGTCGGCCGCCCAGCCGGTCCGGGTGGTCGAGCGGGGCGGTGAGCTCGGCCTCCAGGTGGGCGGCCAGGTCGGTTCCGTCGCGCGGCCGCTGGGCCCGGTGGCGGAGTCGGACGGGTGGCGGGCGCTGCCGTACGCGGAGATCGTGGCGCGGCAGGCGGAGATCACCGCGCTGCGCGTGCCGGTGCCCGGCCAGGGCAGCCTGCGCACGTCGGACGCGGTGACGGCGGCGATGTACCGCTCGACGCTCCGCTACGACGAGCGCGCCGGCACCGTCACCGACCCGGCCACCGGCGCGGTCTACCGCGACGACGGCCGCGGCCGGTTCGCGGCGGCGGACGGGACGGTGCTCAGCCCCGGCTGGAAGGTGTTCGTCGGCCTGGAGAACTTCCGTACGGTCCTCACCGATCCCGGCATCAGGGGCCCGTTCCTCGGTGTGCTCGTGTGGACGTTCGCGTTCGCCGGGCTGTCGGTCGGGCTGATGTTCGTCCTCGGGCTCGGCCTGGCGCTGGTGCTGGACCGGCCGGGGCTGCGCGGACACCGGATCTACCGCTCGCTGCTGGTGCTGCCCTACGCCTTCCCCGCCTTCATGGCCGCCATCCTCTGGCAGGGGCTGCTCAACCCCGACCACGGCTTCGTCAACGCCGTGCTGCTCGGCGGCGGGCAGGTGCCATGGCTCACCGACCCCTGGCTGGCCAGGCTCAGCGTGCTGGCGGTCAACATCTGGATCGGCTTCCCGTACCTGTTCCTCGTCTGCACCGGCGCGCTGCAGGTCATCCCGCCCGCGCTCACCGAGGCCGCGCAGCTGGACGGCGCGAGCCCGTGGCGGGTGCTGCGGCACATCAAGCTGCCCATGCTGCTGGCCGCGACCACACCCGTGCTGGTGGCCACCTTCGCCTTCAACTTCAACAACTTCAACGTGATCTACATGCTCACCGGCGGCGGCCCCAGGGACGCCACCTCGCCCGTCGACGTCGGCTCCACCGACCTGCTCATCTCGCTGGTCTACAAGCTCGCCTTCGGCGGCAGCGCCAGGAACTACGGCCTGGCCTGCGCGGTGTCCATCCTCATCTTCGCCGTCATCGCGGCGATCTCGCTCGCCGGCTTCCGCAGGGCGCGCAGACTGGAGGCGAACTGAGATGGCCCGCTGGTTCTCCAGGTACGGCTGGCGCCACGCCGTCGGCGCCGCGGCGGTCGTGGTGGCGCTGTTCCCGCTGCTGTTCGTGCTCGCCGCCTCGGTCAACCCGAGCGGCACGCTGACCGGCTCGAACAACCTGTTCGCGGCGCCCACCCCGGCGCACTACCAGGCGCTGTTCACCGACCCGCTGCACCCGTTCGGGAAATGGTTCGCCAACTCCATGGTCATCGGCCTCACCACGGCCGCCGGATCGGTCTTCCTCGGCGCGTGCGCCGCCTACGCCTTCTCCAGGTTCTCCTTCAGGGGGCGCAGGGCAGGGCTGCTCGGGCTGGTCTTCGTCCAGCTCTTCCCGCAGCTCCTGGCCTACGTCGCGATCTTCCTGCTGCTGTCGGCGCTCAAGGACGTCTTCCCCGCCATCGGCCTGGGCAGCAGGCTCGGCCTCGTGATGGTCTACCTGGGCGGGGCGCTCGGCGTGAACACCTACCTGATGAAGGGCTTCTTCGACACCGTGCCGAAGGAGCTGGACGAGTCCGCCCAGATCGACGGCGCCTCGCACGCGCAGATCTTCTTCCGCGTGCTGCTGCCGCTGGTCGCCCCGATCCTCGTGGTCGTCGGGCTGTTCGCCTTCGTGGCGACGCTCAACGACTTCGTGATCGCCGGGCTGGTGTTGACCGACCCCGATCAGCAGACCCTCGCCGTCGGTCTCCACCAGCTCGTCTCCTACAAGCTCGGCCAGAACTGGGGGCTGTTCGCCGCGGGCGCGCTGATCGGCGCGCTGCCGGTGCTCGTGCTCTTCCAGTTCCTGCAGCGCTTCATCGTCGGCGGGCTGACCAGCGGCGCGGTCAAGAGCTGACCCTCGGCGTGGACCTGCCGTTGAACAGGTGCGTGGCCACGCCGTCGCGCACGATGAACATCACCGCGTCGTGCAGCCCGGCCTGGCCCTGGGCCGAGACGAACGTGTACGCGTCGAGGGCGACGAACCGCTTGACCGTCACCGGCAGACCCATCTCCTTGAGCAGTCCCTCCGGCGTCAGGGTGATCTCCAGCCCGCCCTCGGCCGCCGCGACGTCGCTGGTGATCATCGGCCCCGCGTACCTGCCCAGGTACGGCGTGACGTCCACCTCGTACGGCACCGCCGGCGGCACGGGCCGGCCGGTCGGCTCAAGGCCGGTCAGCTCCTGGGTGATCGGGTGCGCCAGGTCGCGCAGCACCCCGTAGGGGTTGCCGCCGTTGCAGGTCAACGCCACGACCACGTCGTGACCCGGCACCACCCACCACTGCGTGATCTGCCCGGGGGTGCCCCCGTCGTGCCCGTAGACGCCGCCGCCCCAGCCGAGGAGGTTGAAGCCGAGCCCCCAGCCCTCGCCCAGCCAGCGGAAGGCCGTCGGCGGGACCTGCTGCGAGGTCATCGCCCGCACCGACTCCTCCGACAGCACCCGGGTGCCGTCCTCGGCCAGGCCGCCGCGCAGGAACATCTCGCCGAAGCGCACCAGCTCACGCGGCGCCGCGCACATCGTGGCCCCTGCGGGCGCGGTGCTGCGGGGCATGCCCCACGGCCTGACCACGACCTGCTCCTCGGTCCCCGGCGCCTTGCTGTGCCCGGCCGCGGCGCGGTGCAGGACGGCCTCCTCGGGGAAGAGCGCCACCTGCCGCGAGCCGAGCGGCTCGAACAGGTGCCTGCGCATCGCCGCCTCCCAGGTGCACCCCCTGAGCTTGGCGACGATCGCGCCGAGCGTGGCGTAGCCGGAGTTGCAGTAGGAGAAGGCGCTGCCGGGCGGGTCGACCTGCCGGGCGTCGCGCAGCAGGTCCACGTAGCGGTCCAGGCTGTCGTCGCCGCGCCCGGTGTCGGTGAACAGGTCGCCGTCGAAACCGCCGGTGTGCGTGAGCAACTGCCTGACCGTGACCTTCGCGCTCGCGTCGGCGTCGGCCAGCGTGAACTCCGGCAGGTAGGTACGCACGGGGCGGTCCAGGTCGACCAGACCCTCGTCGACGAGCTGCATGATCAGTGCGGCCGTCCACACCTTCGTGGTCGAGCCGACCTGGAACAGGCTGCCCGCCGTGGTCTCGACCCCCGTCTCCAGGTTCAGCACTCCGGTCGCGGCCTCGGTCAGCTCGCCCTTCACACTCACCGCGATCGCCGCGCCGGGCACGTCGTGCGCGCGGGCGGCCTGGTCCAGCCGGGACTGCAGGTCGTCGAGCAGCATCGGTCTCATCCCCTCGTCGATTGCTAACGTGTAACGCACGTTATGGTCCGGGCACGGCGGTCACCAGGGCCGATCGGCCAAACAGGGCGGCCTTCATTGTCGGAAGGGACAACCATGGCACGAGTCCGGCGAGGCACCCTCAGCCGCGAACGGGTCGTCGAGGCGGCGGTGGCGCTGCTGGACAGGGGCGGGCCGCTGACGATGTCGGCGGTGGCGGCCGAACTGGGCGCCCAGCAGATGTCGATCTACAACTACGTGAGCGGCAAGTCCGACCTGCTGTACGCCGTCGAGGACCACCTGCTGACCGCGATCCCGCTGCCCGGCCCCGGCGCCGGCACCGACGGGCTGGCCGAGCTGCTGCGCGCCTATTTCCGGCTGGTGTCCGCCCATCCGTGGCTGGTCGGGTTCGCGATCGAGCGCGAGCGCGAGGGGAGCACCCCGGCGAACCTGCGGATCGTCGAGGCGGCCTACGCCGTGCTCTTCCGGCTCGGCCTCACCCCCCGGGACGCGGTGCCGCTGTTCTCGGCGCTGGTCAACCTGGTCGTCGGCGCCGCCGTCCAGCATGCGGACCTGCGCGAGCGCGGCGTCCGTGGGGAGATGCGGGCCCAGATCTCGGCGCTGCCCGAGGCGGAGTTCCCCGCCCTGGCACGCCTGGCCGCCGACCTGCCGGAGACGAGTCCCGCCGACGCCGTGGAGCTGGGCCTGAAAGCCCTGCTCCACGGCCTCGGCACGGTCCCGGACGCGGACGGCGGCACCGGGTAGCCGGGCGTCAGACCCGGACGTTCAACCGTCCCGTGTGCAGGAAGCCGGGCCGGTCGCCGTCGCCCACGAAGGCGACCGCCGAGTGGGTGCCGCCGCGCGCCTCGGCGAACACGAACGTATCGCCGCGCAGCCGGGCCAGCTCGATCCGCTGGGGCTCGCCGTGCGCGGCCATCGCGCCGAGCGGCGTGACCGTCACCCACAACGTCCCGGCCTCGTCCCCCGCCACCTCCCACGCCATCACGTCGGAGACGTAACGCCCGGCGTAGCGCTCGACGTCGACCGGCAGCGGGGAGGAGGGCGGCACCGGAGGCTCCGGCGCGGTGACCCCGGCGAGATCCCGCAGCAGCGGCTCGACCAGCTCGGTCATCAGCGGGTCGGGGTCGCCGCCGTTGGTCAGCAGCACCACGGCCACTCCCGCCTCGGGCACCATCCTCAGCGCCGCGGCCTGTCCCGGCGTCGACCCGTTGTGCCCCACCACCGTCCCGCCTGCCCACTCCTGGAGTTCCCAGCCGAGCCCCCACCGGGAGGTCCGCCCCAGGTCGGGCAGTGTGATCTGCGGCTCCCGCATCAGCCGGGCGAGCGGCCCGGGCAGCACGGGCGGGTCCTCGGCGAGGTGGGCGCGGGCGAAGGCCAGCAGGTCGCGGGCGCGCATCGCCAGGCTGGACCCGGCCGGGTCGTTCGACCGCATCAGCGACCAGACCGGCACCGGCTCGCCGCCCGCGTGGCCGACCGCCGTGCCGTACAGGATGGCCTCGTCGGCGCTGGTGGCGGCGTGGGTCAGCCCGAGCGGGGCGATCAGGTGGGCGCGCAGCGCCGCGTTGTACGGCAGGCCGCGCAGCACCTCGACGATCCGGCCGAGCACGACATACCCGGCGTTGTTGTAGGACCACACCGCGCCGGGCGGTGCGAGCCGCGGCACGTCGCCGAGTAGCGCGACCAGCTTCTCGATCGCGTCGTCACCCCGGCCGGTGTCGGCGAAGACGTCGCCCTCGAAGCCGCCGGTGTGCGCGAGGAGCTGCCTGATCGTCACCGGCTCCGGCAGCTTGAGCTCGGGCAGCGCCGACTGCGCGGTCTGGTCGAGGTCGAGCCTCCCCTCGGCGACGAGCTGGAACACCAGCGTCGCCGTCCAGGGCTTGGCGATCGAGCCGATCTGGAACAGCGAGTCGGGCGTCGCGGGCTGTCCGGTGCGGGTGTTGAGCACCCCGGCGGCAGCCTCGGCCACCTCGCCGCCCGCGGCGACGGCGAGCGAGGCCCCGGTGATGCCGTGCGCTGCGACCAGCGCGTCGAGGTCGGCCTGAAGGTTGAGCGATTCGAGGCTCACGCGGCCCCTCCGAAGGTCGGGTCGAGGCGGTATCCGGCCGGCGGCTCCGCGCCGATCAGGTGGCGGGTGAGGAAGTCCCACTGGCGGCGCAGCACGTGCGCCTCGGCGTGCAGGTAGCCGTGCGCCGCGTTCGGCACCATGAGCATCTCGAAGTCGGCGTCGGCTTCGACGAGCGCGTTGACCAGGCGCAGCGAGAGGCCGGGATGGCAGTTGTCGTCCATCTCGCCGAACAGGAGCAGCAGCTTGCCCTTGAGCCGCCCCGCGTGCGGCAGCAGCGAGCCCTCGGCGTAGTCCTGCGGCGGCGGCCCCTGGTAGGTCTCGCCCCAGATCGCGTAGTACGCGTTGTGCTCGTAGTCCCCGGCGGAGGCGACGCCCACGCTGAAGAAGTCCGGGTGGGTCAGCAACGCCCTGGCCGTGGCCGCGCCGCCGCCCGAGTGCCCGGCGATACCGACCCGGTCCAGGTCGAGGTAGGGCCGCTCGGCCGCGAGCCGGGTGATCGCCGCCACGTGGTCGGCGAGCCCCACCGCCACCCCCGGGTCGCCGTAGGAGGCGTCCTGGAAGGCCCTGCCCCGGTACGGCGTGCCGCGCCCGTCCAGCACCACGACGGCCAGGCCGAGCGCCGCCAGCGACGCCGCGCCCGCCGCCGGGTCGAGCAGCCACGGGTCCAGCGTGTAGCCGCGCAGCGTGGTGCGAAGCTGCCGGGGGATCTGCGGCCCGTTGTAGACCGAGTCGAGGATCGGGTATCGCCTGCCGGGGTCGAAGTCGCCGGGCAGGAACAGCAGCCCGTGCAGGTCGGTCACGCCGTCGGCGGCCTTGACGGTGAACCGCTCGGGCGCCCGCCAGCCCGCCTCCTCCAGCGCGCTCAGGTCGGCTCGCTCCAGCTCCATGACGACCGCGCCGGAGGCGTCACGCAGCACGGTGACGCTCGGCGTGCCCGGGGTGGCGTAGGTGTCGACCAGCCAGCGTCCGTCGGGGGAGGGCTGGGTGTGGTGGTCGGCGTCCTCGGGGGTGAGCACTGTGACGCCGCCGCCGTCCAGGTCGGCGCGGCAGAGCCGCCGGTCGTAGGGGTTCGAGCCGTGCCCGCCCGAGGTGAACAGCACCTCGCGGGCCGTCCAGTCGACCCTGAGCAGGTCGCGGACCAGCCACTCGCCCTCGGTCACGGCGTTCTTCAGCTCGCCGCCGGCATAGCGGTAGAGGTGGCCCCAGCCGGAGCGCTCGGAGTACCAGAGCACCTCGTCGCCGTGGGTGCGCACCAGCGGGTGCTCCACGATGGTGGGGGCGGAGTTCATCACCGTGTCGCTCTGCTCCTCCAGCACCTTCGTCGTCCGGCCGGTTCCGGCGTCGACGCGGTAGAGGACGGCGCCGCGGTAGCCGCGCGTGCCGTACAGCATCCACAGGGTGTCGTCGTTCTCCCACCAGACCCGGCCGAGGTTGAGGGGCGCGTCGTGGGTGAAGGTCAGCGGTTCGTGGTCGAGGTCGATCCGGTCGCCGGTCTCGGCGTCGAAGATCATCTGCTGGAAGGTCGGGAGCGGGTCGCCCGGCATCTCGTAGTGCAGGGTGTGGGCCAGCGAGCGGGGGCCGCCGTCCGGTGGGCAGGACTGGGTGAGCGTCAGTGTGGGGACGTGCCGTTGGTCGACGCGCAGCGTGACGAACCTGCGGCCGTCGGGGGCCCAGGCGAGCAGCGGCGGGGTGGTCATGCCGCGCTGGGTGAGGACGATCGGCAGCCGGTTCTGGTCGCTGGGCAGGCCGTAGGCGTGGCCCTCCGCGCCGTCGTGGGTGATCTGCCTGCCGTTGACCAGGAGGTTCCCGTCCTGCACGGACACCGCGTAACGCCCGTCCGGGGAGGTCTGGGCGCCCGTCATCTCGGGCGGAAGGACAGGCTCCGCCACGACGGGCGTCTCACCCTCCACCCGCTCCTCTTTGTCCGGAAAAATCCGGATAACTGAGGGGCCGTCGGGGGTGCTCACCTGGTACCAGAACGAATCGTCCTCCCAGGTGGGAGTAATCGTGGATCGGTGCACGAGCTTAGGCTCCTGCGACGGGTGCAGCGCCTCGGCGCGGCGATATTCGTCAATCATTGGGTTTCTCCGATCGCGTGATCGATCAGGGCGTCAAGATCGCCCATGAGGGTTTTGTGGATGGTCGCGATGAACCAGGCCCCGAAGGCCGCGGGCACCAGCAGCAGCAGGAGCGCGCCCCGCAGGTCGAGGAAGGTCGTGGCCAGCGCCAGCAGCCCGGCGCCGATCAGCCCGCCGACCGCGATGATCAGCCCCATGGCCGCCATCGCGTGCGCCCTGTCCGCCGGCCGGATCACCGACAGCGCGCCGATGAACAGGCACGGCCCGATCACCGCCAGCAGCGCCTGCCCCAGCGCCAGCAGGCCGAGCAGCGCCCACAGCCCCGGCGCGACCGCCGACAGGCTGAACGCCGCCGCCGCTGCCGCCAGCGCGCCGCCGGACAGCGCCATGAACCGCGCGGGCCCGGCCCGGTAGGCCGCCTCGGCCCTGCCGCCGAACGCCACCAGCGCCACGATCGACACCGCGGCCGCCGCACTGGTGAACAGCCCGCGCTGACCGGGCGTCAGGTCGTACTCCTGCTCCAGCAGCGTCGAGACCACCACGCTGTACGGCACGGCCAGCGCACCGATCGCGGTGAACCCGACGCACATCCGCCGGATCGACGCGATGCCCAGCACCCGCCGGACGGTCACCCAGAATCCGGACACCTCGCCGGACTCGGGAATCGCCGTCCCCGAACGGGCCCGCAGCTCGGCCACGTCCCACCGGCCCAGCACCGGCTCGCGCAACCGCAGCGCGTACAGGCAGGCCAGCAGCGACAGCACGCCGAGCGAGACGAACACCGCCCGCCAGTCCATGCCGAGCCACGACACCAGCCCCGCGATGACCAGCGGCGCCAGGATCCCGGCCAGCGGCGACGACGCCGAGTACAGCGACATCACCCGCATCCGGGCGGGCGGCGGGTAGGCGTCCATGAGCAGCGGCGGGTGCAGCAGCGCCACCGTGCCGGTGGTGGCCCCGTTGACCAGCATGAGCGCGGCCAGCGAGACCGGCCCGGCCACCGAGCCGGTGAACAGCGTGGTCAGGCTCCAGGCGAACCCGGTGCCGACCGCCAGCCGTACCCGATGGGGGTGGCGGCGCAGCAGCGCCGCCACCGCGAACGGCGCCAGCCCCGCCGCCACGCCCTGGACGGCGACGATCCCCGACAGGGAACCGACGTCCATCCCGAGCGAGGCGGCGACCTCGGGTGCGAGCACGCCGAACACCTGGGTCTGGAAGTTGTCCACTACGGCGAGCACGGTCAGCGCGGCCATGAAGGACAGGCCGACACCGTGCTCCCTGAGTGTGCGCAGCAGCGGGGCGGTGTCGCCCGTCCTGCCGGTGACGCCCAGCACCGCGCGGGCGTCCTCCCTGCTCAAGGGGTCGTCTTCGCCTGAGGGATCGTTCATATCCACCGAGGATCACGCGGCGCGGCGGGCCCGCACGAGCCCCGATGGGGTGCCGGTCGATGGGGAAGGTAGGCGGCGGGAACCTACTTTCGTCGTATCCAGCCCGCTGACCTGCGCCGGTAGCGTGGCGGGTATGAACGCGCGGGCCAGGAGGCTGACCGGAGACGTCGCGCTCGCCGCGGCCGTGGGCATGGTGGGCGTCGGCAGCGACCTGGCGATCAGCGGCGCGGTGCCGATGGTCCTGGTGCCCGACGTGCCCTGGCAGGGGCTGTGGGTGCAGGTCGCGGGCGCGGCGCTGCTGCTCGGGCGGCGGCGCTTCCCGCTCGCCGTGGCGCTGGCGATGATCCCGCTCGGCTACGTCGAGGTGCCGCTGGCCATGCCGTTCGCGCTGTACTCGCTCGGCGCCCACCGCGGCGACCGGCGGCTGCTGCTGGCGGTGGCCGGGCTGGCGCTGCTCACCCTGTCGCACCTGTGGGAGGCGCGCGACCCGGCCACGGCGCTGCACCTCATCTCCATCTGCGGCCTCGTCGTGGTGCCCGCGACGCTGCTCGGCCTCTACGCCGACAGCCTGCGACGGCTCAACACCGCACTCGCCGAACGGGCCGACCGGGCCGAACGCGAGCAGCGACTACTGGCCGAGCAGGCCAGGGCCGAGGAGCGCACCCGGCTCGCCCGCGAGATGCACGACGTGGTCACCCACCACGTCAGCCTGATGGTGCTGCAGGCCGGATCACTGCGGATGGCCGCGCCCACGCCCGAGGTGCGGCAGGCGGCCGAGGAGCTGCGGGCGACCGGACGGCGGGCCCTCGACGAGCTGCGCGAGGTCGTCGGCGTGCTGCACGACCGCCAGCCCGCCGACCTCGCCCCGGCGCCGACCCTGCTCGACGTCTCCCGCCTCGTCGCCGAGTCCGGGCTGCTGGTGTCGCTCCGCCAGGACGAGGGGATCGAGGTGTCGGCGCCGCTCGGCCGTACCGCCTACCGGGTGGTCCAGGAGGCACTGACCAACGTCCGCAAGCACGCGCCCGGCGCTCCGGTCCTGGTACGGCTGAGCCGCCACGACGGCGGCGTCCGCGTCGCGGTCAGCAACCAGCCGACGGCCCACCCGGCGCCCACGGACCTGCCGCCGTCCGGCACCGGCCTGCTCGGCCTGCGGCAGCGGGTGGAACTGGTCGGCGGCGCGTTCACCGCGGGCCCGACCGACGGCGGCGGCTTCCACCTGCTCGCCACCCTGCCCGGCAAGGGGACCACCCGTTGATCAGGATCCTGCTCGTGGACGACGAGCGCATGGTCTGCGCCCACCTGCGGGCGATCCTGTCGCGCGCCGACGACCTGGAGGTGGTGGGCGAGGCCCACGACGGCGCCGAGGCCGTCGAGGCGGTGGTACGGCTGGCGCCGGACGTCGTGCTGATGGACATCCGGATGCCCGGCGTCGACGGCCTGACCGCGACCGAACGCGCCTGCGAGCTGCCCGACCCACCCAAGATCATCATGCTGACCACCTTCGACCTGGACGAGTACGCGGTCCGGGCGCTGCGCGCGGGTGCGGTCGGCTTCCTGCTGAAGGACACCGACCCCGAGGACCTGGCCGACGTCGTCCGGGTCGCCGCCGAGGGCCACGCCGTCATCTCCCCGGCCCTGACCCGGCGGCTGATCTCGGCCTTCGCGCCCGGCGAGCCCGCCAGGCGCGCCGCCAGGGCGCTGGTGGCCGAGCTGACCGAGCGCGAGACCGAGGTGCTGACCTGCCTGGCGCAGGGGCTGTCCAACTCGCAGACCGGGGCCCGGCTGTTCCTCAGCGAGACGACGGTCAAGGGATACGTGTCCAGGCTGCTGGGCAAGCTCGGCTGCGCCAACCGCACCCAGGCCGCACTCCTGGCCTACGACGCCGACCTGGTCACCAGGACCTAGCGGCTTTCACAGGCCGTGGATGCGGCGGCCGGTGATCTGATGGGGGACGACGCGGATGTAGACGCGGCGATCTCCGCCGGCCCAGGTCTCCACCTCCACTTCGCCCGCCGGGACGTGATGGGCGGGCCCCTGGATGAGGACGCTCCAGCCCTCGTGCCGGGCCTCGTCGATCCGATCGACCTCGAAACCGATCTTGATGTCGACCCCTTCGAGCCCGGTCCGCAGATCCTGGTCCATCGGCCCGCCCTCCTGGGTACGGAAGACGACGGCGCCGTCGCGGAAGACGTAGTTGACGGGCAGCACGGTGGGACCGCCCAACCCGCTGAAGGCGACCCGGCCGATGCCGCCGGGCGCGATCAGGCGCAGGCACTCCCGCTCGTCCAGCTTCTCGAGCACCGGGCCGGGTAGGGGGCTGGTCATCGGCTTCTCCTCCACTCGCGGGTCCGTACGCCTCGACGCTAGGCCGCGCGGCAACGACCGGTCAGGGCCGTCTGGCCCCGATCGGGTGACGAAAGGCACTGGGAAGCCCCCTTTCCTCTGGAGTCAGATGGGGGCAAAGGAGGACAATCATGACTGGTCTGATCATCGTGGGAGTCGACGGCTCGGCTCCCAGCACGGCGGCCGTCGAATGGGCCGCCGACGACGCGATCCGGATGGGCGCACGCCTGCGGCTCGTGCACGTCCTGAATCGCTGGCCGTACGACATCACGGACGGGGACGACTACCTGGCCGAGGCGGCAGGGAAGGTGCTGGCGGCGGCCGAGGTGACCGCGCGTACCCGGCAGCCGGACGTCGAGGTGAGCACCCGGCTCATCGAGGGCGTCCCCTCGGCGGTGCTGCGCGAGCAGGAACAGGAGGCCACCGAGCTGGTCGTCGGCAGCCGAGGACTCGGCGGGTTCGCCGGGGCCGTCCTCGGATCGGTGAGCATGCACCTGGCCGGGCACGCGCACTGCCCCGTCGTGGTCGTCCGTCCCGGCCAGCAGGAGCGGCACGGCGAGATCGTGGTCGGCGTCGACGACTCCGACGCCTGCGAGGCCGCGCTCGGATACGCCTTCGAACAGGCCGGACTGCGCGGTGCCACGCTGCGCGCGATCCACGCCTGGCAGCTTCCCGTGCACGCCTTCGCCCCGGAGATCTCCTACGACCTGGACCAGATCCGCGCCGCCCAGCAGGAGGTCGCCACCCAGAGGCTCGCCGGATGGCGGGCGAAATACCCCGAGGTGCCGCTCATCGAGGACGTGCGGCGCGCACACCCCGTGGACGCGCTCACCGGCGTCGCGTGCGACCTGATCGTCGTCGGCTCCCACGGGCGCGGCGCCATCGGCTCGCTGCTCCTCGGGTCGGTGAGCAGGGGCGTACTCCACCACGCGCGCTGCGCCGTCGCCGTGGTCCGGCCGTAGGAAGGGGGCGGCACAATGCCGATCAAGGTGAGCGACGTGATGGGGCGGGTGGCGATCGCCGTACGCCAGGACGCGCGTTTCGGCGACATCGTCGCCGCGATGAAACGGTACGCCGTCGGGGCCGTGACGGTCGTCGACGCCGACCACCGGCCCATCGGCGTGGTGACCCAGGACGACCTCCTCCTCAAGGAGACCGACCCGGTACGGCACCGCACCACGATCTTCGAGGGCGCCGGAATCCGGCAGGAGCACAGAAAGGCGGCCGCGACCATCGCGGGGGAGCTGATGACCTCCCCCGCCATCACCGTCACCCCCGGCACCCCGGTACGGGACGCGGCCCGCACCATGCACGAGAAGAAGATCAGGCAGCTCCCCGTGATCGACCCGGCGACCGGCCGCATCACCGGGACCGTGCACCAGGCGGACCTGCTCCGCGTCTTCGAGCGCCCCGTGAACGAGCTGTGGGCCGAGGTCGAGGAGACCATCCGCGACGTCGTCCGGGTGGACCCCCGCACGCTGTCGATCGGCGTCGACGGCGGGATCGTCACGATCGCCGGACAGGTCGGCAGCCGCTCGCAAGCCCTCCAGCTCGCCGAGTCGGTCCGTCGACTGGAAGGCGTCATCGACGTCACCTGCGAGCTGACCTTCACCAGGGACGACGTGCTGCTGTGAGGGTTACTGCAGGCGACGGCTCAGCGCAGGCGGCGGCGCGGCGGGGGCTGCGGCGCGGTGGGGGCGGCTGTGGCCCGGCGGGGGCCGGCTGGACCCGGACGTCGATACGGGCCGCGCTGCCCGATCACCGGGTTGAGGTCCAGTTGCCGCCGATGACCTGGTTCGCCCGAGTTGCTGATGATCGCGATCTGCCCTCCGATGGGCAGCGGCTGGGGCACCGGCAGTTTCGCCGTGTCGAGCAGCTCCTGCACGGAAGGCACCCCAGCCCGGTGACCTGCCGCGTCCTCGGGTTGACCAGGTAGATCTGCCTGTCGTACCCGTTGCCGATCGGGTTGCGCAGCACTCGATGCCTGACAGCGGTCGGCGACCAGCTCCCGCCGCCGGGTGCTCCAGCAGGAGGTGCCGACCGTGACCGTGCACCCCGTCGTCGAGAGGATCGCCAGAGTGGCCTCAACGGTCAGACCCGGGGACCGAGGTCCTCCCTGTGGGTGACCTTCGGCCACTGCCGTGACCGCCCGCCGCGCGATGGCATGGAGACAGTCCGGCAGCCGTCACACGGCCTCGCGAGGAGTACCGATGAGCGTCGAAGAACTGACCGCCAGCAGGTGATGACCCGGGTGCTCGTGGTCGTCAGGCCTGAGGAGTCCCCGCTCATGGCGTGGGAACTGATGCGCCGCGCCGGCGTGCACCACCTGCCGGTCGTCGACCGCGAGGCCCACCTGGTGGGCGTACTCACCAGGGAGGACCTCACCTCCGCCTGGTCCGGTGGCCCCGAGGCGCAGTCACGGCTGCACGTGCACACGCTGCTCGGAGGCCGGGTGACGCCGCTCGTGGGCCCCGGCGATCCGCTGCCCAGCGTCGCCGCCGCCATGCTGGACGCCGGATGCGACGCCGTACCCGTGATCGCCGAGGACCGCGGCGCGCTCCTGGGACTGATCACCGCCAGGGACGTCCTCGAAGCCGTCGCCGGGCGCGAGAAGAACGGCGACGGGACGGAGGAGATCGTCACCGGCATGTTCCGCCTGGAGCCGGTACTGCCGTGAACCCGCTTCGGACACCATCGTGATCATGGAGGTAGAGATGCCAATCGAAGTCAGGGACGTGATGGGGCGGGTCGCCATCGCGGTGAACATGGGAGCCTCATTCGCCGACATCGTGGCGACCATGAAGCGGTACGCCGTGGGCGCCGTCACCGTCATCGACGCCGACCGGCGGCCGGTGGGCATGGTCTCCGGGGAGGATCTGCTGCTCAAGGACACGGACGCGGTGTGCTTCGAGGGCAGGGCGGCGACCGGCTGCACCGCGGCCGAGCTCATGACCTCACCGGCCGTCACCGTCACCCCGGAGACGCCACTCGAGGAGGCGGCCCAGCTGATGCGCGAGAAGAACGTCAAGCAACTCCCCGTGATCGACCCCCTCACCGCCCGCGTCCTCGGCACCCTCCACCAGCCCGACGTGCTACGCGCCCTCACACGCTCGGCGGCCCCGTCATCGCTCTAGCGACGCGCTAACGCATGGGGCATCCGTCCCTCTGGTGGCGCGCTCTGACGCGTGGACGTCCGTCCCTCTGGTGACGCTGTCGCTCTACGGGCGCCCGTTTACGCGCGGATACCCGCCGCTACCCTGTCGGCGGCTCGTGGCCGAGCCGGTGCGCGTCATGTGGTGGCGGGCTCGGCCAGTGGGGTGAAGAGGGCGCCGAGCCGGTTCACGGCCGACGGGATGATCCAGTAGTAGACCCAGGTGCCGCGGCGTTCGCTGTCGATCAGCCCGGCGGTGCGCAGCACCTTGAGGTGATGGGAGATGGTCGGCGCAGTCAGGTCAAAGGCGTCGGTCAGGTCGCACACGCACGCCTCGCCGCCCGCGTGCGAGCCGATCATCGACAGCAGGCGCAGCCGCACCGGATCCGCGACCGCCTTCAGCAGCACCGCCAGCTCGGCCGCGTCGGACTCCGCGAGCGGCTCGCGCACGATCGGCGCGCAGCACTGGACGGTCATAGCACTACCTCCTACTTCGACAACTGTCTAAAAGATAGGCGATGGCAGGCGAGCAGGTCGAACACGGCCCCACGCACACAACGGCCACCGCCCCCATCGCCAACGACGTACCCCGGCGACCTGCGCCACCACCACCTCACCCCACCGCCACCTCACCCTGCGCCCGCTGTACGACGCGCTGCACGACATGATCAACGCCACCTCACCCCACCGCCACTTCACCCCACCGCCACCTCCACTCGGCGGCGCCCCGCCCTGGCGGTGGTGGCGAAGACGATGCGACCAGCGCCTGCGTAGGCGGTCGTGCCGTAACAGGGGGCTACGAGGTGCGGCTGGGTGGTGGCATCGACGCAGAGCCCAAGCCCGACCCCGAACTCAAGCCCAAGCCCGACCCTGAACTCAAGCCCGACCCTGAACTCAAGCCCGACCCCGAGCCCAAGTCCGACCCCAGGCCCGACCCCGACCCCGACCCCGACCCGACCCCGGGCCAGAGCCCGAGCCGAGCCCAAGCCCGAACAGCGGCACACAGCTGATCGAGCCCAGCACGCTCGCGCCAACCAGGGGCAGGAGCGCACCGCCGCGGCATAGAGGGTGTGGATCGCCGCCGCGGTGATCGCTGTTCCTTCCGGGCCTCTCTGATTTGAAGTCAGTTGAAGTAATGCGGTGTCGGGGCGGCAAATGTCAAGGAATGCCGGGGCCGGTCATGCCGCCGAGGCTGAGATTGTTGCCGCGACGCAGACGGCCCAGCCAGGACGGAGGTCGCCTGCCAGGTCCGAGCCGGAACGCCTCCAGCAGCCAGTCGGCCAGCCGGTCACGATCCACGACGACCATGTCGTGCTCCTGGGCCGTCCGAGTCGCCTGCGCGCTCAGGTAGTGCGACGTCACCAGAACTCCTTGGTGGGCCTGGTACGCCCGGGCCTGCAGCGCCCCGACGAAGTCGCGTACGTCGCCCGGACCCACATGACGGCTGTAGTACTTGCACTGCAGCGCGTACGCCTGCCCGTCCGGTGAGATCCCGAGCACGTCGACGCCTCCGTCACCGGCGCCCCCGATGACACGGACCTTGCGGAAACCGTCACGGCGCAGCAACTCGGCGGCCAGTTCCTCGAACCGGCGCGGATCGAGCCGATCCAGCCCCGCCCGCACCAACGCGTCCTTCCGGTACGCCGCCCCGAGCCGGCGAACCACCAGCACGCCGACACCCAGCACGATACCGAGCGCCACGACCCCGCCGGCCAGCGGCATCCAGGCGGACCGCAGGAAGTCGAGCGCCAGCGGAACCACGAAGATCACCGCTAGCAGGGCGGCCGGCCACAGCGGGTTGATCTTTCTTCCGCGCCGCCGACGGGTGGTGCGTTTCCGTGCTGGTGATCTACGCCTCGCCATCGAGACCTCCAGGGGGAAGGGGTGATGACTGAGAGTGTGCACGGCGCCACTGACAAAATCCGGGGCTCATCCGAACTGGAGCACTGGGGGAGCGGCTCACCCCGGCTACTGACGGAGCGGCACGCCCCGAACTGGAGCTTCAGTGCCGAGAGTGCGGCCCGCCCGAACTGGAGCGTCGGCTACCAGGGGACGGCTCAGGCGAACCGGCGCGTCGCTATCGAGGGAAGCGTAGATAGCCGGGCGGAACGTGGTCGACGAGCCAGACACCGTTGGCGCTGCACCGGAACCCGTGCCCGGCCGCATACATCCCCGCCGCGTCCACGACCAGCACCACCGGCACGCCCCGGCGGGCCCCAACCCGAGTCGCGGTGTCACGGTCCGGCGACAGGTGTACATGGTGACGGCTCATCGGCCGCAGCCCTTCCGCCTTGATGACCCCCACGCTGCGGGAGACGGTGCCGTGAAAGAGCACCGCCGGCGGCTCGGCGACCGGCAGATCCAGATCCACGCGCACCGAGTGCCCCTGGCTGGCCCGGATCCTGCCGTCCTCAATCACATACCGCCGCTTGTCATTACCCTCGACAACCTGCTCCAACTCCTCCCGCGAAACCACGAACCCATGCGCGGCGGCAGCGGCCAGCAGCACCTCCACTTCCACCCAGCCCTGCGCGTCGAGCGTCACCCCAATCCGCTCAGGCTGATGCCGCAGATGCTTGGCCAGATACTTCGAAACCCGCACCGTACGTCGTTCGTCCATCACGACTTCCCCGCCAATGTGGGCGGCTCACCCATAAGAACCGCCATAATCATCTCGCTCAAGCGTATCGCTTCGTGTTGGAGCCTTCCCGTTAATCTCAACACAAGATCTTCCATCACTGGATCTCCTGCGACACGGCTAAATGGCAATGGGAGCTTGGTGCGTTTCATGACAGACCTCATTCCGAGTAGGCGGTCGCGTGCGGGAAATCCGCTACCTAGCTGCGGACCGCGCAACCGGACTGGGGCGATCTATCGGCTGAACTACGGTCGGGTGTGGTCTCACCCGTGATTGATGGAAGTTCGACGAGGGTGAGATAACCCCAGCTCGCTTTCTCCTCGCCACGGTCAGGAATACCAGTGCGCCCGGAGGAGCGTTGTAGCTTCCTGTGGAGGGCGCCGCACCGCTGACCATGGAGTCCGACCGCTATGCAGTTCGTGAAGAATCACTGCGGGACGCGCTGTTCTCCTTTCATGGTCCGTTGTAGGACGTGGACCTCGACCCGGTTCACAAAGAATTGCACCGGACTCGACTGCCGAACCCTCGGGACCTTCTGTGAGAATCTTCATACCGGGCAGACGTGCTCGAATGGGGCCACGATGTCGACAACTTCTACGCCACGTCGACGTACCAGATCTTCAAGCCCCTGGCATGGGACTGTCGGCGATCTCCGACCTGAAACCCATGCTGGGAGAGCCGTCGTGGAGGGTGGGACGGCACCCTGTTGGCCACCGTGATCGCGCCATGCCCCCGGGAGGGAACGGGCCGTGCAGGAGTAGCATCGGTTGCCGGAGAAGGTGGGGTTGTGGTGTGAGCCGCTGGTGGGACTGTCGTTGGGGCCGTGCCTGCTGCCCGCGCTGAGGCCGGACCGGTGGTATGAGTGATGGAGCGACGGGGGCTGCCGCCCGCCACCACGGCCGCGGTCTGCGGTGCGCTCGCCGACGTCTCCGAGCTCGGCGGCTATTTCGAGTTCGGCGTCGGCCCGATCGCCCCTGGATGGCGCCCGCTCACCGATCTGGTCGGCGACCGGGACATCCTGGAGGCCAGGATCGCCGATGTGGCCGCCAGGCTCGGCACCGGCGAGACCAGGGTGGCCGCCTCCATCCTGTTCCAGGGCCTGGCCGCCCGCCTGTGGTCGCCGCCCTTCGGCGCGGCCGTGGCCCACGACCTGCTCGTCCGCCTCGCGCCCGGCGACGTGCACTGGCTGCCCACCCCCAGTGGTCCGCTGCCGCTGCGCGCTGCCCGACCGAAAGGCTGGGAAGCCGCCGAGCCCTCGTGGATCGCCGAGCCGCTGTACCGCACTGTGGTGACCGGCCTGCTGGAGCCGCTGGCCGCCACCGTCCAGAGCATCGCGAAGATCGCGCCCGGCCTGCTGTGGGGCAACGCCGCCTCCGCCCTGGCCGGAACCGCTACCGCCCTCGCCCGGCAACGGCCCGGCCTGTCCGCGCGGGCGGTGGACCTCGCCCGCGACCTGCTGGAGCTGGGACACCTGCGCGGCGCCGGCGAGTTCGCCGAGCCCGCCCCCGGGCGTCACTTCTTCGTCCGGCGTAGCTGCTGCCTCTACTACCGCGTGCCCGGCGGCGGCACCTGCGGGGACTGCTCCTTGATCACCCCCGCCGCCCGCCGCGAGCAGTGGGCGCGAGCGGTGCGGGAGAAGTCCTGAGCCGGGCCGCCCAGGCGGGAAGCCACCAGTTCCAGCGGCCCATCATCGCCACGACCGCCGGGACCAGGACGCCCCGGATGAGGGTGGCGTCCAGCAGGATGCCCAGCGCCAGGCCGCTGGCGAAGACCTTCACGTCCAGTTCGGGGGTCATGGCGAGGGCGGCGAAGGAGGCGAACAGGATCAGCGCCGCCGAGGTGACCAGCCGTCCGGTACGGCCGACGCCCTCGACGACCGCCTGGTGGGTGTCGCCGGTCCGGTCGTACTCCTCCCGCATGCGGGCCAGGATGAACACCTCGTAGTCCATGCTGAGGCCGTACAGGAACGCGAAGATCGTGAGCGGGACGAACTCGCCGATCGAACCGGTGGGCTGGATGTCCAGGAGTTCCCGCGTGCCCCAGCCGTACTGCCACAGCAGCACCATCGCGCCGATCACCGCGCCCAGCGACAGCAGGTTCAGCGCGATCGCCTTCAGCGGCAGCAGCAGCGAACGGAACGCCCGCGCCAGCATCACGTATGTGACCAGCGCGATCAGGCCCAGCATCCATGGGAACGCGCCGTAGGCGTGCGCCTGGAAGTCCATGCTCTGCGCCATGTTCCCGCCGACCCGCACGCTGCCGGGGGCCGCCTCGCGAATCCTGGTGATCGTCGCCGCGCCCGCCTCGGTGCCGTTCTCGGCGACCGGCAGCACGGAGACGACCGCCGTGCCCTCCCGCCGCCACGCGGAGGTGGCCGGGGCGAGCACGGCCGACACCCCGTCGACTCGCCTGAGCAGGTCGGCGGTCGGGGCGGGGTCGCCGGTCACCAGCACGTCGATCGGCGTGATCGACCCGGTGGGGACGCCCGCACCGGTGAGCGCGGCCAGGCCCGTGTGCCCGGGGCCCGCGGTCAGTAGGTTGCGGCTCTCGGGCAGGCCGAGGTTGACGCCGAGCCCGGTCACGGCCAGCGCCAGCAGCAGGCCGCCGGAGACCAGCGCGGCCGGCACGCGCAGCCGTACCACGCCGCGGGCCCACGCCGACCACGCCCGGCCCGCGCGGGCCTCCCGCCGGAAGCGCGCGGCGGGGGAGCCGCTACGGTCCAGGCGGCGGCCCGCGAGGGCGAGGAGGACGGGCAGCACGGTCAGCGTCGCGGTCACGCTCACCGCCGCGATGACCATCCCGGCCAGGCCGAGACTGCGCAGGAACGGCACCGGCAGCACGACCATCGTCACCAGCCCGACGGCCACCGCCGCGCCGCTGAACACGATCGCCCGCCCGGCGCCCGCCATCGCCCGGTGCACCGCCTCGTCGCCGCGGTGGCCGTTCGCCTGCTCCTCCCGCCAGCGGGCCACCAGCAGCAACGAGTAGTCGACCGCGATGCCCAGCCCGAGCAGCGGCATCGTGGTCAGCGCCACATCGTGCACGGTCATCACGAAGGTCAGCAGCAGGATCACGACGAACGACCCGAAGACGGCCAGCACCGAGATGAGGATCGGCGCCAGCGCCAGCGCCGACCGGAACACCAGGAACAGCACCACGACGGCCGCGAGCACCCCGATGCCGATCTTCGCGGGCACGTCCACGCCGCCCGCGTCCACGCTCGGCGCCAGCGTGTCCAGCCCGGTGACGTGCACGGCCGTGCCAGGCGGCAGGTGCGGGGTCATGGCCGCGACGATGACAGGGCTCTCGTCGGGCGTCTCACCCAGCCCGCCGCCCGGCGGGCTCCCGTCGGAGTAGGTCCCGGGGAACACCAGCCCGAACGTGGTACGGCGATCGCCGCCCACCAGCCGCGGATCGCCCGTGTCGGCGTAGGACACGACGCGGGCCCGCGGCAGCCTCGCGGACACGGCGGCGAACGCCCTGCCGACCGCCTCCTTGCCCGCCTCCACGTCCGTGCCCTCCGGCAGCACGACGACCGGCACGAACGGCCGCTGGTAGCCACCGTTGCCGTAGATCCGGACGATCTCCTGGTTGGCGTCGAACGCGGGCATCCCCGGATGGGCGTACTCCTCGGACAGGCGCTGGATCGCGATCGGCGTGGCACCCACCCCGGCGAGGAACGCCAGCGAGGCCAGTAACGCGACCAGACCCTTGCGGCCGAGGACGAATACCGACAGTTTCTTCATGGGATCAGCGCAACAGAGCGGAATGTGACCGCCATGTGAGCGGCGTTGGACGGGCATGTTCACATGGATCTCCAAGCCACGTCCCGGGCCGGACCCGCGAGACTGGAGCGCGTGAGCCGCATTCTTGTCGTGGACGATGAGCCCTACCTCGCCGACCTGGTCGCCACGGTCCTGCGATACGAAGGATTCGAGACGGCCACCGCCGCCTGCGGAGCCGAGGCGATCGCGATGAGCGGCTCCTTCGAGCCCGACCTGATCGTGCTGGACGTGATGCTGCCGGACGTGGCGGGCACCGAGGTGTGCCGGCGGATCCGCGCGGCCGGGTCACAGGTGCCCGTGGTGTTCCTGACCGCGAAGGACTCGACCGAGGACAAGATCGGCGGGTTGACGGTCGGCGGCGACGACTATGTGACCAAGCCGTTCAGCCTGGGCGAGCTGACCGCGCGGGTCAAGGCCGTGCTGCGCCGTACCCTGCGGGCCGAGCCGGAGACCGGCCTGCTCACGTTCACCGACCTGGTCATGGACGAGGACTCCTACGAGGTACGGCGGGCGGGCACCCTGCTCGATCTGACCCCGACGGAGCACAAACTGCTCCGCTTCCTGCTGATCAACGCCGGAAAAGTCATGACAAAGCGCCAAATCCTGGACCATGTGTGGGAGTACGACTTCGGCGGTAACGACAGTGTCGTGCTCACCTACATCTGCTACCTGCGCCGCAAGGTGGACGCCTTCGACCCGCCGCTCATCCACACCGTGCCCCGCGTCGGGTACGTGCTGCGCCTGCCCAGGAAGCCGTGATGTCGCTGCGCGTCCGCCTCGTCCTGACCGTCGTCGGCCTGCTGGCCCTCGCACTGGCCCTCGCGACCGGCGCCACGTTCGGCGCCCTGCAGGACTGGCGCGGCCCCGGCGACTCCCGCCTGCTCGCCCTCACCACGCCCGAACAGTTGCTCGCCGCCTCCGACGAACTGACCGAACGCGTCACCTACGTCCTGATCGGCTCCTCGGCGTTCGGCCTCGCCTGCCTGACCCTCCTCGCCGCCCATCTGATCCGGCGGGGGCTGCGACCGCTCGACCGGATCGTCGAGACCGCGGCCGCGATCGGCGGCGGCGACCTCTCCCGCCGCGTCGGGACGGCCCCGCCCGGCACCGAGGTGGGCCGGCTCGGCGACGCCCTCAACGCGATGCTCGGCCAGCTCGAACACGCCTTCACCGAGCGCGGAGCCTCCGAGGAGCGGCTGCGCAGGTTCGTCGCCGACGCCTCCCACGAACTGCGCACCCCGATCGCCACCATCCGCGGCTACGCCGAGCTCTTCAGGTACGGCGCCGCCACCCGGCAGGCCGACCTGGACAAGGCCATGCGCCGGATCGAGGCCGAGGCGACCCGGATGGGCTCGCTGGTGGACGAGCTGCTCCTGCTCGCCCGCCTCGACCAGGGCCGCCCGCTGGACCGCGCCCCCGTCGAGCTGACCGAACTCGCCGCCGACGCCGTGGCCGACACCCTCGCGATCGAGCCCGACCGGCCGCTCTCCCTGGAGCACGACGGCCCCGCCGAGGTGCCGGGCGACGCGGCCAGGCTCCGCCAGGTACTCGGCAACCTGCTGGCCAACGTGCTCGACCACACCCCCTCCGGCACGGCGGCGACGGTCAGGGTCGGGGTGGCGGGCGGGCTGGCGGTGATCGAGGTCGCAGACGAGGGGCCCGGGATGACGGACGAGCGGGCCGCGCTCGTCTTCGAGCGCTTCTACCGGGGCGAGCGCCGCCACGGGGACGGCGCCCGCCACGGCGGCGCCGGTCTCGGCCTGTCCATCGTCTCGGCCGTCGTCACCGCCCACGGCGGCGACGTCTCCGTCACCTCCGCCCCGGGAACAGGCACCACCTTCCGGGTACGGCTACCGCTCGGGTGAGCTCCGGATCAGAACATTCTCCGGAGAACGGGCGCGAGGGACGCCGCGGTCAGGTCGGGGGTCAGGGCACGGTGCAGCATGAGGCCGTCGACCGTGGCCATGAACACCGAGGCGGTCTCGCCCGGCGCGGCCACCCCGTGCTCGGCGAGCAGACGGGTGAGCAGGCGGCGGAAGTCGTCGACGATTGTGCCCGCCGCCGCCCGCAGCTCCTCGTCACGGGCCGCGGCCAGGTACGTCTCCACGAACAGCAGCGACATGGGATCGCGTCCGCTGAAGCCGTCCAGGGAGGCGGTCATCGTCTCCAGGAGCTCCTCGGGGCTCGCGGCGCCCTCCAGGAGCGGGCCGAGGCCGTCGAGCAGCTCGCGGATCCTGCCGAGCGCGGCCTCGGCCAGCAGCGCCTGCAGCGAGGCGAAGTGGTAGTGCACCAGCCCGGGGGCGACGCCCGCCCGGTCGGCCAGCACGCGGGTGCTGACCGCCATCCAGCCGAGCTCGGGGATGAGGTCGGCGGCCGTGCTCAGCAGTCGCCGCCGCACCTGACGCCCTCGCTCAGCCGCGGAAGGTGATGCCATCGGACCTCCTGGTCGCTCGCCTTGGGTGATCGCCCAGGACGCCGGTTCAACAGGATAGCAAGCGCGGGTACGTCACCGGCCTGGTCGGTCGCTTGGGTTGCCGCACTTTGGGACGGCGCCCGCGCGGGGCGCCGTCCCGTTGGCTGGATCAGTATCCGCGGGTGAGTCTCACGCCGGGCCCGACGACGCGCGGGATCCCGATGTTGTCGATCAGGTTGCCCGAGGAGGCGAGGGACATCGAATCGCCCTCCGCCTTCTTGAAGAGCATCCCGGTCTCCTGCTTGGTTCCGTGCCCGAGGATGGTGTTCCCGGTCACCGCCGCGTGCCCGGCTCCGTAGTTCACGCCGTCGAGGGCGAGGTAGACGAAGTTGGTCTCGGGCGGGAGCGGGCCGGTGAGGGACTTGGCGCGCTCCGCCGGCGCCGTACCGAGCTTGTGAGACTTCCGGAACTCGGCCAGCGCGTTGGGCGGCGGCAGGAACTTGTGGATCCGGTTGTTGTTGATCGTGGTGGCGGCCTCGCCCTGCAGGTCACAGCGGACGCCGTAGTAGGTCTCCTTCGCCTTCCCCTCCGAGCCGAAGTCCTCGATGTAGTTGTTCTGGATCGAGGTGCCGAAGCAGCGGTGGGCGTCGATCGCGTGCTTCGGAGACGCGTACAGGTGCAGTTCGCTGAACGTCCATCCGGCCGCGTTCTCGGTCTCGATGGCGCTGGCGCCGCTGAAGCCGATCCAGGACCGCTGGAACGTCCAGTCGGTGACCGAGTTGCCCGGGTCGATCACCTTGAGGCCGGAAGCGCCCGCGCCCTCGATGTAGACGTCGCTGATGACGCTGTTCACCATGGTGTTGCGGAGCAGCGTGCCGTTCTTGGACGGGTTGCTGATCCGGATGCCGTCGGTCGGGGCGCCGAAGATGTCCACGTCGTAGACGCGGGTGTTCCACGAGCGCAGCATCAGGCCCACGGTGCCGGTGTTGTGGTCCCGGTTGCCGTCGAGCGTGAGCCGCTCGATGCGTACGGTGTCGGAGCTGTACTCCTGGTCGGTGACCCAGGACGCGGAGGCCAGCATGGCCGGCAGGTTGGCGCCGTCCGCCTGCTTGATCACCGCTCCGGCCTTCGCGTCGCCCCGGTAGGTACGGCGGTCAAGCAGGCTGATGGTCGCGTTGATCAGGCACGGGCCCTTGATGACGATCTCGTCGCCCTCGTGGGAGGAGTCGATCGCGGCCTGCAGAGTCGCCGCGTCCGTGGCGGTGTTGCCGCAGGTGGCGTCCACCCGGGCGGCCGAAGCGGGAAGTACCGGCAAGGCCACCGCGATCCCGGTGGCGGCCACGGTGAGTGCGATGGCGCCGACCATTGGTCGAAACTTTAATCTAGGCACGTTCTGTCCCCTTCCAGATCTGCCAGAGATGATCTGAGGGCACAGCGCGATCAGCGCACGAGACTACCCCCGTCTCGCGCGTGCCCCCGATTCTCGAGCATCATGGCAGGTTTCACCAAGATCCGTGATCTTTTAGAAGGAGTGCCACAAATGGGGCAACCACTGGTGCGTGGTTCTCTCAACGGCCGGAATGTCCCCCCACCGTGCAGCCCGCTCAGAAAAGATAACGTAAAGTGATGAACCGAAGGCGCGGGGTAACTGGACCGTGTTGGTATGAGCCGCACGGCCCCTACCAGGAACAGGAACCCCATGCCTCGAACCTTCGCGCGTGGCGTCGCCCTGAGCGTCGCGCTGCTGCTCGCCTCCGGATGCGGCGGAGCCTCGGGCTCCAGCGCTGAACGCCCGGGCGCGACCTTCACCCCGCTGCCGATCTCGACCCCCGGCAAGGCGACGCATCCCGCCGGCAAGCACGGCGCGACGCACGGCCCGGTGAAGATCCGCCGCAAGCACCCCCGGCAGGTGCCGGGGCCGGCCCGCATCAGGCCGGTGACCCGGCCCGCCGTACGGTCCGGTGTCCACCCTGGCTCCTTCTGCTCCCCGGCCGGTGCCCTCGGGCGTACGAAGACCGGCACGCTCATGAAGTGCGTGTCGCGGGGCGGCGGCCACGCCCGCTGGCGCAGCGGCTGAGACGGCTGGCTGGTGCACACGCCCGGTTCTCGCCCGGCGGCTACCTCGAGAAGTTTCGGCTCGCCACCTCGCCAGGTTGGACGATCGGCCGCCAAGGGCGGAGCGAGACGACCGTCACCCCGGGCGTCGTGTAGTAGGGATCCTCCGATCGTCAAGGTCGAGCCGGGCGCGGTGGCCGTCCTTGACCCGGCGGCGTTGCACGCCCGTGCCGGGAACGCGCGCGCGTGACCCGGTCCGGCCGGACGTGGCGCTGATGGACCTGCGCATGCCCGGCCTGGACGGCGTCGGCGCGACCGAGCGCCGCCTCATCGAGAGATGACCGCCCCCTGGTGCGGTATCCGGCGCCGACCCGGGTGGTCGAGGCCTGGACTAGGGACTTTGGTCCCTACCTGCGGAGATTCGGGTGAGGCACAGTAGGGCCATGCCGTACCACGCCGACCCGCCGGTCCGCCTGCACAGGGAAGCGTCCCGGGCGGAGTCTCTTCGTCTGCTCCGCGACGCCGATCTGGGCCGGATCGTCTTCATCAGCAGGGCGGTGCCCGCCATCCGCCTCGTCAGCCACATCGTCCGCGACGATCACATCGTCATCGGCACCGGATACGACCCCGAGATCGCCTCCGTGCTGCGGCGGCCGGGGCTGACCCAGGTGATCTACCAGGCGGACCTGATCGCCCCGGACACCCGTCTCGGCTGGAGCATCACGGCGACCGGGCGGGCGGGGCTCATCGAGGACGAGGGCGAACTGGACCGGTTCCGGCCGCTGCTGCGCGGCTGGACCGGCCAGGATCTCGACCTATTCGTGCAGATCCGCCCGGAGCTGGTCACCGGAGTCGTCGTCGGAGCCCGGTCATGAGGACCGGACAAGCGCGCCAGATCAACGAACTCTCCCGCGAGCAGGCGCTGGAGCTGCTGGGCACGGTCTCGCTCGGACGGGTCGTGTTCACCCGCAACGCGCTGCCCGCCATCCGCCCGGTCAACCACATCGTCGACGGTGAGGCGATCATCATCCGCAGCCACCTGGGCGCGGCGATCGTCTCCCACTCCGACGGGCCGCGCGGCGCGGTGGTCGCCTACGAGGCCGACAACCTCGACCCCGACGCGCACCTGGGCTGGAGCGTCATCGTCACCGGCACCGCGCACATCATCCGCGAACCCGCGGCGATCGCCCGCTACGAGCGGCTGCTGCGCCCGTGGGTGGCCCGCGAGATGGACTACGTCATCTCCATCCACGCCGACATGATCACCGGCATCGAGCTGATCCCCGAAACCTGACCGACCGCCCAAGGTCCCAGGAACCGACCGACCGCCCCGGAGTCCGGGGCGGTCGGTCGGGTTTTCGTCAGACGCCCGCCCACGAGGTGACCGGGACGGTGTCGTCCCGTGCCCAGGTGAAGTCGGCGTGCACGCCCACCACCCCGTCGATCCGCTCCGCCCCGCAGACGATGGCGTCCGCCTCGCTGCGCCGGTCGGTCCGCCCGGTGAGCCCGACCACCCCCTGGGCCACCGTGATCTCCAGATGCGCGGCCTGCGTGACGCACGCCAGCCCGCGCAGCTCCCGCTCGATCTCGGCGTCCTGCCGGACGAACACCTTGAGCAGGTCGCCGCGGCTGACGATGCCGATCAGCCCACCCTCGGCGTCCAGCACCGGCAGGCGCTTGACGCCGTGCCGGTCCATCAGGCGGGCCGCGCGGACCACGGAGAAGTCCGGCTTGGCGACGATCGCGGGCGAGGTCATCAGATCGCCCGCGGTCTCGCCCTCGGCCTTGCGGAAGGTGTCGCCCTCCGCGCCGAACCCGTGCCGGAGCCGGGCACGCAGCGGCGGCCGGTAGCGGTCGCCCGCGAAGCGCTGCCTGAACTCCTCCTTGCGCAGCAGGTCCGCCGCCGACACCACGCCCAGCACGCGATCGTCCTCGTCGACCACCGGCAGGCCGCTGACGCCGGACTCGACGAGGATCTCGGCGACCATCTGGAAGGGGGTGGTGTCGTGGACGGCCACCACGTCGGTGGTCATCAGGTCGGCGACGGTCATTCTCATGAGACGGCCTTTCGGGTCTGGTGGGCGAACGCGGTGTGGCCGGTCTCCAGCTCGGCCGCGGGACGGCGGGGCGAGCGCGGTACGGCGGGGCCGTACCCGAACCTGATGATCATCTGGGGGTGGCCGCGGCGGTGTTGCGGGTCGCAGCGGTGGCGCATGTCGCGCAGGTCCAGCGGCTGGTTCAGGAAGGACGCCGAGACCCCGTGCGCGGTCGCGACCAGCAGCACCCGCTGCAGCGCCTGGCCCGCCCGCAGCCAGTCCAGGGGCCGGTCGCCGGGCGTGGTGAGCACGGCGAGCTGGGGACGCGGCTCGAACGGGACGCCCGGCCCGCGCCGCCCGAAGTCCCGGGTCGGCGGCAGGTCGCCGGACGGGCGCGGCCCGTGCACGTAGCCGGGCACGCCGTCGTGGCAGGCGCCGGGCATCGTCCAGGCGTCCCGCTCGGCCAGGTAGGCCGGGTCCCCGGACAGCTCGTCCTCGGCCATGACCGCGTACTCCAGCAGTTCTGCGGCGTCGGCCGGGATCAGGTTGGCGCCCTCCCAGCTCGCGGCGACGCGCAGCTCGGCCATCACCCGGGGCGGCACCCGCCGGACGCTGAACGGCTGCCGGTTGGTGCGCCGCAGCGGGATGCAGTCGTACAGGCCGCGCTCCTCGGGAGAGGGCGCACCCGCCGCGGTCATCCGTACCCGCGCCAGCACCTCGGGGTGCTTCGGCGACGGACGCAGCCGCACCTGCGGGCGCTGCCCGGCCACCCGGAGCGCCAGCCTGAGGTTGAACAGGGCGGCGCCGCAGCTCACGAGCTGCGAGCGGCCACGCGGGTCGCTCACCCTGAGCCGCCTGCCGGGGTCGGCCAGCAACTCGATCGCCTCCTGGCGGATCACCGTGAACCGCCACGGCTGGGTGTTGAACACGGACGGCGCCTGCCCGGCGGCGACGAGCAGCCGGCGGACCCCGAGTTCGGTGGCAAGGGGTGAGCCCATGGGCCCCTCCTTCGTCGGAACGGTTACCCCCGACGCTCCTCCCGACCGCCCGCCCGCAGCAGGGCCGTACGGCCCGCACGGCCGGGACTTTGGTCCGGCGACCGGCGACGACCAAGGTCCCCGCTAGCCGGGCCGCCCGCCCCTACGCCGGACCGGCCCCCACCGGCCACTCTTGCATCGCCTCCCCCGCGACCCCTTGATTCGGAGCCCCCATGGATGTGTTGGACCTGTCGCGCTGGCAGTTCGGCATCACGACCGTGTACCACTTCCTGTTCGTGCCGCTGACGATCGGCCTGTCGGTCATCGTGGCGGGACTGCAGACCGCCTGGTACCGCACCCGGAAACCGGTCTACCTGAAGCAGACCAAGTTCTGGGGCCGGCTGTTTCTGATCAACTTCGCGATGGGCGTGGTCACCGGCATCGTGCAGGAGTTCCAGTTCGGGATGAACTGGAGCGACTACTCCCGCTTCGTCGGCGACGTGTTCGGGGCGCCGCTGGCGATGGAGGGGCTGATCGCCTTCTTCCTGGAGTCGACCTTCCTCGGCCTGTGGATCTTCGGCTGGGACAAGCTGTCGCCGAAGGTCCACCTGGCCACGATCTGGATCGCGGCGATCGGCACCAACCTGTCCGCCTACTTCATCCTGGCCGCCAACTCGTGGATGCAGCATCCGGTCGGCTACCGCATCGTCGGCGGCAGGGCCGAGCTCACCGACATCTGGGCCGTGCTCACCAACTCCACGACCCTCGTGACGTACCCGCACGTGATCTTCGGCGCCTTCATCACCGCGGGCGCGTTCGTCGCCGGGGTGAGCGCCTGGCACCTGGCCCGCCGCCGCGACGTCGAGCAGTTCCGTGGCACGGCCCGGATGGCGATGGCCGTCACGGTGGCCGCCTCGATCGGCGTCGCGATCTCCGGCCACTGGCAGGCGCAGCTCATGACCGAGCAGCAGCCGATGAAGATGGCCGCCGCCGAGGCGCTCTGGGAGGACGAGACGTCGGCCGGGTTCTCGCTGTTCGCCGTCGGCGACGTCGAGAACGGCCGCAACCACATCAACCTGCAGATCCCGTACGGCCTGAGCCTGCTGTCCACCAACACCCTGGACGGCAAGGTCGAGGGCGTCAACGACATCCAGGCCCGGTACGTGGAGCAGTACGGCCCCGGCGACTACCGCCCGGTCGTCGGCCTGGCCTACTGGTCCTTCCGCCTGATGATCGGCTTCGGCGTGCTGGCCGCGCTGCTGGCCGCGGCCGGGCTCTGGGCGACCAGGCGCGGGCGGTTGCCCGAGGGCCGCTGGTTCTACCGGCTGGCGCTGCTGGGCATCGGCCTGCCGTTCCTCGCCAACTCCATCGGCTGGATCTTCACCGAGGTCGGCCGCCAGCCCTGGACCGTGTTCGGCATGATGCGCACCGCCGCCGCCGTCTCGCCCGGCGTCGACGTCACCGAGGTGGCCATCACGCTGGTCGGCTTCACCCTCGTCTACGCCGTCCTCGCCGCCATCGAGATCCGGCTCCTGGTCAAGTTCATCCGGATCGGTCCTCGCGACGAGGACGAGCCCGCCGACGCCGCCCCGGCCCTGTCGTACTAGAGGAGTCCCCCATGGAACTGACCACCGTCTGGTTCGTGCTCATCGCCGTCCTGTGGACCGGCTACTTCGTCCTGGAGGGCTTCGACTTCGGCGTCGGCATCCTGCTGCCGTTCCTGGGCCGCGGCGACGCCGACCGCGGCACCCTGGTGCGCTCCATCGGCCCGCTGTGGGACGGCAACGAGGTGTGGCTGGTGGTGGCCGGAGGCGCGACCTTCGCCGCCTTCCCCGAGTGGTACGCGACCCTGTTCAGCGGCTTCTACCTGCCGCTGTTCCTCATCCTGCTCGCGCTCATCATGCGCGGCGTCGCCCTGGAGTACCGGAGCAAGAGCGACAGCACCAAGGGCTGGGACCGGGCCTTCTTCTGGGGCTCGGCGGGCCCGGCCTTCCTGTGGGGCGTGGCCTTCGCCAACATTGTGCGCGGCGTGCCGCTGGACGCCGACCACGAGTACACCGGAACCCTGCTCACCCTGCTCAACCCCTACGCGCTGCTCGGCGGCCTCGCCACGCTCGCCCTGTTCACCCTGCACGGCGCGGTGTTCCTGGCGCTGAAGACCGGCGGTGAGCTGCGCGGGCGCGCGGTCGCGGCCGTACGCGTGGTCGGCCCGGCGACCCTGGTGATCGGCGGGGCCTTCCTGGTCGCGACGCAGCTGCAGGCGGGCAAGCCGGTCACCTGGATCTCGGTGGCGGTGGCCGCGCTGGGCATCGCGGGTGCCCTCGCCGCGACGCTGCGCGGGCGCGACGGCTGGGCGTTCGCGGCGAACGCGCTGGCCATCGTGGCGGTCACGGTCACCCTCTTCGCGAACCTGTGGCCGAACGTGATGCCCGCCCTCGACCCGGCGCACAGCCTCACCGTCGACAACGCCGCCTCCTCGCCGTACACGCTGGGCGTGATGACCTGGGTCGCGGCCGTCTTCACCCCCGTCGTCCTGGCCTACCAGGGCTGGACCTACTGGGTGTTCCGCCGCAGGCTCACCACCGTGGTGAGCTGACGGGCCCGTCCGAAGGACCATGGGACAGAGGTCTTTCGGCCCTGCCCGGGCACCGCCCCGGATGATGCGCTGGCTTCATCACGCGCACACCGGAGGAAGTTCCCGTGATCCTGAGAAACGCGGTCGAGGCGGCGACCTGGCCCTCCTTCGCGCAGCGGGAATACCTGGGCGCGCGGGAGTGGGGGCGCGAGCCCCCTTCTACCACCCGGCCTGCGCGAGTTCATCCGCCACCACCTGTGCTCCGATGCCCAGCCGCAGATGATCATGCGGCTGGGCATCGTCTTCGAGGACACCCCGTCCGTCCGGCGGGACCTGTCGGAGGTGCTGGACGGGCCGAAGGTCCCCTGAGGCGGGGACCTTCGGGGTCTCGCGCCCGAGCCGTAAGGCACTGCCCGCGCCCCCCGGAACACGGTGTGATCGATGTACGGCAACGGCAGCGAAACCACACGGAAAGGGGGCCGTCATGGCCACCACGTACGGGCGGGAAGTCCCCACCAGACCTGTCATGGACGCTGAGCCGCGACCGGCCGCGGCACGTCCGGTCGACTACGTCTGGGCGGTCGCGCGGATCGGCATCGGCTGGGTGTTCCTCTGGGCGTTCCTGGACAAGGCCTTCGGCTGGGGCCTGGCCACGCCCGCCGGAAAGGCCTGGCTGGCGGGCGGCAGCCCCACGACCGGGTTCCTCAAGGGCACCGGTGAGAACGCCCTGGGCGGCTTCTTCTCGGCTCTGGCCGGACAGGTCTGGGTCGACTGGCTGTTCATGCTCGGCCTGCTCGGCATCGGCGCCGCCCTCGTCCTGGGCGCCGGGCTGCGGATCGCCGCCGTCGCCGGTGGCCTGATGATGCTGATGATGTGGGCGGCCGAGCTGCCGCTCGCCAACAACCCCTTCATGGACGAGCACCTCGTCTACGCCGTCGTGCTGGCCGGCCTGGCCCTGACCAACGCCGGGGACACCCTCGGCGTCGGCAGGTGGTGGGGCGGCACCCCGCTGGTGCGGCGGTATCCGGTCCTTCGATAACCCCCGGTGACGACGCCCACCCTCCCCACGGGTGGGCGTTTCGTCGTGGAGGTGGAAAGCTATGTCGATATGGCAGACCTTGAGCCTCGATCCTTGCTTCCCCACCTGCGGCTGGACGACCTGCTGTCCGAGCTGCAGTCCCGCCTGGAGGCGGTACTGGCCACCCGGGACCGGGTGCACGCGCTGCTGGAGGCGGTCGTCTCGGTGGGCAGCGATCTCGACCTGGAGACGGTGCTGCGCCGGATCGTGGAGACCGCCACCACCCTGGTCGACGCCTCCTTCGGCGCGCTCGGCGTGGTCGGGCAGGAAAGCACGCTGGTGCAGTTCATCCCGGTCGGGCTGAGCGAGGAGGAGATCGCCAAGATCGAGCACTGGCCGCACGGGCTCGGCCTGCTCGGCCTGCTGATCAAGGAGCCGCGGCCGCTGCGGCTGGCCCACATCTCCGACCACCCCGAGTCCTACGGTTTCCCGCCCGGCCATCCGCCGATGGGCTCATTCCTCGGCGTCCCGATCAGGGTGCGCGAGGAGGTCTTCGGCAACCTCTACCTCACCGAGAAGCGCGGCGGCGGAGAGTTCGACGAGGAGGACGAGGCGATCGTCATCGCGCTGGCCACCGCGGCCGGTGTGGCGATCGAGAACGCCCGCCTGTTCGAGGAGACCCGGCGCAGGGAGATGTGGCTGACGGCCTCCTCGGAGATCACCACGAGCCTGCTGTCCGGCGCCGACCCGCAGGAGGTGCTGAGGCTGATGGCCAGGCGGGCCCGCGAGATGACCGACGCGGACATCGTCGCGATCATGCTGCCCGCGCAGAACCGGCAGATGCTGCGGGTGGCGATCGCCGACGGCGAGCACGCCGACCGCCTCGAACACGCCACTGTCTCCGTCGACGGCTCGCTGGCCGGGCAGGCCTTCCTCGGCGGCGAGCCGGTACTGGCGACCGACCTGCCCGGCGGGGAGCTGCGGAGCGTGCTGTCGGAGCACGTGAAGGTCGGCACCTCGGCCGCCGTACCGCTCGGCCCGGCCGGGACCGCGCGCGGCGTGCTCGCCGTGGGCAAGCGCTCCGGGCGCATCCCGTTCAGCCAGATCGAGTTGCGCACCCTGCACGCCTTCGCCGGGCAGGCGGCGCTCGCGCTGGAACTGGCCGACACGCGCAAGGACGCCGAACGGCTCGGCCTGCTCGAGGACCGCGACCGGATCGCCAAGGACCTGCACGACGTGGTCATCCAGCGCCTGTTCGCCATCGCCATGACGCTGATGAGCGCGGTCCGGCTGGTCGACCAGCGTCCCGAGGCGTCCAACCGGCTGCAGCACGCCATCGACGAGCTGGACGAGACCATCCGGCAGATCCGCTCCACCATCTTCGCCCTGCAGGCGCCCAGCGGCGACAGCAGCCTGCGCGCCCGCATCGTGGAGCTCGTCGAGAGCGCGCGCGGCCACCTGGGCTTCATGCCCGGGCTGCGAATGGAGGGCCAACTCGACAACCAGGTGCCCCAGGAGATCGCCGGCCACCTGCTCGCCGTCCTCCGCGAAGCCCTCTCCAACGCGGTACGGCACGCCAAGGCCACCAGAATCGACGTCTCGGCCGAGGTGGCCGGCGGGCGCCTCACCCTCACCGTCCAGGACGACGGGGTGGGCCTGCCCGCCGACGGCAGGCGCAGCGGCCTGCGCAACCTGGAGGAGCGCGCCACCCAGCTCGGCGGCTCCTTCGCGATCACCGCGCCGGAGAAGGGCGGCACCTGCCTGAGCTGGAGCGTGCCGCTGCGCTAGCGGTTACGGTCGGCCTTCAGGCGGGCGGCCAGCGCCGCCGCCTGGGTGCGCCGCTGCATGCTGAGCTTGCTCAGCAGGTTGGACACATAGTTCTTGACCGTCTTCTCGGCGAGGAACAGCCGCTCGCCGATCTGCCGGTTCGTCATGCCTTCGCCGATGAGTTCCAGGATGTGCCGCTCCTGCTCCGACAGCGCGGCCAGCGGGTCCCGCTTGGCCGCCTGGTCGCGCAGGCGCTGCAGCATCGCGGCGGTGGTCTGCGGGTCGAGCAGCGACTGCCCCGAGGCGACCGTGCGCACGGCGCCGACCAGGTCCGAGCCGTGGATCTGCTTGAGCACGTAGCCGGAGGCGCCCGCCATCACGGCGTCGAACAGCGCGTCGTCGTCGGCGTACGAGGTCAGCATCAGGCAGGACAGCTCCGGCAGGCGGGAGCGCACCTCGCGGCACACGTCCACGCCGTTGCCGTCGGGCAGCCGGACGTCGAGAACCGCGACGTCGGGCTTGAGGGCGGGGATGCGGGCCACGGCCGACTCGGCGGTGCCGGCCTCGCCGACCACCTCGATGTCGTCCTCGCCGTCCAGCAGCGCGGCCACGCCCCGCCGTACCACCTCATGGTCGTCCACCAGGAACACGCGAATCATGCCTTTGACGTTAGCCTCCGTTCGACCCTGCTCGGTAGGGCACAAGGTCCCTGCGTGGGTCGGGTAGCACGTCAGGCCGCCGGGGCAGGTGTTTCGGCGGTGAGTCTGCCGTCGGCCATCGTCAGCACGGTGTCCACCATCGAGAGGGTGGCCAGGTCGTGGGTGACCATGACCGTGGACAGGCCGTTCTCTCTGGTCAGCTCGGCCAGCAGGGACACGATCCGCTCGCCTCGGTGGTGGTCGAGCGCGCTGGTGGGCTCGTCGACGAGCAGCACCTCCGGCCGGTTCATCAGCGCGCGGGCGATGTTGACCCGCTGCCGCTCGCCGCCGGAGAGCTGGTGCGGGCGCTTGTCCTCCTTGTCCGCCAGGTCCATGGCCAGCAGCAGCTCGCGCGCCCGCGCCGCCGCCGCGCGGGTGGAGCGGCCGGCCAGGTCGGCCATGACCAGGAGCTGGTCGAGGGTGGTGAGCGAGGCCAGCAGGTTGGACTGCTGGAACACGATGCCGACGTGGTCGCGGCGGATCCGCGTCCTCGCGGCCTGGCTCGCGGCCGACACCTCGTGCCCGGCGATCGAGACCGTGCCGGAGGCGGGCGTGATGAGGGTCGCGGCGACGGCCAGCAGACTCGACTTGCCCGAACCGGACGGGCCCACGACGGCGGTGAACTCGCCGGGCGCGACGGCAAGGTCCACATGGTCGAGCGCGGTCAGCGTACGGTCCCCGTCGGGGTAGGTCAGGACGATGTCGGTGAGCTTGAGTGTCATCGGGAGGCTCCGAGGGCGGTCAGCGGGTCGACGGAGGTGATCTTGCGGATGGCCAGGGCCGCGCCGGTGGCGCCGAGCAGGATCATCACGGCGACGGGGACGACGGTCGTGGCGGCCGACAGCACGAACGGGACGGTGCCCTCGGCGAGGGCGCCGAGGGCCGCGCCGATCGCGCCGCCGATCCCAGCGCCGAGCAGCAGCACGATGACGGCCTGGGCGAGCGCGTCGCGCAGCAGGTAGGCGGTGCTCGCGCCGAGCGCCTTCAGTACGGCGACGTCGCCGCGCCGCTGAATGGTCCACACGGTGAAGAACGCGCCGATGACCAGCGCGGAGATGGCGAACAGGAAGCCGCGCATGAGCTGCAGCGACCCGTTCTCCGAGGAGTAGGAGCCGATCGCGGCGGGCGCGTCGGCCAGCGGCACCGTGGTGGTGCCGAACCGCTCGTCGGCGGCGGCGAGGGCGGGGTCGCCGCTGGTGCGCAGGGCCAGCACGGTCGCCACGGTGCCGGTCTCGCCCTGCTGGGCGATCGACTGCCAGTCGCCGATGCTGATCCAGGCGACCGGGGTGTGGCTGTAGGAGGCGCTGACTCCGCTGACCGCGACGGTGAAGTCACGGCCGGAGATCCGCGCCTTGGCGCCGGCGGCCAGGCCGCTCTCCTCGGCCAGCGCGGCCGACAGCACGACCGTGCCGGTGTCCGGCACGCCGCCCGACGCCTTGGCGGGTTCGCCGCCGGGCCGTACCCCGAACAGCGCGGCGGACGCGCTGCGGTCGTCGCCGGAGGTGAGGCGGCCCATGCTGACGCCGATCGGCTCGGCGGCGACGCCTGGCTCCTTCCGCCAGGCCTCCCAGGTCTTCTCGGCGATCCGGCTGTCGGAGAAGGACGGCTTCTCGGTGGCGAAGACGATGTGGTCGGCAGGGAGGTTCTCCACGGCCGAGATGTTCTCCTGGGCCAGCCCGGCGGTGAGGCCGGACAGCATGGTCACCAGGAGCGTGATGAGCAGGACGACGGCACCCATGAGGGCAAATCGTCCTTTGGCGAAACGCAGGTCTCTGAGCGCCACGAACACGGCGCATCCCCCCGTTTGGACATGAGCTGAACTGGACGCCTCCCACCCTGGGCCGGTGGCCCACCCCCGCGCATCGTGAGGATGATCCGCACGGGCTCACCCCTTCGGACGGCCGGAAATCCACCTTTTGAACGATGCGACAAACCGGATATGTCGCTACGCTGAGTGAGAAATGATGGACTTTCCGTTCCCGCCCGCGCTCCGGCTGCTCAGGTGGGCCATTCACGGCACCTTCGCGGTCCTGCTGGTCATCGCGGTCGTCGGGGTCGCGCACGAGGGCCGTACCATCCTCGTGGTGTGCGGGGTCCTGCTCGGCGTGCTGTACGCGGCGGGACTCTTCATCGAGGGGCGGCTGCCGCACTTCGGCGGCCACACCCACCTGCTGCTGGGCCGGATCTGGCTGGTGGCGGTCACGGCCGGCTGGGCCGCGCTGGCGCTGAGCTCGCCGCGGTTCGTCTGGCTCGCCTTCCCGCTGTTCTTCGCCTACCTGCACCTGCTGCCGCTGGCGGTCGCGCTACCCGGCGTCGTCGTGCTGACCGCCGCCGCGATCGCCACGGCGAGCTGGCACGCGGGCGGCCTGACCGCCGCGCAGGTGATCGGGCCCAGCATCGGGGCGGCGGTGGCCACCCTCATGGCACTCGTCTACAAGGCGCTGTACGCCGAGAGCGAGCAGCGCCGCCTGCTCATCGACGACCTGGTCGGCACCCGTACCAAACTCATCCGGGTGGAGAGCGAGTCGGCGCGGCTGGCCGAGCGCGAGCGGCTGGCCAGGGAGATCCACGACACCCTCGCCCAGGGCATGTCCAGCATCATCCTGCTGCTGCGCGCGGCCCGCCGCGACCTCGCCGACCGGCCGGAGGAGGCCGAGCGGCGGATCACGGAGGCCGAGCGCGCCGCCCAGGAGAACCTGGAGGAGGCGCGCAACTTCGTCCGCGCGCTGGCCCCGCCCGCCCTGCGGCACTCCACGCTGACCGCCGCGCTACGCGGCCTCAGCGACTCGGCCGCCGCCGGAACCCCCACCAAGGTGCGCTTCGAGGTGGCGGGCACTCCGGTGCCGCTGCCCGCCGACTACGATTTGGCGCTGCTGCGCATCGCGCAGGGCGCGCTCGGCAACGTCAGCCGCCACTCCGGCGCCGAGCGGGCCGGGGTGACCCTCACCTACCTGGAAGACATGGTCGTGCTGGACATCGTCGACGACGGCCGGGGCTTCGACCCCGCCCAGACCCCCGCGGGCACAGCCGGCACGGGGTACGGCCTGCGCGCCATGCGCGACCGGGTCACCGCGCTGGGCGGCGGCCTCACCGTCGAGTCGGCCCCGGGGGAGGGCACCGCGGTCGCCGCCACCCTGCCCCTGCCCGCCACCGGGGAGCGGCGATGACGACGCCGATCCGGATCCTCCTGGTGGACGACCACCCCGTCGTACGCTCCGGCATCCGCGCCATGCTCGCCGGGCAGCCCGACTTCGAGCTGGTCGGCGAGGCCGCCACCGGCGAGGAGGGCGTCGAGGCGGCCCGCGCGCTCGCCCCCGACGTCGTCCTGATGGACCTGCAGCTCGGCGCGGGCATCCACGGCAGCGAGGCGACCCGCCGCATCGTCGCCCTCGGCGGCCCCCGGGTCCTGGTGCTCACCACCTTCGACACCGACGCCGACATCCTCGCGGCCATCGAGGCGGGCGCGACCGGCTACCTGCTCAAGGACGCCCCCTCCGACGACCTGCACGCCGCGATCCGCTCGGCCAGGACCGGCGCCAGCGCGCTGGCGCCCAGCGTCGCCTCCCGCCTGCTGGGCCGGGTACGCACCCCCGACGCCACGCTCAGCCCGCGCGAGCTGGAGGTCCTCGGCCACGTCGCCGCGGGCCTGTCCAACCGGCAGATCAGCAAGCGGATGTTCCTCAGCGAGACGACCGTCAAGACCCACCTCGTGCACATCTACGCCAAACTCGGCGTCGACTCCCGCACGGCCGCCGTCGCCGTCGCCACCAGGAGGGGCCTCATCCGCCCCTCCTGAGGGAGTTCCAAGCGCCGGCACAAGCCGCTCACGCGCCGATCCGCTCCATCACCGGCTCCGCGACGGCGAGGTCGCGGTACCGGCCCGAGTGGAAGACCAGCGGCTCGCCGCCCTCCCGGTGGAAGTGCTCCACCTCGCCGATGAAGATGCGGTGGTCACCCGCCTCGTAGGTGGTAACCGTACGGCAGGCGAAGGTCGCCAGGCTCCCGGCGAGGATCGGCAGGCCGTACGGCGAGGGCCGGGTCGGCACCCCGGCGAACTTGTCCGGCGCCGGCCGGGCGAACCGCTGCGACAGGTGATCCTGCCCGGCGGCCAGCACGTTGACCGCGAACCGGCCCGCCCGCAGGAAGAGCGGCGCGCTGGGCGCCTGCCGGGACAGGCACCACAGCACCAGCGGGGGATCGAGCGACACCGAGGTGAAGGAGTTCACCGTCACCCCGGCCCGCTCCCCGTGCGGGACGGCCGTGGTGACCACCGCGACCCCGGTCGCGAACTGCCCGAGCGCGTCACGTAGCGATCTCACGGCGCCCTCCTCAGGCTCCGGCCCGCGCCAGGTAGGCGCGCGCCTTGTCGGGGTCCAGGAACCACTCGGCGTAGTCCGACGGGTCGTCGAACCCGTTGACGAACCGGGACGCCACCTCGGGCAGTTCCCCGGCGGCGCCGAGCAGCTCCAGCACGTGCGGCGGCGGCGGGGCGAGCAGGGCGTTGGTCCAGGTGGTGACGTGCCGGGCGGTGGCCCAGTAGTCCTCGAAGGCCCGCTCCATCCAGGCCGCGTCGAACGGCCGCTCGCCGCGCTCCAGGATCGCCCCCAGGTAGGAGGCGGCGCACTTGGCGGCGTTGTTGGAGCCCTGCCCGGTGATCGGGTCGTTGAGCACGACCACGTCGGCGACCCCGAGCACCGGCGCGCCCGACGGCAGGACGGCGACCGGCCTGCGCACGGTGGGCGCGAACCGCCCGGTCAGCGTGGCGCGCTCGTCGGTCAGCTCGATCCCCGCGCAGCGCTCCGCCTCCCACGGCAGGAACGTCTCCAGGATCCAGCGGCTCCTGGCCAGGTGCTCGGCCGGGGTGCGGACATCGGCCCAGCAGTCCATCGGACCGCCGGGGACGCCCTCGAACACCATGATCTCGCAGGGGCCGGAGACGGTGAGCGCGGGGAAGACGAAGTACTCACCGACTCCGGGGATCAGGTTGAAGCACACCGCGGAGTGCTCAGGACGCGGGCTCAGGCCGTTCACGTAGGTGAGCCCCAGCGCGCGCTGCGGCGCCTCGTACGGCGAGCGCGCGGCGTCCCGCTCGAACAGCGAGGCGATCGGCCCCTTGCCCGCGGCGACCATCACCAGGTCGTACTGCGCCGCGTACGCCTCCAGGTCGGCGGCCGTCGCGTCGTGCACGACGACCTTCCCACCGAGCCGCTCCACCTCGGCCAGCCACACCGGCATCTTCAGCCGCTGGTCGACCGAGCGGGCCGGCCTGTCCAGCCTGGCGGCCCAGCCGATCGCCTTGCCGCCGTCCGGGCCGGGGACCGCGAACTGGATCCCCTCGATCGGCGGGCACTCGTCCGCCCAGTGGTCCAGCCCGAGGTCGCGCTCCAGGCCGAGCGCGGTGCCGAACATGGCCTGGCCCGACATCGGCCGGCCGGCCCGGAGGTCCTCGGGCGTCCGGTTGGAGACGACGGTGACGTCGTAGCCGTTCCGCAGCAGGCCGAGCGCGAGGTGCAGGCCCGCCTGCCCGGCACCGACGATCAGGATTCTGCGCATGGGAGTGTGTCCTCTCAGAAGAAGTGGGGGTCGGATCGGCGCCTGATCAGAAGGTACGGCGCGCGGCCCCGCACGGACTATCCGCTCAGCGCGGATCTCGTCCACCTGGCGCGGCTCATCCCCGGCGCAGCGTCTCCGAGGGCGCCTGGCCGTACCTGGCCCGGTAGGCGGCGGCGAAGCGGCCCTGGTGCAGGAAGCCCCAGCGCGCGGCCACATTCGTCACCGTGCAGCGGGCGGGGTCGCCGGACGCCAGGTCCTCGTGGACCCGGGTCAGGCGCACCTCCCTCAGCCGGGCCATCGGGGTCACGCCCAGGTGGCCGCGGAAGCCCTCCTGCAGGGAGCGGCTGCTGACCGCCACCGCCCGCGCGATGTCCTCGGTGGTGAGCGGCAGGTGGGCGTGCTGCTCGATGAACTCCACCGCCCGGCGTACCACCTTGGGCACCGCGGGCGGGCTGGGCGCGGTCAGCCGATCCCGGTAGTTGGACGGCTGCATGGTGAGCAGGGAGGCCAGCAGGGCGTTCTCCAGGTGGGCGACGGCCAGCGGCTGCGCGGTCAGGCCGTCGTCGTGCTCGGCCTCCCTGACCAGCAGGTCGACCATTCCGCGCCAGGCGCGCGCCCAGCCCGTGGTCAGGTCCATGCCCAGGTCGAAGACGATCGGCCGGTCGATCCGCTCGCCCAGCATCTGCTCCGCGGCGCGCTCGACGGCGGGGCGGTCGAACTTCACGATGAGCTGCGGGCAGCCCGCCGCCCAGCGCATGTCCAGGTGCCGGGTCGGGGACGGCAGCGAGGCCAGCGCCGGGGTGGAGACGATCTCCTGGTCGCCGCAGCGGATCAGGCTGCGCCCGGCGAGCGGGATCTGGACCAGGAAGAACGACTCCAGGTCGCCCGGCTCGATCCGGACGTCCGCGCCGTAGTCCAGGTAGCTCACCCGGACCGCGTCCAGGCCGGCCGAGTTGAAACGCGCCGACAGCAGGGACGAGTCGCCGGTCAGATCCAGGCGGTGCGGGCAGAACACCCGCGACACCTGCTCGCGGACCTCGTCGAGGTCGTCGCTGGCGAAGAGCGGTCTACCGCCGAGCAGGACCTCTCGCCGCGAATCCGCCATCGATGTCTCGCTTTCGGAAGCCCACCGCACCTGCCCGCCGCTGCGAGATCATGGCCGATCCCAGATCGGTGGTCTATGCAAAAATGCACAGACCCGAGGGTTCTCCCGGGCGACGCTCCGTGTTCAGCATCCGTCACCTTCTGTTGGCGGTCCAGCGAATCCGCGATCAGGCTCGGACGCCGTCGAAGATCCTCCGGGCGCAGCGCTCGCAGAGCGCGCATCCAGCAGGCCGTCGAACCGCGCCGGCGGTCTACGGCGTGGACCCCATAGGGTTCGATCATGGACTGGCGGAGCTGGCACGATGAGTACGATCTTCCGGATTCGTCTCTGGCGCGGCGGTTGCGGGCTGTCCAGGAGCGGATCCGGGTGGCGCTGGACGGCTGCCCGCCCGGTCCGCTGAAGGTGGTCAGCCTGTGCGCGGGACAGGGGCGCGACCTGCTCGGCGTCCTGGCCGGCCACCCGCGCCGCGATGACGTCCGCGCGCGGCTGGTCGAGGTGGATCCCGGCAACGTCGCGTTCGCCAGGAACCTGGCCGCCGGGCTGGACGGGGTCGAGGTGGTGATGGGGGACGCCGCGCTCACCGACCACTACCTGGGCATGGTGCCCGCCGACCTCGTGCTGGTCTGCGGGCTGTTCGGCAACATCACCGAATCGGACATCGAGCGCACCGTCGACCACTGTGTCCGGCTCTGCGCCACCGGCGCCACCGTGATCTGGACCCGGCACCGCGAGCCGCCCGACCGGGTGCCGCTGATCTGCGACTGGTTCGAGGCGCGCGGCTTCGAGCGGCAGTGGGTGTCGGACCCGGACGCGGGCTTCGGCGTCGGCGCGCACCGCTTCACCGGCAGGCCGCAACCCTTGACAGCCGGCGCGAGCATGTTCACCTTCGTCGGGTACGACAGGTTCTGATCGGCCTTCCTCTGAGAGTGAACGCGCCGGCCCATTACCGCCGCCGTACAGGCTTGTGAGCGGACATTCTGTAAGCTTCAGGGCGTAGTTATGATCATTGACGGAACCCGGATACCACGTGACACACTGACCGGGATCTGACCGGAGTCGCCAGGGGAGGGACGGAACAATCGTGGGCGCGTCAAGGAGGTCACAGGACGTGCTCAGGTCACTCCCGTTCGTGGCCATCGTGGTCGTCGCCATCACCGACGTGCTGGCGGGGCCCCGCCTCGGGTTCCTGCCGCTGCTCACCCTCGGGCCGACGTTCGCCTCGGTGTCCGGCAGTGTACGGCGCACCGCCATCGTCGGCACGCTGGCCGTGGGCGTGTGCCTGCCGCTCGCCCAGTACAACGGCCTGCTGGGCAAGGCGCAGAACAACCTGACCATCGCCACCATCGTCGGCGTCACCGGGGCCAGCATGGTGGCCAGCCACCTGCGGATCAGGCGGGAACGCGAGCTGGCCAACGTCCGGATCGTCGCCGAGGCCGCCCAGCGCGTCCTGCTGCGGCCGGTGCCCCGCCGGGCCGGCGACCTGCGCATCGCCCTGTCCTACACCTCCGCCGCCGCGGAGGCCCAGATCGGCGGCGACCTGTACGAGGTGGTCGTCACCACGGCCAACGGCGTCCGCCTGCTCATCGGCGACGTCCAGGGCAAGGGGCTGGCCGCCGTGGAGACCGCCGCCTGGGTGCTCGGCGCCTTCCGCGAGGCCGCCTACGACGAGCCGGACCTGTCCGGCCTCGGCGACAGGCTGGAGACCAGCCTCGCCCGCCACCTGGACGCCGAGCAGTTCGTCACCGCGATACTCGCCGAAGTGCACGAGGACGAGATCACCCTGCTCAACTTCGGGCATCCCGCGCCGCTGCTGCTGACCGGCGACGGGCAAATCAGCGAAGTGGACCTGCCGAACGAAGGGGTGCCGCTCGGGCTGGGCGGGCTGGGGGCGGGCGTGCCCAAGCCGTACCAGGTGCCGTTCGGGCAGGGCGACCAGATCCTCTTCTACACCGACGGCGTCATCGAGGCGCGCGACGACGGCGGTGCGTTCTACCCGCTGCTCGCGCGGGCGGACATCCTGCAGTGCGTCGACCCGCAGGCCGCGCTCGACGACCTGCGCGCCGACCTGCTCGACCACGTCGGCGGCCCGCTACCCGACGACGCGGCGATGCTCCTGCTGCAACGCCAGGCGGCCTGACCCCGGCCGGTCAGCCGGGGATGCGGCGGCCGGAGAGTTGTTCGGCCCGGATGACGACGTAGTGGTCGCGTTCGCCCGGGGTCCACAGCGTCAGCGGGAGTTCGGCCAGCCCGGCCAGCTCGCGCGGGTCGTGGACGGCGCGGGCGTGGCCGACCGCGGTGACCGACCAGCCCGAGCGCAGGTCCGGGTCGAAGTCGTCGGCCTCGAACGCCACCACCGCGTTGCGGGTGGCGGCGGCCAGCGTGGACCCGGCGGCGGTACGAAGGACGATGTCCGTACCGTCGAGGCAGTAGATGACCGGCTGGACCGCGGGCAGCGCGCGGTCGGTGAAGACGACCCGCCCGATCCTCGCCGACGCCAGCATGCGCAGGCACTCCTCGGGGGAGAGCACCTGCAGGCCTGCCGAGTCCACTGTCATACCACCCAGGCTGCCCGCCCCTCACACCGCCCGCTCAGGGACGAAGGTCCCAGGAGTCACGCCGATCGGCCCTCCTGCCCGTCCCCCAACCGGAACGAGGCCTGGAACCGCGCCGCATGACCATGCCCCCGCAGGATGAGCACCCCGAGGGCGTACCCGCTCGGATTGCCCGCACCGACCGCACTGTAGACCTCGAACCCCTCCGGTACGGCCAGCGTCAGGTGCGGCGAGCCCTCCACGCTCCACCTGCCGCGCAGCACCCGGTCCGGCGGGAGTTCGAGGCGGCACACCTCCCGCAGCCACTCGTGCCCGAGCCCATCCGGCAGGGCCGCGTGCGCCGGGTCATGCTCCGGGTTGTGATCCGGCTCGAAGACGCCGTCGCCGTGGAAGGCCCACTCCAGGGCCGCGGGCCTGGCGAGGGCGGCGGTGAAGTCGTCGGTCCAGCCGTCGCCGTCGAGCGTGACCGTGCGGCGCAGCACGTGGCCGTCCCAGGCGGACTCGGCCGTGAGGTGACGGGGCGAGGAGTCGAGCAGCCGCCCGGCGTGCTCGGGCTGCCGGGCGTCGTCGACGGTCACGATGTTGTGCGCCACGGGGGAGCGCAGCCATGTCGTGAACTCCGAGCCGTAACCGCTGGTGCCGAGGTCGAGGCTGGACCAGCCGGTGGAGGTCTCCACGTCCACGTTGAGCTTGTCGCGGTGGTCGTGCCAGCCGCTGTCGGGGCCGAACCGCATCGCCAGCCGTACCCGCGGGGAGTGCAGGAGGCCGATTCCGGCGTGCGGCCAGACGAACGACCGCTCGCGCCCGGCGTCCGCCGGCAAGGGGAGGTCGTCGGGGCCGAAGACCAGGGCGGCGACGGAGGAGCGGCCGGTCAGCTCCGTCGTGTGGCCGGGCGGGAACTGGCTGCCGGACCACAGGCGGACCGGGCCCGGACGAGGTTGCGTGTAGTAGCGCGCGAGGGTCGAGGGCGTCTCGGGCAGCAGCGTCCAGGCGGCCTCGGCCTGGGAGGCGAAGTCGCCGACATGGCACTCCTGCCAGCCGTCGCCGTAGGCGGGCAGGCGGCTGTCGGCGTAGGCCAGGCGGGGCGGCGCGGTGATCGCCAGGGACAGGCGCTGCGCCGCCCCCTCGGACAGGCCCTCGCGGCCGGCCGCCTCCCGGTAGGAGAGCAGGGCCGACACCGTGTAGTAGTGGTAGTGCGGGTTGATCTCGTACCACAGGCCCTCGGGGTGGAAGCCCTGCCTGATCTGGGCCTCCGCGCCGAACTCGCCGTCCCGGCACCAGGCGAGCAGCTCGGCGTCCCCCACCCGGACGGCGCACTCGGCGATCGCCGCGATCAGCCAGCAGGGGATGTTGTGGATGGCGCCGGCCTGGGGGCGGAGCAGGTCCGCGATCGCCCGCGCCATCGCGTTCACCGCGGCCGACGTCGCGGGGCTCAGCACGTCGCCCGCCCAGCGCAGCGACCTGAACAGCCCGATGGCCCAGACCGCCTCGTCGAGGCTCTGCGGGTGGACGCGGCCCCGGCCGGCGTTGGAGCCGTGCGGCGCGTAGGCCAGGTAGTCGCGGGCGTACGTGGTGAAGATGCGTTCGAGCTCGTGGTGGGCGGCCGTGACCTCCTGCGGGTCGGCCGACAGGCGGATCAGCAGGGCGGCCCGCTGCGCCTGGGCCGCCGCCGCGTTGTGCATCGTCGTGCGCCACGCCCCGTCCCAGGGCTCGCCTGTGTAGCACCGGTCGCACTGGGTGCAGGCGTGCAGGGTGGGCAGGGACACGTCGAACCGCAGGGGCGCGCCGTCGGCGTCGCAGTAGTAGTGGTGGGTCCACGCGGAGCGACCCTGGGGGCCCGGGATGACGAGGTCGAGCGCCCAGCGGGCGAAGCCCTCACTGATCGCGGCGAGCACGTTCGCGGCCCAGGGGCGGGTCGCGACGCGCTGCCGGAGTCGGGGCCAGTCGGGGGAGTACGAGGCGGCTGCCTGATGCGCCGACGCGTCACTGCGGGTGGTCATGCAGCATCTTTCGCCCGCGGGGCCGCCCCGGAAACTCGATCCTCAGGTGAGCGTGCGGGTGAAGGCGTCAGGGGGCGGTAGTCCAGCAGGGGCGCGACCAGGTCGGAGCAGGTCGGTCAGGGCGCCGGCGATCTCCGGGCAGCGTGACGAATCCGTGCCCTGTGTGACCTCCCGGGTCAGGGCAGGCTGACCGTGAGGCGGTGCGCGAGGCCGGTGTTCCTGCGCAGGCCGAGGCGGTGGACCGCCAGCTCCAGCGCCTCGCGCGCGCCGACCAGGACGACCCACGCCTTCGCCCTGGTGACCAGGGTGTACAGCAGGCGGCGGCGCAGCATGATGCCGCCGGACTCGGCCACGATCGGCGCGACCACGAACGGGTACTCGCTGCCCTGGGAGCGGTGCACGCTGATCGCGTAGGCGTGGGTGAGCTCGTCCAGCTCGTCGAAGCCGTACTCCACGCTCTCCCCGTCGTCGGTGCGGATCTCGACGAGCCGGTCCTGCGGGCTGACCGCGGTGACCACCCCCGTCTCGCCGTTGAAGACGCCTTTGTCGTAGTTGTTGCGGATCGGCATCACCCGGTCGCCGACCCGGAAGACCGAGGAGCCCGCCCAGTGCTCGGCCACGCCGTCCCTAGCCGGGTTGAGCCGCTCCTGGATCATCCTGCCCAGCTCGGCCGTCCCGGTCGCGCCCTTGCGCAGCGGGGACAGCACCTGGACCTGGCCGGGATCCACGTTCTGCTTGCGCGGGATCGCCACCGTGGCCAGGTGGACGACCCGCTCGGCCACCTTCACGGGATCGTCGAGCTCCTCGAACCAGAAGCCGCCCCGGCCGGGGAGCGCGGGCAGGTGACCGGCCCGGATCCGGTGCGCGGCCTGGACGATCCCGCTGCCCTCGGCCTGGCGGAAGACGTGCGTCAGCCGCATCCGCGCGATCGCCTCCACCCGCAGCAGGTCGGCCAGTACGCTGCCGGGCCCGATGCTCGGCAACTGGTCGCTGTCGCCGACCAGCAGCAGGTGGCTGCCGGGCGGGACGACCGAGGTGAGCCGGGTGGCCAGGTGCAGGTCCAGCATGGACGCCTCGTCGACCACGATCAGGTCGGCCTGCGCGGGCGTCTGCTCGAACAGCAGGTCGGGGTCGGGCTGGTGGGCCAGCATCCGGTGGATGGTCATGGCGGGCATGCCGGTCAGCTCCGACAGGCGCTTGGCGGCCTTGCCGGTGGGGGCGGTGAGGGTGACCGTGCCGCCCGACGCCCGTACGGTCGACGCGATCGCCCGCACCGTGTGGCTCTTGCCGCAGCCGGGGCCGCCGGTGATGATCGAAACCGTGCTGGTCAGCGCCATCGTCACCGCCGCCCGCTGGTCCTCGTGCAGCGCCTGGTCCTCCTCGTGGGCGCGGATGGGCAGGGTGGAGCGGGCCTGCCAGAGCCTGACCAGGTTGGCGGTCAGGGCCAGCTCCCTGCTGTGCAGCTCCTTGGCGTACACCACGACCTGGCCCGGAGTGTCGAACGAGGATTCGACGACCACCGCGCGCTCGGCGGTGAGCGCGTCGACCATCCGGCGGACCAGCGGTTCGTCCTGGCCGGTCAGCTCCGCCGTGCGGGCCAGCAGGGTGGTCAGGGGCAGGTAGCAGTGGCCCGCCGAGGTCTCCAGCCGGTCCATGATCGCCGCCTTGATGCGCTGCGGGCTGCGCTCCGGCACCCCGGAGCGCAGCGCGATCCGGTCGGCGGTGGCGAAGGCGATCCCCCGCACCCGGCCGATGAGCCGGTACGGGTCGGTGGCCAGGACGTCGCCCGAGTCGGCGCCGAAGACCTGGTAGATCTTCGCGGCGAGCAGCGGGCTGATGCCGAAGCCTTGCAGGACGACCATGAGCGCGGCGATCGCCTTCTGCTCCTGCCACGCCTCGACGATCTGCGCCTGCCGTACGGTGCCGATGTTGACGACCTCGGTGAGGCGTTCGGGGGCGGTGTCGATGACGGTCAGGGTGGTGTCGCCGAAGTGGCTGACGATGGCGTGCGCGAGGCGCGGGCCGATGCCGCGTACCAGGCCGGAGCCGAGGTAGACGCGGATGGCGCGGACGGTGGCGGGGACCACGCGCTCGCACGCGGTGACCGTGTAGCGCCTGCCGTGCCGCGGGTGCTCGCCCCACCCGCCGGCCAGCCTGACCGCCTCACCGGGTTGCACCCCGGCCAGCGCCCGGCCGGCGGCGATGAAGTCGGGCAGCCCTTCGGCGCTCAGCCGGGCGATCGTGTAGTCGTCCTCCCGGACGTACACGAGCTGCTCGACAGAGGCCTCCACGACAGAGATCCAACCATCTCCCCACGCCACCGCACCACTTGGGCCAGGTGCGGAGTCGTCAGCGCCCCGGCCGCTGCCCGCCGGCGCCCGGTTCTCCGCCCACCTCACGCAGGTCACTTCCACGCGACTCCCGGCCCGTCCACACCGCGACGGCGCCGAGCACCGAGACGACCATGACGAGCACCGCCACGGATCCGATGTTCGTGCCGCCGCCGCCACCGCCGGCGGCGGCGAGCAGGCCCCCGGCCGTCAGCGGTAAGAATCCGGCGATCAACGCCCCGGCCTGATAGGCCACGGAGACCCCGGTGGAACGGACCTCGGTCGCGAACATCTCGTTAAGCATGGCGGCGAGTGTCGCCGCCATGCAGACCGCGATCAGCGCGACAGGAGCCCACCAGACGGCAGGCCCGCCTGGCCGATCGCGGTGATGAAGCCGCGCCGCTCCGGCGGGGCGTGTTCCGCGGCGAGCAGCGCCGCGCCGCCCCACTCGCCGCCGACGGCGATGCCCTGGACGAGCCTGAACAGGACGAGCAGCATCGGCGCCGCGATCCCGATCTGCTCGTACGTCGGCAGCGCGCCGATCAGGCCGCTCCCCACCCCCATCATGATCAACGTCACCAGCAGGACCCGCTTGCGGCCCACCCGGTCTCCGAGGTAACCCAGCACGATGCCGCCGAGCGGGCGCGCGACATATCCGGCGGCGAGCGTCGCGAACGAGGCGACGGTGCTGAGGGCGGGGCTGAGATTGCTGAAGAACAGGGGCCCGAAGACCACCGCCGCGGCCGAGGCGTACAGGGAGAAGTCGTAGTTCTCGATCGTGTTGCCCAGGTAGCCCGAGAGCGCGACCCGGCGCACCTCGTCCGCTGAGGAGGGAGATCTGGTGCCGGGAGCCGCGCCGTCTGTGGTGGACAAGGTCGTCTCGCTTTCCTGTCGGTGAGATGGGGCACGCGGCGGCTCACCCCGACCTTCCCGCCAGCGGTGGGGACGAGAGTATCCTCTCTTGAGGGAGAGTCAAGAGCTTTGGGCATGGCCGCGCTCTGGCTCAAGAAGGATCACGGCAGTCGACCCAGGTGAGGACGTGCGTGCCCCGCAACCGCCAGGACATCCCCCGAGACGAACGCGTGTCGGTCATCCTCGACGTGGCCTTGCGTCTGTTCGTCGATCGCGACTTCGACGCCGTGACGATGGTGGACATCGCGCGCCGGGCCAACATCCGGAGCGGCGCGCTGTACTGGTACTTCAAGTCCAAGGACCACGTGCTCGCCGCCGTTCTGCGACGGCTCGGCGATGAGGAGGTCGCCCGGCTCGCCCAGTTCCCCGCCGACGTCGGGCCTGCGGTGCGGCTCATCTGCTACCTCACCGACCTTCGGCCGCTACGCGCGCTGCACGTCGCGGCACACGCGCGGATGGGCGGCTCGGAAGTGGTGGCCGCCGCCCACGATTCCTTGATCGAGCAGGTCCGGGCGCTGACCGACGCCGCCATCGCCGGGGATGTGCGGTTCGACCGGGCGCTCGCGGTGGACGCCGTCGTCGCGGCCTTCGAGGGCGCGAGCATCGCGGCCGACCCGTCCCGCAGCGCGACCGACATCGTGCGGTTCCTCCTCGACCAGCTACTCGAGGCACCTCTTGACTCTAATTCAAGAGCCTGATTCCATGGTCTCCGCTGTCAAGGGCTGACATGGAGGTGAGCCGTTATGCGGGCGGTGACTACGACCCGGGGCATCGGGCTGGTCGACGGCGACGAGATCGCTCTGCTCGACGTTCCCCATCCCGACCTTGGAGCCGCGCTGGCCGATGGCGTCGAGCTCGGGGAACTGGCGACGGCGCCTGTGCGGGAGCGGGTGTCACGTGACGCTCTACGGCTGCGGGCGCCCGTCCCATCGCCGTCCAAGGTGTGGATCGTCGGGTACGCCTATCGGGCGCATCGTGTCGAAACCGGTCATACCGTGTCCGATGGCCGGGAGGACGGCGGGCCGCAGGTGTTCTTGCTGGCGCCGTCGGCGATCACCGGCCCGTACGACCCGGTCATCATCCCGCCCCTGGCCCCGACTCATGTGGATTTCGAGGGTGAGCTGGCCGTGGTGATCGGCCGCCGAGCCACCCGGGTGCGCGAGTCGCAGGCCTGGCAGCACATCGCGGGCTTCACGATCGCCGACGACGTCAGCGCCCGTGACGTGCAGCGGGGCCAGGTGCCCGGCTGGCCGGCGAGTCCGTCGACCGCGAAGAGCTTCGACACCTTCCTGCCGCTCGGGCCGTCGCTCGTCACGCCCGACGAGTTCGACAACCCGGAGGACCTGCTGCTCCAGACCTGGGTCGACGGCGAGCTGCGCCAGTCCGCCCGCACCAGCGACCTGATCTACTCGATCCCGTTCCTGGTGAGCCACCTGTCCCAGGTCACGACCTTGCTTCCCGGTGACGTCATCTGCACGGGAACGCCCGGCGGTGTCGGCGGCCCCGAAAACCGCTTCCTCGGACCGGGGTCGTGCGTCCGGGTGGAGATCGAAGGCATCGGGGCGATCGAGAACCGCTTCGTCTCCGCCGAGGAGCACGGATGACCTCTCCGGAAGCTGTCGGCATGGACGTCGCCGTCATCGGCGGTGGGCCGGTCGGGCTGGCACTGGTCAACGAGCTCGGCTGGCGCGGCGTCCGATGCCTGCTCGTCGAGGAGACGGACGGGACGGTGGCCTTCCCCGCGGGGGAGCACATCTTCGTCCGGACGATGGAGCACCTGCGCCGCTGGGGGATCGCCGCCCCGGCCCGCAACGGCGCCTGGCCGCCGCGCGACCTGCGGCCGGACATCGTCTTCGCCACCTCCGCGGTCGGTGAGGTCATGGCGCGGTTCCCCATGGCCTCCAACGCCGAGGCCGCGACGACACTGTCGGAGGTGTCCCCCGAGGGGCCGTTGCTGCGAGCCAAGGCGGAGCTCGACCCGCTGCTCGCCAGGACCGCCGCCGCGCACCCGACGGTTCGGCTGCTCCACCGCCGCCGGGCCGAGGAGTTCCGCCAGGACGCCGACGGAGTCACACTGACCGTTCGCGACCTCCACAGCGGGGCCGCCCGGGAGTACCGGAGCCGATACCTCGTCGGCTGCGACGGCGGTCGTGGCCGCACCCGCACAGCGCTCGGTATCCGCTACACGGGTGAGTTCGCCCAAGGTCACAACTTCGCGGTGTACTTCCGAGCTCTAAGCCCGGCCACGGCCCGTACCCGCTCCGGATGCACCAGCGCGGTCGCCCAGGCCACCACCCCACCGAAGTCGTGACCGACCACCATGGCCTGGTCGATGTCGAGCGCGTCGAGCAGGCCGACGACGTCACCCGTGAGATGCTCGATGTCGAAGTCCTCGATCTTCGCGGGCTCTCCGGCGCGCAGGACGGTCTCGCCGTAGCCGCGCTGGTCGGGGGCGATCGCCCGGAAGCCCGCCGCGGCCAGGGCGGGGAGTTGGTGACGCCAGGAGTACCACAGCTCGGGAAACCCGTGCAGCAGGAGGACCGGCTCGCCCTCGCCCTGCTCGGCCACGTGCATGTCCAGCTCACCCACCGGGACGGTGTGGTGGCGCACACCGCTGAGGTCGGCCGCCTTCACCGCGGGTCCTGCAGCCAGGAAGGCTCCGGGCCGTCGAGGACGGGATCGAGCGCGGCGGCCGCGTGCTCCGGGGTGACGAAATCGGCCTCGTCGATGCGGTGCACCTCGCGGCTGCCGGCGTTCTCGTAGATGTTCTCGCCGATCAGCAGGCAGTTCTCGTCGTAGGGCCAGAACGAGGCGACCCAGCGGTTGAGCTGGTAGAAGCCCTCGGGATCATCGGCTTCGATCCCCAACGCGATGAGCTGGTGACCGCGCAGGTGGGCGCCGAAATACGATTCGAGCGCGAGCCCCCAGTCCGCGACGGACATCCGCTCCTCCAACGGGCCGAACACCGTCGCGCCCGATGCGGCGAACCCGCTGTAGTAGCCCTCGACCTGCGCGCGGCCGTGGAGGACGAGCTGCCGGTCGCTTTCGTAGATCCGGTAGACCGGGTGCTCGACGAGCATGCCCGGCCCGAGGATCTCCGGCCACCGGCCCGCGATCTCGAGCATGGCGTGCCGCCGATAGTTCTTGATCATTGTGCGGTGCCGAGGATTCTCCACGACCTTCAGCAACTCGTCCGGCGAGGTGCAGACGTCGAGCGGATTGAACAGCTCCATGTCTTCTGTTCTCTCTGTCGGTGATCAGAGTGGGGGCGGTCGAACAAACGGTTCACCGATGATAACTACTTCTCTTGGCGCTGAGTCAAGAGAGTGTGCCCTGCTTGATCGGCGCGAGGAGTCTTGGCTGTGGTTCAAGAACCCTGGCGGCGTCGTACCTCCCTGTAGAGCAGCCAGATGAGATAGCAACCCCCGATCGCGGTCGTCACGACGCCGACCGGGAGCGCGATCGGAGCCAGGAGAAGCTGGGCGATGAGATCGGCGGCCAGCAGCAGCACCGCGCCCGTCAAGGCCGCGGGCACCAGCGTCACCCCGGCCGCACCGGTGAGACGGCGACCGATTTGGGGGGCCGCCAGCGCGATGAACACGATCGGCCCGGCCACCGCCGTCACCGTGGCGGTGCAGCCGACCCCGGCGCAGATGAGCGACACCCGCAGGCGGTTCAGCCGTACGCCCGATGTGATGGCCGGTTCGTCCCCGAGCGCCGCCTGGTGCATGGCCCGCGACAGCGCGCCGAGCAGCAGCGTGAACGCGCCGATGAGGAGGAACGGCAGGCCCACCTCGCCCCAGTCGACGCCGTTCAGCGAACCGGCGCTCCAGCCGGTCGCGGCCATCGCGACCTCCAGTTCGGCGCGCAGCACGATCCACGAGTTGACCGCGGTCAGGATGGCGTTCACCGCGATCCCGATGACGATCAGCCGCAGGCCGCTCAGCCCCGACTTCAGCGACAGCAGGTAGATGGCCCCCGCGGCCAGGAGACCGCCCAGCACCGAGCTCACGGCGAGCTGTGCGGCGGTCCCGCCCAGCACCGTGATCGCCACCAGCGCGCCGGTGTAGGCGCCGGCGTCCAGGCCGATGACGTCCGGGCTGCCGAGCGGGTTGCGGGTGAGGTTCTGGAAGACCGCCCCGGCCAGCCCCAGGGCGGCGCCGAAGACGAGCGCGGCGGCCACGCGGGGCAGCCTCCACTCCCGGATCACCAGAGCCGAGTCCTCGCGCCCGGCGAGTGCCGCGAGCACCTCCGAGGGTGTGCTCCAGGAACTCCCGTGGGAGAGGCCCAGGAAGGCGAGGACCAGCGCGACGCCGAGGAGCACGAGCGAGGCCAGGAGCGTACGCCGCCTGATCCTGACCGAGCACGGGCCGGCCCGCAGCACGATGTGGCTCACAGCCCTCCCGCCCCGTAGCGCCGGACGGCCCAGATGAGGACGGGGCCGCCGAGGAAGGCGGTGACCACGGACACCGGCACCTCTCCCGTCGGAAGCAGGACGCGCGATCCGATGTCGGACACCAGGAGCAGGATCGGCCCCAGCGCCACCGTGTACGCCATGAGCCACGGAATCGACGCGCCCGCCAGGCGGCGGGCCAGGTGCGGCACCATCAACCCCACGAAGGCGATCGGCCCGGCGACGGCCGTGGCGGCTCCGGCCAGCACGGTGACGATCACGAGCACGCTCACCCTGGTCCGGGTGACGTGGCTGCCGAGCCCCTGGGCGACCTGCTCGCCCAGGACCAGCGTATTCAACGACCTGGCCACCAGCAGGGCGCCGACCAGGGCGGCGGCGATCAACAGCAGCGGCAGGGCCATCGGCGCCTGCTCGCGCCCGGCCAGCGCCCCGACGGACCAGAAGCGGAACTCGTCGAACACGTCGGGCAGCATCAGGCGCAGGCCCAGCGAGACGCCCGCCAGCACGGAGCTGAGCGCGATCCCGGCCAGGACGAGCCGCAGCGGAGCGGTCCGGCCCACGGCGTAGACCAGGAGCGCGGCCAGCACAGCCCCGGCGAACGCGAGCGCCAACTGGGCAGCCTGCGACCCGGCCAGACCCAGCACGCCGCCCAGGGTGATGGCGAAGCCCGCGCCCGCGGTCACCCCCATGACGCCCGGCTCGGCCAGCGGGTTACGGGTCAGCGTCTGCACCAGCGCCCCCGAGAGTCCGAGCGCGGCGCCGACGCAGACGCCGAGGACCGTACGCGGCACGCGCACCTCACGGACGATCAGGTGGTCGTTGGTGCCGGCATGGTCGGCGAGGGCCCGCCAGACCTCGGCCGGCGCGATCGCCTGCGCTCCGACGGCCACGCTGGCGCCCGCGGCGGCGACCAGCAGCACGACGGCCCCGGCCAGGATCGCGGACCGCTTCAGATCAGTCCTCAAGCCCGGCGGTCCCGCGCTTCCAGTATCCGGTGAACAGCGAGTCGAGCCGTCCAGCGCTCCACTTCCGGAGCGGCTTGATGTCGCCCGCCTCGCCCGCCGCGAACAGGAAGGTCCGCTTCGCGGGCGCCGGTAGATCCTGTACGGCCCGCGCCAGGCAGGAGCGCGTGCCGTCGCGGACCAGCCAGACGACCTCCACCCCGTCACGCGAGGCGAGCGGGTAGGCGTGCTCGGCCGCGTCACCGGTCTCGATCACGATCTGCGCCGACACCTCGGCCGGGGACTCCGCCAGCCATCGCCCGACCGCCGGCAGCGCGGTGGCGTCGACCGCGAAGACGTAGTGCTCGTAGTTGTGCGCGAAGGCCTTGGCCCCCGGAGGCCCGGCGATCGTGACCTCGTCGCCCACCTCGACGGCGGCCGCCCAGGTCGAGGCGAGTCCGCCCTCGTGGAGCACGAAGTCCAGGTCGAGTTCGCGAGCCGCCGCGTCGAAGCGGCGCACGGTGTACTTCCGCGTCGTGGGCGCCGGGGTGGGCCAGTCGAGTGTCAGGTCCTCGTTGAGCACCGGATCGCGGCGCGTACCGTCCGGATAGGGAAACACGATCTTGACGTGATCGTCGGCCTGGTAGGTGTGGAACCCGTCCAGTCCGGGTCCGCCGAGGGTCAGTCGCAGCATCCGCGGGGTCACGTACTCGCGGGCGAGGACCGCGACGGTCCGCACCCCGATCGGATAGCCGATGCGCACCGTACCGCTCCCGTCCCGGTGATGGGAGGCGACGCGACCGCGCGGGTCGTGGCGGTCGGCGCTCATGGCGCGAGCAGCGGCGCGAACGCCTTGTCGATCGAGTCCAGGGTCCTGAGCGCCGACTTGTAGGTCGCCGCCTCGGTGTACTGGAGCGGGAAGACCTTGCCCGCCTTGACCGCGGGCAGGTTCTTCCACAGCCCGGAGTCCAGCACGTACTGCACCGCCTCGCTCACCGAGCCGTCGGCCTGCAGCGTGTAGGTGATGGCGTCGGCCTCCCCGAGACTCTTCGGCAGTTCCTCGATCGAGGGATACTCCGAGACGTCCAGCCCGCCGCCGCCCTTCTTCTTGACCTCGCCGTAGTAGCTCACGCCGACGTCCTGGGCGATCGTGGTGCCCCAGGACCCCGCGAACTCCCGGTGGAATGTCCCCTTGGCGATGTCCCCGTACGCCCCCACATGGCCGAACTTCAGCCCGGAAAGCACGTCCTTGTACTTGGCGGCCAGCTCCGCGGCCTTCTTCTCGTACGCGGCCTTGGCCGCCTCGAAGTCGCCCAGCCGCCCCCCGGCGTCGGCCTGGCGCCGCGACTGTTCGCGCCACGCGGAGGGCATGGTCGGGCTGATGGCCACGACGGGGGCGATGGACTTGAGCCGGTCCATGTCGAGGTCGGCCATCGCGGGCTTCGGGACGCCGATGACGATCAGGTCCGGCTTGGCGGTGGCGATGGCCTCGTAGTTGGTCTCGGCGGCGGTCTCACCCGCGATCTTGGCCAGGCCGTTGTAGGTGGCGAGGTCCTGCTCGCTCATCATCGCCAGACCGCGCCGCCAGGTGGAGATGCCGACGAGGGGGGTGCCGGCCTCGATGAGCGCCGGCACCGCGTACCCGGTCGCGACGACCTTCCTGGGCGCGGCGGGGATCGTGACGTCGCCGTTGTCGGCGGCGAAGACCCGGGTCGGCGCCGCCGTCTTCGCGGCGTCCGATCCGGAGGAGCCGCAGGCGGCCACGAACACGAGCGAGAGAGTCAGCGCACCGGCGAGGGGCCAGCGCTGTCGAAAGGACATGAGAGGTGATCCTTCAAGGGGTCGCAGGACAGGAAGGGGGGCGAGCCGCATCGGCGGGATTTACTTAGGTTAGCCTTAGCAAAGTTCCTCATGATGTCGATGGGAGGTCACCCGATGTCGGCTGGACGTCACTTCGTGGCGATCGGGACGGATCCGCTGTGGTGTGAGGAGTACGGCTACGGTCTGGGCCGGACCGGCGGCATCCTGGTGCTCAAGTACCGTGCGGCCGCCGTCCTGGAGTTCGGCCAGAGCCGCCAGGACTTCCTGCACCAGCTCTACTGGTCACCTGACGGCATGCTCTCGACCGGGTACGGCACCGCCGTCCAGTTCGTCGGCTCGAAAGAGGCGTTCTGGGCGCATCGCGCGGTGAGCCACGAACTGCGTGCGGCGGACCGGCAGACCGTCTACCGCGTCTGCCTGCGAGAGGTTCCGCCGGCGCTCGCGGGGCTGCGCGCCGGCGCGGTGTCCGTCGACGCCGAGGCGGCGCGGCTCATCCAGGAGATCGCTCATCCGGGCTACCCGGAGTGGGAGGCGCTGATCGCCCGCACGCGGATCATGGCGGGGCTCGGCGTGTCCACCCGGGAGTTCGTCGAGCATCACGCCAGGGGCATGGGGTTCGCGATGGCGGTCGCTCACGCGCTGTCGCATGATCCCGGTGACCCCGCCCGGCTCGACGAGTGGGCCGAGCGCCTGCACATCAGCCTCAAGACGCTGCAGCGCGACTTCGTCCGCGAATTCGGGATGCCCTATTCGCAGTGGCGGACAGGGCTGCGGTTGCGCGCCTCGCGGGTGTTGCTGGAGACGCAGCCGGTGACCGAGGTCGCCCGGCGGGTCGGCTACGCGTCCCCGTCCGCCTTCATCGCCGCCTTCACCAGAGAATACGGTGACACCCCCGGCCGCTACGCCTTGCGCGAGGCCCTGTGACGCTCATCGAGCGCGGTGGCAGGGTATGGGGGTGAATGTCGACCTGGATGAACAGCCGCCGCTGGTGCGGCGCGGGGAGAGCGGCGACGCGGACCGGATCGCCGAGATCTTCCTGGCCGCCCGAGCTGAGATGACCTACCTGCCCGACCTGCACACCGACGAGGAGACCCGCGACTGGATCACCGGCGTCATGGTGCCGAGCCACGAGGTGTGGGTGGCGGAGACCGGCGGGCGGGTGGCGGGGTTCGCGGCGCTGAACGGGCACTGGCTGGAGCACCTGTACATCGACCCCGCCGCGCAGGGCCGCGGCCTCGGCACCGCACTGCTCGAGCGGGCCAAGCAGCGGCGCCCGCTCGACCTGTACGTCTTCCAGCGGAACGCCGGCGCCCGCCGCTTCTACGAGCGGCACGGCTTCACCGCGGTGGAGTGGGGCGACGGCAGCGGCAACGAGGAAGGCCTGCCCGACGCCCGCTACCGCTGGTGAGCCGGAACTAATGAGATGCCCGCCCGACCGGGCCCTCCCTACACTCGGGGCATGAACGACTGGCGATCGGCCGCCCGCGAACACCACCCGATCTGGGACGACGACGACCGGGCCGAGGCCCTGAGCGACGCGGCGACCCTGGACCGGCTCGGCGTACGGCACAGCCCCCAGCCCGCCTGGGACCGCGGGCCGTACCAGCCCCTGGAGGCGTACGGCCGGCCGCTGCCCTCGCTGGTGCTCGCCCTCCCCAGGCACACCCTGCCCGAGCGCCTGCCGCCGGGCGGGCGGGACTGGATCGCCGTGGAGCACCACTCCCAGGGCTTCACCTGCTTCCACGACGACCTGGTGCTCACCGTGCTGCGCCCGAGGCCGGGCGTCCAGGAGGCGATGGAACGGCTCAGCGACCTCTACCTCGGCGGCAACCTGGAGCACCCGACGATCGACCAGCTCGTGGAGTACCGCGAGCGGCTGCGCGAACTGCTCGGCGTCGAGTGCCCGCCGCACAGCACATGGTTCCAGGAGGCCTGCTACCCGATTGACCTGGGCGGCCTGGCCGTGCTCACCGACGAGGAGCTCGACGTGCCGGAGGACGCCGAGCTGTTCGTCCTGGGCCCGAACGGCGACACCGTGCCGCTCGAGGAGGCCGGACGGGAGCCGGAGAACCCGGACGCCACCGTCGTTGGCCGGGGGACTGAGGTGGAGGACCTGGACGCCGCCGCCGTGCGTCAGGGGTCGGAGGCGGAGCCGTACCAGCCGCTGGCTGCCTATGGGCTCGTCGCGCCCGTGCTCGTCCTGGCCGACATCGGCGGACGCCTTGATCCGCTGCCGAAGGAGCGGGACTGGCTCGCCGTCCGTCACGGTGACTGGGACCTCGTGCTCACCCCCCTCGAACCGGCCGCCGAGGCCGGGCCGGGGCTGCTGCGGCTGGCGGGCGAGTACGCCGATCTCGTCGCCGACCCGCCCACGCTGGACGAGCTGGTGGCCTACCGCGACCGGCTGCGCGAACTGGTGGGCGCCGGCTGCACCGACGGGAGCGCCCCGCTGGGCGGCGGCCTGTGCCCCATCGACCTGGCCGAACTGCCCCGCCTGACCGGCCACGACGTCCAGGCGCCCGCCGGGGGCCGCACCTGGGAACTGCTCCTGCTGGTCTGACCGGAGCCGCCGACGGGTAGGTATCCGGCCATACGTCGTCTGAGTTTCGGGGGAAATCATGACGAACGTGGGGACCGCCTATCTCGTCGGCGGTGGGATCGCGTCGCTGGCCGCGGCCGTGTTCCTGGTGCGGGACGCCGGAGTCGACGGTGGGAGCGTACGCGTCCTGGAGGAACTGCCGGTCGCCGGAGGCGCGCTGGACGGTTCCGGCGACCCCGTCAAGGGCTACGTCACGCGCGGTGGCCGGATGCTGGAGGAGGAGGCCTACGTCTGCCTGTGGGACCTGCTCGACTCGGTGCCGACGCTGACCGATCCGGACACGACGGTCAAGCAGGAGATCTGGGACTTCAACCGGACCTGGCGTACCAAGGCGGGCGCCCGGCTGGTCAACGCCCGGCACGAGATCCTCGACGCCGCCGACCTGGGCCTGAGCGCCAGGGATCGGGCCGAGTTGTTCCGCGTCCTGGCGCTGCCCGAGCGGGTGATCGGCTCGCGGCGGATCGACGAGTTCTTCTCCGAGCACTTCTTCACCACCAACTTCTGGGCGATGTGGCGCACCACCTTCGCCTTCCAGACCTGGTCCAGCGCGATCGAGCTGAAGCGCTACCTCCTGCGCTTCACCCAGGAGTTCCCGCGCATCCACACCCTGGCCGGGGTCCGCCGCACGGTGCTCAACCAGTACGACTCGATCGTCCGCCCGGTGCAGAAGTGGCTGACCGACAGGGGCGTCGTCTTCGAGTACGGCACGACCGTCACCGACATCGACTTCGAGCAGGAGGGCGGCGCCCGGCGGGTCACCCGCCTCGTCACCCAGCACGGCCCGCGCGACCTCGGCCCCGGTGACCTCGCCTTCATCACCCTCGGATCCATGACCTCCGACTCCACCTACGGCGACGACGACCACGCCGCCGAACTGATCAGGGACGGACGCGACGGTGGGTTCCGGCTGTGGCGGAACATCGCCGGGAAGGCGCCCGACTTCGGCCGCCCCGACGTGTTCTCCGGGAACGTGGACCAGACCAAGTGGGTGTCCTTCACGCTCACCATGCGCAGCCCGCTGCTGCTGCGCCGCATCGAGGACTTCTCCGGCAACGCCCCCGGCACCGGCGCGCTGATGACGTTCGTCGACTCCGGCTGGCTGATGTCGATCGTGGTCCCGTACCAGCCGCACTTCGCCGGCCAGCCCGACGACGTCTTCACCCTGTGGGGCTACGGCCTGTTCCCCGACCGGCCGGGCGACCACGTGCCGGTGACCATGGCGCAGGCCACCGGCCAGGAGATGCTCACCGAGCTGGTCCGGCAGCTCGGCTTCGAGGACGACCTGGAGGAGATCAGGCGCACCACGAAGGTCATCCCGGTGATGATGCCGTACATCACCAGCCAGTTCCAGCCGCGGGGCGTCGACGACCGGCCGCTCGTGGTGCCCAAGGGGGCGGCCAACTTCGCCTTCCTCGGTCAGTTCACCGAGATTCCGGAGGACGTCGTGTTCACCGTGGAGTACTCGGTGCGCGGGGCCATGCACGCGGTCTACGGGCTGCTCGGCGTCGACCGGAAGATCCCCGGCATCTACCACGCGCTGGCCGACCCGAAGGTGGCCTTCGAGGCGCTCAAGACGGCCTTGACCTAGCGGTCAGGACCTCGTGATCACTTGCCGAGGAGGTCGCGGATCGCCTGGAGCACGGCGTCGGGGCGGCGGAAGTGGAGGGTGACGTGTCCGACGCCGTCGACCGAGCGGTTCTCGCCGTGCGAGACCGACGCGGCCCAGTCTGTGTAGAGCCGTCGCTTGCCTTCGAGCTCCGCCTGGAGCAGCGACTCGGGCACGCCGTGGGGCACCGCCTCCCTGAACGGGTCGTTCCCCATGGCGGTGAGGACGATCAACGGCACGTCGGCCAGCGGTCCCGAACGGCGGAGCTCGTCGTCGAGGTTCTTTGCCTCCTGGGAGCCGGCCCGCAGCCATTCCAGGCTGACGTGGCGGTCGATGAGCACCTCGCGGATCTCTTCCGGCCAGTCCTCCATCTCGCGCGCGAACACGCCGCGGTAGAACTGGACGAGCTCGTCGGGCAACTCGTCGGGGAGCTCCTGGTCGAGGTCCCACGAGTTCCAGATCTCGACCAGTTCCGGGGGCATGTAGTCCTTGTAGTCCTCATGCGAGGGGTCCAGCAGGAGCAACCCGGCCACCTCGCCGGTGGCCAACAGGCCCACGCCGGACCGCAGCGCCCATCTGCTGAGCACGATCCTGTTCCCGGTCGAGGAACTGCCACGGCACAGGACCGGCACGCGGACCGACCACCAACAGTGAGTCCGAGCCGCCGGCCAGGTTTGATCACGCGCGGAGTCCGGCCAGGCGGGCGCGGGCGCCGGCACCGGCCGATCTCCAGGTCACGATTTGCAGGAGCGGTCTACCAGTCGCCGCCCTCCTCCTCATCGCTCTCGAAGATCTCCTCGACGACCTCGGCGGCGACGAAGCCGCCGACCACGCCGGCCGCACCGGCCGCGGCCACGGTGCCCCAGCCGGGACCGTCGTGGTGGCCGCCGTGGTGCCCGTGTTCCTCGTGGTGGCCGTAGCCGTGGTGGCCCGCCGTGCCGTACTGGGAGAGGCTGGACAGCCAGCCGTTGATCTCGCTCGCCCAGTCGCGGTGCAGCGCCTCCTGGTGGCCGACCCGGAAGCGGCCGATCGCGTCCGACGAGCCGCCGTAACGGCCGCCGCGCTTGTCGGCCTCCAGGATCACCTCCAGGCCCTCGGGGTCGGCGACGAAGGTCAGCTCGATCTCGTTGACGTACCCGGCGTGCTGGGCGGGCGGGTAGAACTCGATCTCCTGGAAGAACGGGAGCTGCTGGTGCACGCCGTGGATCCGGCCCAGCTCGAAGTCGGCCGACTTGAAGTGGAAGCCCAGCTCCGCGAACGCCCGCAGGATCCGCTCCTGGGAGGGCAGCGGCTCCACCGCGACCATGTCCAGGTCGCCCTTGTCGATCGCCTTGGCGATGGCCAGCTCGGTGCGCACGCCCATGGCCATCCCCGGCAGGTGCTGCCCGGCGACCTCGCTGACCGGCGTCTCCCACGGCACCGGGATCTGGAACGGCACGGACCGCTCCTCACCCTGGCGCAGCGTGAAGGGACCCGACACCTCGGTACGGTAGAACTCCGCCAGGCCGCTCTGCTCACCCTCGCCATGCTCGGCCTCGACCCTGGTCACCAGCCCCAGCGCGATGTGCTCGATCTCGGCGTCGAAGTCGCCGCCCTTGAGCCTCACCTCGCCCATGAGCAGGCCGCCCGGCTGGATCCGGGGGGTGGCCAGGACGGTGTCGACGGTGGGCGCGCCGACGCCGAACGCGCCAAGCATCCTCTTGAAGATCACGTTTGCCTCTCCTGTTCACGGCAGTGCTGCCGTACGTCGAACGATCATCGACGCGTGCTGGTTCCTGCCTGCTCACGGGCCAGCAGCAGGTCCAGTTTGGCGTGCAGGGTGGCCAGCTCGTCCTTGAGTTGGCTCACTTCGGCCTCGGTGTCGGCCTCGTTCATGGCGTTGACCACGACCGCGATGAACAGGTTCAGTGCGACGAAGGTGGACATGAGGATGTAGGCGATGAAGAAGACCCACGCCCATGGTTTGTGCTCCATCACCTCCTTGGCCACGGTGCCCCAGTCGTCGCCCGTCATGATCTGGAACAGCGTGAACAGGGAGTGCGGCAGCTCGTCGAACCGCTCGGGCACGACGTCGCCGAAGAGCTGGGTGGCGATCACGGCGGCGATGTAGATGAGCAGGATCAGCAGGCCGACGATGGAGGCCATGCCCGGGAAGGCGGTCAGCAGCGCGCCGACCACCTTGCGCATGCTCGGCACCGCCGAGACCAGCCGGAGCGCCCGCAGGATCCGCAGCGCCCGCATGACCGACAGCGGGCCGGTGGCGGGTACCAGGGCGATGACGACGATCACGGTGTCGAACCAGTTCCACGGGTCCTTGAAGAAGTCGCGCCGGTAGGCGTACAGACGGGCGGCGATCTCCGCCACGAACACGGCGAGCGCGATCCGGTCGATCGCGTGCAACGTGCCGCCGAGACGCTCCATCAGGTAGGAGCTGGTCTCGCAGCCGATGGTGACGGCGTTGACGAGGATGACGACGATGATCGCTCGCTGGACGAACCGGGTCTCAAGGGCGGAACGTACGCGTTCTTGCCTTGACAACTGGACCGCTCCCGGGGGTTAGGGGACAGAACATGATCATGGTAAGGCTCGGCCGTCCGCTCCGCTGGAGGAGGAGGACGAGCGCGGGCAGGGAGGGGCGAGCGGTGACGTGCTCAGCTCCCACGCCATCGGCGAAGAACTCCTCACCCGCTCCTACGCCGCCCGCGCCCTCGACGTCCCCGCCACGAGCGAAGCGCTCGCGCACCTCCTGCCCGCGCCGGGAGGCCAGGCGAGGTTCCTGAACCCCGGCCTTCCGACCGCGGCACCCGGGCGGTAGGTCTCAGGGGAACGGCTGCTCTCGGTGATCTTTCGCCATATTCGTCCGTGCCTGCGGGGTGACCCGGCCGCCGCGGGGGAGAGTGGGCGGATCACCCACATCCGCCGCCGGGGAGACGATGGAGCCGCTGCTCGTCCTGCACGGGGTGGCGGCGCTCTGCGCTCCAGCGTTGGCGCGCCGCCTCGGCCGCGGCGTGTTCCCGGCGCTGGCCGTGCCACCGGCGTGCGCGTTCGGGTGGACGGTGTGGGCGGGGATCGGCGGACTACCGGTGGCGTCGTACCACGATTGGGCGCCCGCGCTCGGGCTGGGGCTGTCGTTCCGGGTGGACGAGCTGTCGCTGCTGATGGCCGCGCTCGTCTCCGGGATCGGCGCGCTGGTCATGATCTACTGCTTCCGCTACTTCGCCGTGGACGCCGACGGGCTCGGCCGCTTCTCCGGCGTCCTGGTGGCCTTCGCGGGCGCGATGCTGGGGCTGGTGGTCGCCGACGACCTGCTGCTGCTGTACGTGTTCTGGGAGCTGACCACGGTCTTCTCCTACCTGCTGATCGGCTACGACCCGGAGTCCAGGGCCAGCCGCAGGGCGGCGCTGCAGGCGCTGACCGTCACCACATTCGGCGGCCTGGCCATGCTCGCGGGCCTGGTGATGATCGGGCACACGGCCGGCACGTACCGGCTGTCGGAGATCGTCGCGCATCCGCCCTCGGGCGTCCTGGTCACCGCGGCGCTGGTGCTCGTGCTGGCCGGGGCGCTGTCGAAGTCGGCGATCTTCCCGTTCAGCATGTGGCTGCCGGGGGCGATGGCCGCGCCGACCCCGGTCTCGGCGTACCTGCACGCCGCGGCCATGGTCAAGGCCGGGGTGTACCTGCTGGCCAGGCTCGGGCCCGCGTTCGGCGACGTGCCCGTCTGGCGGTGGCTCGCCGTGCCCCTCGGGGTGCTCACCATGCTGCTCGGCGGGTGGCGGGCGCTGCGCGAGGACGACCTGAAGAGGCTGCTCGCCTACGGCACGGTCAGTCAGCTCGGCCTGCTCACCGTGCTGTTCGGCGTGGCCACCCGGGACACCGCGCTGGCGGGCGTGGCGATGCTGCTCGCGCACGCCCTGTTCAAGGCCGCGCTGTTCCTGGTGGTCGGGATCGTCGACCATGCGGCGGGCACCCGCGACCTGAAGGCGCTCAGCGGGCTGCGCCGGTCCATGCCGTGGGTGTGCGCGGCGGCCGTCGGCGCGGGGGCGTCGATGGCCGGGCTGCCGCCCTTCTTCGGCTTCGTCGCCAAGGAGGCGGCCTTCGAGTCGCTGCTGACCGGCGGCCTGGCCGACTCGCTGACGCTGGCCGGGATCGTCCTCGGCACCGCGCTGACCGTCGCCTACACCCTGCGCCTGCTGTGGGGCGCCTTCGCCGCCAAGCCCGGCCTGCCGCCCACCCCCGTCCACCCCACCGCCGCGACCATGTCGGCCCCCGCCGCGCTGCTGTCCGTCCTCGGCCTGGCCATCGCCCCCCTCTCCTCCTGGTACGGCACCGCGATGACCCCCTACACCACCGCGTTCGCCGCCCAGGGCCACGGCACCCACCTCGCCCTCTGGACCGGCGCGGCCGTGCCGCTGCTGCTGTCGGCGGCGGCGCTGCTGGCCGGTGTGCTGCTGTTCTGGGTCAGGGAGCCCCTGGCCAGAGTGGGCGTCGCGCTGCATGTGGTCGACTCGGGCCACGCCTACTGGAGCCTCGTCCGCCGCCTCGACCGCCTGGCCACCCAGGTCACGGGCGTCGCCCAGCGCGGCTCGCTGCCCGACTACCTCACCATCGCGCTGGTCGCCGTGGTCGGGGTCGGCGCGTTCTCCCTGGCCTACGGCCCCACACCACCGCTGCGGGTGGACCTGACCGCCTGGGAGCGCGTCGAGCAGCCGGTCATCGCGGTGCTGCTCGCGGTGGCGGCGGTGATGGCCCTGCGGGTGCGCGCGCACATCCTGCTGGCCCTGGTCGGCGGCCTGACGGGGTACGGCGCGGCACTGATGTTCCTCGCCCACGGCTCGCCCGACCTGGCGCTGACCCAGTTCCTCGCCGAGACGCTCAGCCTGGTGATCTTCGCTCTGGTGCTGCGCAGGCTCCAGGTGTACCCGACGGGCGGGCGGGCCAGGCTGCCGTTCTGGTTCAGGCTCGGCCTGGGCGCGGCCGTCGGCGTGGTCGCCTCGGGCGCCGGGATGCTGGCGCTGGCCGCGCGCACCGCCGTACCCACCGGCACGCTGCTGGCCGGGCCGGCCGAGCGGGCCGGGGCGCACAACATCGTCAGCGCCCTGCTGGTCGACATCCGCGCCTGGGACACGCTGGGGGAGAGCTCGGTGATCATCGTGCTCGCCCTCGGCGTGACCAGCATGGTCTTCCTGCGCCGCAAGTCCTACAGCCTGGAACGCGACGAGGGCCAGGCGGCCCCGCGCGCCCGCACGCACTGGCTGGCTTCGACGCTGCCGCAGGGGCAGCGCTCGGTGATCTTCGAGATCGTGGCCAGGATGACCTTCCACACCGTTCTGCTGCTGTCGGTGTTCCTGCTGTTCACCGGGCACAGCGCGGTGGGCGGCGGGTTCGCCGGGGGGATCGTGGCGGGGCTGGCGATGACCGTCCGGTACCTGGCGGGCGGGCGGTACGAGCTGGCCGCGGCCGTACCGGTGAACGCGGGTGTGCTGCTGGGGGTCGGGCTGCTGCTGTCGGTCGGGACCGCGGTGATCGGGCTGGTGTTCGGCGCCGCCGCGCTCGGCATGATCGCGACGGACGTCACGCTGCCGCTGGCCGGTCACCTGCACCTGTCCACCGTGCTGCTGTTCGACCTGGGCGTGTACATCTCGGTGGTCGGCATGGTCCAGGACGTGCTGCGCGCCCTCGGCGGGGAGCTGGACCGGCAGATCGAGGTGGGGACCTGATGACGGTCCCGTTCGCCGCCGCCGCGCTGCTCATCGCCGTGGGCGTGTCCCTGCTGCTCGAACGGAGCCTGGTCCGGGTGCTGGTCGGCGTCATGATCCTGGGCAACGGGGTGAACCTGCTGATCGTCACCGCGGGAGGCCCCGCCGGTCAGCCGCCCATCCTCGGCAGGTCGGCCCCCGACCGGATGGCCGACCCGCTGCCGCAGGCGATGGTGCTCACCTCCATCGTGATCACGCTGGGCGTGGTCGCCTTCCTGCTGGCCATGGTGCACCGCACCTGGCAGCTCACCGGCGGCGACGAGGTCCAGGACGACACCGAGGACCGCCTGGTACGGCTGCGCGCCAGGCGCGGCGAGCTCGGCGAGGCGGTCCGCTCCCGGCAGAAGGCCTACCAGCGGCTGGTCGCCGACCAGCGCGCCGAACTGGCCCGCCTGGAGGCCGACAGCCTCGCCCGCGAGCAGCGCGAGGCCGCCGACCTGGAGAGCCGCATCCTGGACGTGAACGTCGACCTGGGCCGCTGGATGCAGGCCCACAAGGACGAGGACCTGCCCAGCGACCGGGTCATGGAGCGGATGGACGAGGCGCGCCGCGAGGAGGAGGCGTCCATGCGCGACACCGACGAGCGGGTCCGGGATCTGCGCGAGGACTACGGGCGGCGGGAGCGCGAGCAGGCCGCGCGGGAGAAGGAGATGCGCAGGCGGCTGAAGGCCCGCCAGCGGGAGGCGCGCAGGCAGATGCGGGCGCTGATCAGGTCCGAGCGCGAGCGGCAGGCGCTCGCCCTGGACCCGGAGCTCGAGGGAGACGACTGATGCAGTCGCTGGTCGCGGTGCCCGTGATCCTGCCGCTGCTGGCGGCCGGGATGAAGCTGGCGATCGGCGGACGGCTGCGCCGTCTGCAGTCGATGATCAGCGTGCTGACGCTGGCCGGGGTCCTCGCGGTGTCGCTGGTGCTGCTGGTCGCGGCCGACGGCGGCGGCCCGGTGGTGGCGAACGTCGGCGGCTGGCCCGCGACCTTCGGCATCTGCCTGGTCGCCGACCGGCTGTCCACGCTGATGCTGGTGGTCTCCTCGGCGGTGACGCTCTGCGTGATGGTGTACTCCATCGCGAGCGCCTACGCCGACCAGGAGCACGACGCCCCGCTGGCGATCTTCCACCCGGCGTACCTGATCATGGTCGCGGGGGTGTCGGACGCCTTCCTGGCCGGGGACCTGTTCAACCTCTTCGTCGCCTTCGAGATGCTGCTCGGCGGCTCGTACGTGCTGCTCACCTTCGGCGGCACCCAGGCCAGGATCCGGGCGGGCGCCACCTACGTCGTGGTCGGGCTGGTCTCCTCGATGCTCTTCCTCATCGCGCTGGCCATCGCCTACGCCGCCACCGGCACGGTGTCGATGGCCCTGCTCGCCGAGCGGTTCGCCACCCTGCCCGGCCACATCAAGCTGCTCGTCGAGCTGACTCTGCTGATCGTCTTCGCGGTCAAGGCCGCCGTCTTCCCCATGTCGGCGTGGCTGCCCGACTCCTACCCGACCGCGCCCGCGACGGCCACCGCCGTCTTCGCCGGGCTGCTCACCAAGGTGGGCATCTACTCCATCATCAGGCTGGAGGCCCTGCTGTTCCCCGGCGGCCCGGTGTCGACGCTGCTGATGTGGGCCGCGCTGGCCACCATGCTCTTCGGGATCCTGGGCGCGGTCGCGCAGACCGACATCAAGCGCATGCTCTCCTTCACGCTGGTCAGCCACATCGGCTACATGGTGTTCGGCGTCGCGCTGTCCACCGTGCTCGGCATGGCGGGCGCCGTCTTCTACGTCGTGCACCACATCACCGTGCAGACCAGCCTGTTCCTGGTCACCGGGCTGATCGAGCGGCGCACCGGGTCCACCTCCGCCGACCGGCTCGGCGGGCTGATGAAGGCGGCCCCGCTGGTCGCCGTGCTCTTCTTCGTGCCCGCGATGAACCTGTCGGGCATCCCGCCGTTGTCCGGTTTCCTCGGCAAGCTGGCGCTGCTGCAGGCCGGGGTCGCCGACGGCGGCGCGCCGGCGCTCACGCTGGTCGCGGGCAGCCTGCTGACCAGCCTGCTCACCCTGTACGCGATGGCCAAGGCGTGGGGCAAGGCGTTCTGGCGGGCCGAGCCCCCGGGGGCGGTTCCGCCGCTGGGCGCGGTGCTGGAGAGCGAGGAGGCCACGGGGGAGGAGCCGGTCGTGACCACCGCCGCGCTGCCCCGCCCGATGGTGGGGGCGACGGCGGCGCTGGTGGTGCTGTCGCTGGCGCTGACCGTGCTGGCGGGCCCGCTGTCGGCGCTGGCCGAGCGCACCGGCGCCGAACTGCTCGACCGCGAGCCGTACATCGCGGCCGTCCTGGGGGGTGACCGGTGATCTCGCGCTTTCTGAGTCCCCGGGTGTTCGGCAGGTACGTGCCGCTGCCGCTGGTCGCCTGGCTCGTCGTGGTCTGGCTGCTGCTGTGGGGCGACCTGAGCGCGGGCAACCTGCTCGGCGGGCTGGCGGCCGGGGCGGTGATCGCCTGGCTGCTCCCGCTACCCGTGCTCGACCCCGGCGTCCGGATACGCCCGCTCGGCCTGCTGGCCGTGCTGCCCGTCTACGCCTGGGACATGCTGGTCTCCAGCTTCCGGGTGGTGAGCTGGGCGCTGCGGCCGGGGCCGCCGCCGACCGAGATCGTGGTCGTCCGGCTGCGCACCTCCTCCGAGTCCATGACCATGATGATCATCACCGCCCTGTCGTCACTGCCGGGCAGCCTCGTCGTCGAGGCGTACTCGGGCAGGAGGGAGCTGGTCTTGCACGTACTCGGGCTCACGGGGGAGGTCGGCGCGACCGTCCAGGCGGACGTCGACCGGCTGGAACGGCGCATCGTCCGCACCTTTGGCACCGGCGCGGACCGGGAGGAGCTCGGATGACGGCTGTCTACCTGGTGACGCTCGCGCTGCTCGGCTGCGCGGCCGCGATGAGCCTCTACCGGGTGGCGCGCGGCCCCTCGATGCTCGACCGGGCGGTGGCGCTGGACGTGCTGACCGCGCTCGCCATGTGCGGCATCGGCGCGGCGGCGGCCGTACTGGGCGACCTGTCCCCGATGCCGATCCTGCTCGTGCTGTCGCTGCTGGGCTTCGTCGGCTCGGTCTCGCTGGCCAGGTTCTTCTCCGGCAGGTCGCGGTGAACGCGCTCGACGTCGCCGCCGCGGGCTGCCTGCTCCTGGGCGCGGCGCTCGCCTTCGTCGCGGGCGTCGGCCTGGTCCGCTTCCCCGACACGCTGGCCCGGATGCACGCCGCCAGCAAGCCCCAGGTGGTCGGGGTGCTGCTGGTGCTGGCGGCGGTGTGGCTGCGCGAGCCTACGTGGGCCACCGCCGGGCCGCTGCTGGTCGTCGGCCTGTCCCAGGTGGTCACCGTGGCGGTGGCCGCGTACATGGTGGGCCGGGCCGCCTACCTGGCCGAGTCGCCGCAGGACCCTCCGGACGACTCGGCGTAGGGATCGTGTCAACAGCCGGGTCCTGCGCGTATGGAACCCGTCAAGAAGGACAAAAACACGCAAATCTGGGGCTTTGCTTTTCCTGCGGCCCCCACATCCGGGTGGCTTGCGAACAATGACCCAACTTAGGAGTGGGGATGGCTGACGTCATCTTCGTCGCCCTGACGATCGCGCTCTTCGTGATCTTCGGGCTCGTCGTGAAGGCGGTGGAGCGCCTGTGAGCGCCGTCAACGCCACCGGTCTCGTCGTGGCCATCGGCCTGGTGATCTTCATGGTCGTGGCCCTGCTGTTCCCGGAGCGCTTCTAGATGAGTACCACCGCAGCGGGGATCGTCTTCATCGCGTCCCTCGTCCTCGCGCTCGCCCTGACGCACAAGCCGCTCGGCGACTACATGTTCCGCGTCTACACCGGCGTCAGGCACAACGGCGTCGAGCGGGTCCTGTACCGCCTGCTCGGCGTCCGCCCCGACGCCGGGCAGCGCTGGGCCGTCTACGCCCGGAGCGTGCTGGCCTTCTCGGTCGTCTCACTCCTGGTCGTGTACGGCCTGCAGCGCCTGCAGGACAAGCTGTTCCTGTCGCTCGGCTTCGACCCGGTGCCCGACCACATCGCGTGGAACACCGCGGTCAGCTTCGTCACCAACACCAACTGGCAGGCCTACTCCGGCGAGTCCACCATGGGCTATCTGGTGCAGATGGGGGCGCTGGCCGTACAGAACTTCGTGTCGGCGGCGGTCGGCATGGCCGTGGCGATGGCGCTGGTGCGCGGCTTCGCCGGAAGCCGCTCCGACACGCTCGGCAACTTCTGGGTGGACCTGGTGCGCGGCACCGTCCGCATCCTGCTGCCGATCGCGTTCGTCGGCGCGCTGGTCCTGGTGGCCGGCGGCCTGGTGCAGAACTTCACCGCCCCGCACGAGCTGACCACGCTGGCCGGCGGCACCCAGACCATCACCGGCGGCCCGGTGGCCAGCCAGGAGGTCATCAAGGAGCTCGGCACCAACGGCGGCGGCTTCTACAACACCAACTCGGCCCACCCGTTCGAGAACGCCGCGTCGTGGACGAACTGGTTCGAGATCTTCCTGATCCTGCTGATCCCGTTCGCCCTGCCGCGCACCTTCGGCAGGATGGTCGGCCAGGTCAGGCAGGGCTACGCGATCCTCGCCGTGATGGCCACCATCGCGCTGATCAGCGTCACTCTGACCAATGTCTTCGAGCTGCAGGGCGACGCCACGGTGCCGCAGGCCGTGGGCGCGGCGATGGAGGGCAAGGACGTCAGGTTCGGCGTCGCCAACTCCGCCACCTTCGCCGCGGCGACCACGCTCACCAGCACCGGCGCGGTCAACTCCTTCCACGACTCCTACACCCCGCTCGGCGGCATGATGACGATGGTCAACATGATGCTCGGCGAGGTCGCGCCCGGCGGTGTCGGCGCGGGCCTGTACGGCATGCTCGTACTGGCCGTGATCACCGTGTTCGTGGCGGGCCTGATGGTCGGCCGCACGCCGGAGTACCTCGGCAAGAAGATCGGCGCCCGCGAGATCAAGCTGGCCTCGATGTACTTCCTGGTCACCCCCGTCCTCGTGCTGGTCGGCACATCGGTGGCGATGGGCAACAAGGACGGCCTGGCGGCCATGCTCAACTACGGCCCGCACGGCTTCTCCGAGATCCTCTACGCCTTCACCAGCGCCTCCAACAACAACGGCTCGGCCTTCGGCGGCGTCACCGTCAACACCCCCTGGTACGACGTGGCGCTCGGCCTGTGCATGCTGTTCGGCCGCTTCCTGCCGATCATCTTCGTACTCGCGCTGGCGGGCTCGCTGGCGCGGCAGAAACCCGTCCCCGACTCGGCGGGCACGCTGCCCACCCACCGGCCGCAGTTCGTCGGCATGGTGGTCGGCGTCACGATCATCCTGGTCGCCCTCACCTTCCTCCCCGCCCTGGCACTCGGGCCGCTCGCAGAAGGAATCAGCTAAATGTCCAGCCCAGTGCTCGAAGCGCCGGGACGTCCTCCCCGGGCGCGCAAGAACGGCAAGGTCGGCGGTGGCCTGCTCGACCCCAAGCAGTTGATCAGGTCGCTGCCCGACGCGTTCAGGAAGCTCAACCCGGCCACCCTCTGGCGCAACCCGGTGATGCTGATCGTCGAGATCGGCGCCGTGTTCACCACCGGCCTGGCCGTACTCGACCCCTCGTTCTTCGCCTGGGCCACCGTCGTGTGGCTCTGGCTGACCGTGGTCTTCGCCAACCTGGCCGAAGCCGTCGCCGAGGGCCGGGGCAAGGCGCAGGCCGACACGCTGCGCAAGGCCAAGACCGACACCCAGGCCCGCAGGCTGCGGGACGCGGCCCACCACGACCAGTGGGACCTCGTCGCGGCCCCCGAGCTGCGGCAGGGCGACATCGTCGTCGTCGAGGCCGGGGAGGTCATCCCCGGCGACGGCGACGTGATCGAGGGCATCGCCTCGGTCGACGAGTCGGCCATCACCGGCGAGTCCGCCCCCGTCATCCGCGAGTCCGGCGGCGACCGGTCCGCGGTGACCGGCGGCACCAAGGTGCTCTCCGACCGGATCATCGTCCAGATCACCCAGAAGCCCGGCGAGAGCTTCATCGACCGGATGATCGCCCTGGTCGAGGGCGCCAACCGGCAGAAGACGCCGAACGAGATCGCGCTCAACATCCTGCTGGCCGCGCTCACCGTCATCTTCCTGATCGCCACCGTCACCATGCAGCCGATCGCGATCTACTCGATGGCCCAGAACCCCGGCGTCGCCGACACCCTGGCCATCACCGGCGACGGCGTCAGCGGCATCGTGCTGGTCTCGCTGCTGGTCTGCCTCATCCCGACCACGATCGGCGCGCTGCTGTCGGCCATCGGCATCGCCGGCATGGACCGCCTCGTGCAGCGCAACGTGCTGGCCATGAGCGGGCGCGCGGTCGAGGCCGCCGGCGACGTCAGCACCCTGCTGCTGGACAAGACCGGCACCATCACCCTGGGCAACCGGCAGGCGTCGGAGTTCGTCCCGGTGCAGGGCGTCGGCGAGCGGGAGCTCGCCGAGGCGGCCCAGCTCTCCAGCCTCGCCGACGAGACCCCCGAGGGCCGCTCCATCGTGGTCTTCGCCAAGGAGCGGTACGGCCTGCGCGAGCGCGACGTCTCCCACGCCTCCTGGATCGCCTTCACCGCCCAGACCCGGATGAGCGGCGTCGACGTCGACGGCCGCCAGGTGCGCAAGGGCGCCGCCACCGCGGTCATGAAGTGGGTGCGGGAGAACGGCGGCCGCGCCACCGAGGGCGTCGGCCACCTCGTGGACGGCATCTCCGCCTCTGGCGGCACCCCGCTGGTCGTCGGCGAGGTGGTCGGCGGCCAGGCCCGCGTGCTGGGCGTCATCCACCTCAAGGACGTCGTCAAGCAGGGCATGCGCGAGCGGTTCGACGAGATGCGCCGGATGGGCATCAGAACCGTCATGATCACCGGCGACAACCCGCTGACCGCCAAGGCCATCGCCGACGAGGCCGGAGTCGACGACTTCCTCGCCGAGGCGACGCCCGAGGACAAGCTGGCGCTGATCAGGGAGGAGCAGCAGGGCGGCCGGCTGGTCGCGATGACCGGCGACGGCACCAACGACGCCCCCGCCCTCGCCCAGGCCGACGTCGGCGTCGCGATGAACACCGGCACGTCGGCCGCCAAGGAGGCCGGCAACATGGTCGACCTCGACTCCAACCCGACCAAGCTCATCGAGATCGTCGAGATCGGCAAGCAGCTCCTCATCACCAGGGGCGCGCTGACCACCTTCTCCATCGCCAACGACATCGCCAAGTACTTCGCGATCATTCCCGCGATGTTCGCCGCGGTGTACCCGGGACTGGACGCGCTCAACATCATGCGCCTGGCCAGTCCGCAGTCGGCGATCCTGGCCGCGGTCGTCTTCAACGCGATCGTCATCGTGGCGCTGATCCCGCTCGCGCTACGCGGCGTGCGCTACCGCCCGTCGAGCGCCTCCAAGCTGCTCAGCCGCAACATGTACGTCTACGGCCTGGGCGGCATCGTCGCCCCCTTCATCGGCATCAAGATCATCGATCTTCTGATCCAGTTCCTTCCGGGGATGTCATAAATGGAACGCCTGCCCAGTTGGGTCCGCCAGCACCTCGCCGCCGTCCGTGCCGTCGCCGTCCTCACCCTGATCCTCGGCGGGCTCTACCCGCTGGTGGTGACCGGAGTCGCCCAGGCCCTGTTCAACGACAACGCCAACGGCTCCCTCGTCGCCAAGGACGGCAAGGACGTCGGCAGCGCCCTCGTCGGCCAGAACTTCACCGACAAGGACGGCAACGCGCTCAGGAAGTACTTCCAGTCGCGTCCGTCGGCGGCCGGTGACGGCTACGACATGATGTCCACCGCCGCCAGCAACCTCGGCCCCGAAGACGTCCTGGACGTCCTGCCCGTGCCGGGAAAGGACGAGGGCAGGCGGTCGCTGCTCACCCAGGTCTGCGCCAGGTCCAACGCCGTCGGCGAGCTGGAAGGCGTCTCAGGCGCCAGGCCCTACTGCACCGGCGACGGCGTCGGCGCCGTGCTGAAGGTCTTCGCCGACCGGGCCGTCAGCGTCAACCAGGCCTGCCCTGCCGTGCCGTTCACGGCCACCTACCAGGGGCTGAAGGTCGAGTGCGGGAAGCCGGGGGAGGACTACGCGGCGGGCCGTACCGTGCCCGTGCGCGGGGACGTGCGTGAGGTCGCGGTGCCCGCGGACGCGGTCACCGCCAGCGGCTCGGGGCTCGACCCGCACATCTCGCTCGCCTACGCCGAGCTCCAGGCGCCCCGGGTGGCCAAGGAGCGCGGGCTGGGCGTGGAGCGGGTGCGGGGGCTCGTCGCGGAGAACACCACCGGGCGGGCGCTCGGGTTCATGGGCGAGCCCGCCGTCAACGTGCTCCGGCTCAACCTGGCCCTCGACAAGGGGGAGTGATCGCCGTGCCGCGCGGGCGGCTGCGGATCTACCTCGGCGCGGCCCCCGGGGTGGGCAAGACCTTCGCGATGCTCGGCGAGGGCCGCCGGGGGCTGGCGCGCGGAAGGGACGTGGTCGTGGGTCTCGTCGAGACCCACGGCCGCCCCCACACCGCCGAACTGCTCGACGACCTGGAGATCGTCCCCCGCAGGCCGATGACCCACCGGGGGACGGCCTTCACCGAACTGGACGTCGCCGCCGTCATCGCCAGGGCGCCGCGGGTGGTCCTGGTCGACGAGCTCGCGCACACCAACGTGCCGGGCTCGCGCAACGCCAAACGCTGGCAGGACATCGAGGAGATCCTCGACGCCGGCATCGACGTCGTCTCCACCGTCAACATCCAGCACCTGGAGTCCGTCAACGACGTCGTCCAGCAGATCACCGGCATCCCGCAGCGCGAGACCGTGCCCGACGAGGTCGTCCGCCGCGCCGACCAGGTCGAACTGGTCGACATGGCGCCGGAGGCGCTGCGCCGCCGGATGGCGCACGGCAACGTGTACGCGCCGGAGAAGGTGGACGCGGCGCTGTCCAACTACTTCCGGGTCGGCAACCTGACCGCGCTGCGGGAGCTGGCCCTGCTCTGGGTGGCCGGGAAGGTCGACGAGCAGCTCGACCGCTACCGCGCCGAGCACGGCATCGCCGGCACCTGGGAGGCGCGCGAACGCGTCGTCGTCGCCCTGACCGGCGGCCCCGAGGGCGACACGCTGATCCGGCGCGCCGCCCGCGTCGCCGCCCGGACCAAGGGCGCCGACCTGCTCGCCGTCCACGTCACCCGGGCCGACGGCCTGACCGGCGGCGACCCGGCCGGCCTGACCCGCCAGCGCACGCTCGTGGAGAGCCTCGGCGGCACCTACCACCAGGTCGTGGGCGACGACGTCCCGCGCGCCCTGCTCGACTTCGCAGGCGGCGTCAACGCCACCCAGCTCGTCCTCGGCGCCTCCCGGCGCGGGCGGTTCGCGCAGATCCTCTCCCGGGGGGTCGGCGTCACCACGACCGCGCTGTCCGGCTCCATCGACGTCCACATGATCACCCACGCGGAGGTGCGCAAGGGGCGCACCCACCCCGCGCGGGCGCGGGCCGCGCTGACCCGCACGCGGCGGCTGGCCGGCTGGGCCGTCACCGTGCTCGGCGTGCCCGCGCTCGCCGCCGCGCTGCTGCCGTTCCGGGACGACCTGGCGCTGCCCAGCGAGATCCTGCTGTTCCTGCTCATGGTCGTCGGGGTGGCGCTGATCGGCGGGATGTGGCCGGCGCTGACCGCCGCCGTCGGCGGATCGCTGCTGCTCAACTACTACTTCACGCCGCCGATCGGCGAGTTCACCATCTCCGATCCGGAGAACCTGTTGGCCCTGGTCGTCTTCATCCTGGTGGCCGCGGCGGTGAGCGTCATCGTGGACGTGGCGGCGCGCCGTACCAGGGAGGCCGCCAGTGCCACCGCCGACGCGGAGGTGCTCTCCACGCTGGCCGGGCATGTGCTGCGGGGCGAGGCCGCGCTGCCGTCGCTGCTCGCGCGGCTGCGCGAGACCTTCGGGCTGGCCTCGGTCACGCTGCTGGAGCGGGTGGGCGCGCCGGTGCCCGACGACCACTCCGAGCCCGAGGCGTGGCGGATCGTGGCGACCACCGGCGGCGCGCCCACCACCTGCCCCGGCGTGGCCGACACCGACGTGATGATCGACGGCGACCTGGTGCTGGCCGCCCGCGGGCGGCTCATGGACGCCTCCGACCGCAGGGTCCTGGAGGCGTTCGCCGCCGAGGCCGCCGTGGCGCTGCGCCAGGAACGGCTGGAGGAGGAGGCGGGGCAGGCCAAGCCGCTGGCAGAGGCGGACCGGATGCGCACCGCGCTGCTCGCCGCCGTCAGCCACGACCTGCGCACGCCCCTCGCCTCGGCCAAGGCCGCGGTGGAGAGCCTGCGCAACACCGGCATCGCCTGGTCGGCGGAGGACCGCGCGGAACTGCTGGCCACCGCCGACGAATCGCTGGCCAAGCTGGACAGGCTGGTCGCGAACCTGCTCGACATGAGCCGCCTGCAGGCCGGGGTGCTCGGGCTCGACCTGCAGCCGGTGGCCCTGGAGGAGGTCGTGCCCCGCGCCGTCGACGACCTCGGGCCGCTGCGCGAGCGCGTCAAGGGCGAGGTCCCGTTCGAGCTCCCCGAGGTCGTCGCCGACCCGGCCCTGCTGGAACGGGTGCTGGTCAACCTCATGTCCAACGCCGTGCGCTACAGCCCGGCGGACTCCGCGGTGATGGTCACCGCGAGCCGGCACGCCGACCGGGTGGAGATCCGGATCATCGACCGGGGGCCCGGCATCCCGCCCGAGGCGCACGACCGGGTGTTCATGCCGTTCCAGCGGCTCGGCGACCGTGACAACCATGCGGGTGTCGGCCTCGGTCTCGCGCTCTCCCGGGGGCTGGCCGAGGCGATGGGCGGCGGCCTGGTACCCGATGAGACACCAGGGGGAGGTCTCACCATGATCCTGACACTGCCCGTCTCCGAGTTCGCCGCGCCGGTGCCGTCGTGACGCGCGTGCTGGTCGTCGACGACGAGCCGCAGATCCTCCGGGCGCTGCGGATCAACCTCGTCGCGCGGCACTACGACGTGCTGGTCGCCGCCGACGGCGCGACGGCGCTGCGGCTGGCCGCCGACTCCCACCCCGACCTGATCGTCCTCGACCTCGGCCTGCCGGACCTGGACGGGGTCGAGGTCATCCACGGGCTGCGCGGCTGGACCGGCATCCCGATCATCGTGCTGTCCGGGCGGGCCGGGAACCAGGACAAGGTGGACGCCCTGGACGCCGGGGCCGACGACTACGTGACCAAGCCGTTCGGCATCGACGAGCTGCTGGCCCGGATCAGGGCGGTGGCCCGGCGTACCTCCGCCCAGGAGGCCGAGCTGGCCCAGATCGCGGTCGGCGCGCACATCGTCGACCTGACCGGCAAGACCGTCTCCGGAGGGGTACGGCTGACGCCCACCGAGTGGCACATCCTCGAGATCCTCATCCGCAACCCAGGCAAGCTGGTCAGCCAGCGGCAGTTGCTGACGGAGGTGTGGGGGGTGAAGTACCTCAAGGAGACGCACTACCTGCGGCAGTACATGGCCCAGCTCAGACGCAAGCTGGAGCGCGATCCCGGCCATCCGGCGCACCTGATCACGGAGCCGGGGATGGGGTACCGCTTCAAACCCTGATGACGCGTGGTCTGTCCTGGCTTGCTGGGCTATGGTCGGCAGCATGACGGGCTCGTGGCGTGTACCACGCGGGTCCACCGCCTTCTTCCTGGTGGTGGGCCTGGTCCTGCTCTCCTTCCTGCTGCTCGGCTCCAGCCCCGCCTGGTACGGCAGCGACCCCGCCCACCGCTCCGCCGACGTGAGCGCCGACCAGTGGACCCCCGGCGCCTGGGACACCCAGGCGAGCGACCTGCCGCAGCTCACGGCCGGAGCCCGCGAGCAGGTGCCGCCGCTGTGGCCGCCGTCGCGCCGCTCGGAACGGCCCGAGGCCGCCGACCCGATGCCCGCGACCCACGACGGCTGGCCGGACCCCGGCACCGCCGCCAATCCCCGGCAGACTCCCCACCGCACCGCGGGCTCGCGCAGCCCACCCCCGCGCTGAGCCGGTCGGACCGTCCAACTCTCCGGCTTCGCGGCGCGAACCGGACGTGAGACCGCGCCAGGCGCGGCCCGCCGAGCCGTATCCCGGCTCGATCCTCGTCACACCCCCGGGGTGTCGTCATTCGCCTGAACAGGGAGTCGATGTCGTCATGGCGGACATCAGATCAGTGCACGCGCTCATGCAGGACTACCAGCGGCACCTGGCGCACCTGGAGGAGCTGCGCGGGCTGCTGCGGGAGCGGCTGGAGGTGGCCAGGTCGGCGGGCGGCCGGTCGGCCGGCCGCGCGGTACGGCTCATCGCCGAGATCGAGGCGGCCATCGAGCGGATGGACAGCGGACGGTACGGCACCTGCCTGCGCTGCGGCACCTTCATCGCGCTCGACCAGCTCAGGAACGCGCCGCACCGGCAGGAGTGCGTCGAGTGCGGCAACCGGGCGGCGGCATGAGCGGCGCGTACGTGGTCATCGACCTGGGCACCGCCAGAACCCGGTCCCTGGTGTCCGGCGGCCCCGCGATCACCGACCGCCCCTCCTCGGCCCCCCACCGGGCACCCGGTCCCGCGGACGCGGGTGTGCTCGCTGAGCCCGGTCTCGTCTGGCCGGTGCGGCACGGGATGGTCGCCGACATGGCGGCGTGCGCGCGGCTGGTGCGTGCCGTCATGCGGGACGCGGCCCGGGACGGCGCCCGGCCTCTGGAGCGGGTGCTGGTCGGGGTGCCGGTGGCCGCGTCCGATCTCGATCGGCGGGCCGCGCGGGCGGCCGTCGGGAGCGTCGCCGGATGCCCGGTCTCGCTCGTCGAGGAGCCGCTGGCGGCGGCCGTGGGCAGCGGTCTCGACGTGACGGGGCCGCGGCCCAGGCTGCTGATCGACGTGGGGGCGGGGATCGTCGAGGCCGTCGTCATCCGGGACGCCGGGGTCGCCGACGCCGGGGCCGTACAGATCACCCTGCGCTCCTCCGCCGGCCTGCCCGGGCACGACCTGGAGCGGGTCGTCGCCATGGTGGGCGACCTGATCGGGCGGCTGCCGGCCGGCGACCGGGCGGCGGCTCGGGCCGGGGTCCGGCTCACCGGGGGCGGGGCCGCGCAGCCGGAGCTGGCCCAACGGCTCCGCACCGCGCTGCGCGTCACCGCCACCCCGGCCCGCGAACCCGCGCACGCCACGGTGAAGGGCCTGGCCACGCTGGGCCGCCTCGCCGGTCACCCGAATATCACGGAATGATCATGATCGAGGGCCGGCTGTGACGGGAAGGCGGTCGTTGCGGTATACCTCCTGGGATGAGGGGGACTCAGCCGCTGCAGCCATCGGATCCGACGGTCATCGGGCGCTTCCGCCTGACCGCCAAGCTGGGCAGCGGCGGCCAAGGGGTCGTCTATCTCGGCGAGGACGAGTCGGGGCGGCTGGTCGCGGTCAAGGTGCCGCATCTGCCCGCGTGGGCCGACGCCGAGATGCTGGCCAGGCTCGCGCGGGAGCTGGAGATGGCTCGCCGTACCACGCCCGCCTTCACGGCCAGGGTCGTCGAGGCCGACCTGGAGAGCTCCCCGCCGTACATCGTCAGCGAGTACATCGACGGCCCGAGCCTGCGTGAGCTGGTCGCCGACCGGGGTCCGCTGCACCCGGACGCGGTGCACCGGCTGGCGACCGGGCTGGCGACCGGCCTCGCCGCCATCCACCAGGCGGGCATCGTGCACCGCGACGTCAAGCCGGACAACGTGCTGATGGGCCCCGACGGCCCGCGCCTGATCGACTTCGGCATCGCGCGCCTGCCGGACGGCACGATGACCTCGACCGGCGAGCTGGTCGGCACACCGCTGTACATGGCGCCGGAGGTGTTCGAGGGGGAGCGGGCGAGCGCGGCGGCCGACGTGTTCGCGTGGGGTGCCGTGGTCGCCTACGCGGCACGCGGCAGGCACGTGTTCGAGGGTGGCGAGATGGCCGCCGTGATGCGGCGGATCGTCACGGACGAGCCCGACCTCGGGTTCATCCCCGACAGCATCCGGCCGGTCGTGGCCGCGGCACTGGCCAAGCGGCCCGCCGACCGGCCCGGCTCGACGGACATCCTGCTCCGGCTGGTCGGCGGCGCCCCGGCCGGGGCCGACACGGAGGCGGTGCGCAGGAGCAGGGCCCGCCGCCACTACCGGACGGCGGCCGTCGTGGCCGCGGCCCTGCTGGCCACCGCCACCGCGCTGGCCTTCGTCCGGTACGGCGACGCGTCTTTCACCACCTCGGACAAACCCGTCACGACCATCACCACACCCCCGGCGGACGACGGGGGCTCCTCACCGCCCGACTCCGGCAACGACGGCACCCACGCCCCGGCCGCACCCGGCGACGGTTCCACCACCGACCCCGCCGCGCCCGGCGACGGCGCCACCACCGATCCCGCCCCGCCGGGCGACGGCGGCACCGCCGACCCCGGCCAGCCCCCGCAGACCGACTCCCCGCCCGCGGTCAGCGACGGCGACACCCGCGCCTACTACGACGTGACCCCCGAGGAACACGGTCGGCAGGTCAAGGAGTTACGCGCCGCCGGGTTCCGCCTGCTCTCCCTCTCCATCACCGACCGCGGGTACACCGCCCTGTGGCGGGAGGCGCCCGGCCCGCCGTACGTGACCGCCCACGGCCTGTCCGGATCCGCCTACCAGGACTTCTTCGACCAGTGGTCGGCCAAGGGCTACGCGGAGACGATCGCCGTCGCGCACGACGGGGACACGGGCCCGGTGTTCGCCTCCGTCATGGAGAAGAGCGGCGGCGCCTTCATGGCCTACCACGGCCAGACCCCGAGCCAGCTCAGCTCCCGCAACGCGCAGGCGCGCGGCGACGGCCTCATCCCGGCCTGGATCACCGCCCACGGCACCGAGGACGAGGTGCTGTTCAACGCCGCCTGGATCGCCAACCCCGAGGGCGCCGCGTGGAGCGTGACCACGGGCCAGAGCGCGCAGGAGTTCCAGGCCGAGTTCGACAAGCGCGCCCGCGACTTCCTCCGGCCGGAGGTGACGATCGCGCCGGACGGCACGTACACCGCGATCTGGAAGAAGTCGCGCACCGACTGGTACTGCTACAGCGGCATGACCACCGCCCGGCATGTGGCGAAACTGCGGGAGATGACGGCCAAGGGCTACCGGCTGACCAGGCTGGTCGCCTCACAGGTCGGCTCGGAGGTCCAGTACTCCATGCTCCTGCTCAAGGACTAGCGGCGGCACCCGCGGTGCCGAACGGGGTATCTCCACAGACCGTCCTCGCCGCGCCTGGCCACGTCGACCGGGGAGCGGGTCATGACCTGTTGATCGCAACACAGCGGCGGCGCAGGGAAAACGGTGTCGTTCAAGGTGCGGCACCCCCGCTCGCGTGTTGACGGAAGAGGGATGAAAGGATACGTTCCGGTAGATTTCGCGGTGGCCGAAGGGAAATCCGGTGAGATGCCGGTGCGGTCGCGCCACTGTAGTCGGGACGTACGAGCCCGCGAGCCAGGTCACTTGGCCGCCGCGACCTCACCTGTCGGGACGCGTCATCCCTGAGGAGGCTTGCCGTGAGTGATCTGTCCACTCCTTCCGTCGTTCCCCTTCCCCGCCTGCGCCCGTGGTTGCTGGCCGTGCCCGTGTTCCTGCTGATCGCCTACCTGGTCCTGATGGACAACGGGGCGATCTCGCAGACCGGTACCTACCTCCACGAACTCATGCACGACGGGCGTCACCTGCTCGGCGTGCCCTGCCACTAAGGGGCTGTCGTGGTACGCACCCTGCTGGTCAGGGGGCTGCTCCTCGGCCTGCTGGCGGGCCTGGTCGCGGGCGCGTTCGCGTTCGTGGTCGGCGAGCCGCACGTCGAGAGCGCCATCGCCATCGAAGAAGCCGCCTCGGCTGAAGCCGCATCCGGTGTCGCGGCCAACGCCGCGTCCGGGGCTGAGGCCGGAGCCGCACACGAGCATGAGGGCGGTACGGCCGAGGCCGCCCGAGGGCATGATCACGGCGAGGAGGCCGTGGTCAGCCGCCCCGGGCAGAAGGCGGGGCTGTTCCTCGCCACAGGTCTCTACGGCCTGTCCGTCGGCGGTGTCTTCGCGCTCGTGTACGCCGGGCTGCGCGGGCGCGTCGGACCCCGTTCCGAGGGCGGCCTCGCCCTGGCCGCCGCCGCGACGGCGTTCCTGGCCATCGTCCTCGTTCCCTTCCTGAAATATCCCGCCAACCCACCGGCCGTGGGCGATCCGGACACGATCGGCGACCGTACCCTCCTGTACGTCGTCATGGTCCTGGTCGGCCTGGCCGCGACCGCCGTCTCGGCGGCGAGCACCCGCCGCGTGTCCCGGGCCGCCGGCCCGTGGGCCCGGTGGGGGGTGGCCGCCGGGACGTTCCTGATCCCGGTGATCGTCGCGTGGCTCCTGCTGCCGAGGATCGACGAGGTTCCCGAGGGCTTTCCCGGGTCGCTGATCTGGGAATTCAGGCTCGCCTCGCTGGGCACCCAGCTTGTGTTCTGGGCGTCGTTCGGGGTGCTGTTCGGGCTGGCCTGCGACCGCGCCGCGCGCCATACCATCCCCGCGCCGGCGGGCGAACCCCTGTCCGCCCCGAGCTGAGCCGGGTGCTGTTCGTCCGGCACGCGACCACCCTGGCCATGCGCGAGCCCCGCTTTCCTTCCGGCCTGCCCGCAGGATGCGCGCCTGCCTCGGAAGACGCGGACTCTTCGAGCCTGGCCAGGGTGATCCGGCTGGCGGTCGAACCGGGGACCAGGGCGTTCGTGTCCCCGGCCCCGGCCGCCGCGCAGACGGCCGCCGCGCTCGGCCTCGTGCCGGTCGTGGTGACCGCCCTGGCCGAAGCCGATCTCGGCAGGTGGGGCGGCCTGCCGTACAGGACGGTCGCGGCCGAGGAGCCCGAAGGGCTCGCCCGCTGGCTCGCCGACCCGGACGCCGCCCCGCACGGCGGCGAGACCCTCGCCGAGCTGACGGCCAGGGTCGCCCGCTGGCTTGACTCGACACACCCGCACACACCCGCACACACCGGCGCCGCACCGAACGGGGAGGGAGCTGCGACGCCGGGCGTGGATGGCGCGGCGGGCGGTGGGCGGGTGGTCGTCGTGTGTGACGCCGGGGTGATCAGGGCCGCCCTAGGACATGTGCTGGGGATCGAACCCGGGCGGGCGGGGTTGATCGATCTCGCCCCGCTGTCCACCACCGAACTGACCGCCGCCCGGGAGGGCTGGCGGGTCGCCCATGTCAACCGGAAGGTCCCGTAGTGATCGTCACCTACCCGTTCAGCGCCGTCGTCGGGCTCGACGACCTCAAACTGGCGCTGGTGCTCAACGCCGTCTCCCCAAGGGTGGGCGGCGTGCTGGTGCGCGGGGAGAAGGGTACGGCCAAGTCCACCATCGTCCGCGCCCTCGCCGCCCAGCTCCCCCCGGTCGACGTGGTGACGGGCTGCCGCTTCGCCTGCGACCCCGCGACCCCCGACCCGGGCTGCCCCGACGGCCCCCACGAGCGGGGCCCGCACGACGGGATCGGCGGGGGCGCGGTGACGTGGCGAGCGGCGGCCCTGGTGGAACTGCCGGTCGGGGCGGCCGAGGACAGGCTGGTCGGCTCGCTGGACCTTGAGCGGGCGCTGACCGAGGGGGTCAAGGCGTTCGAGCCGGGACTCCTGGCCGCCGCCCATCGCGGCGTGCTCTACGTGGACGAGGTCAACCTCCTGCACGACCACCTCGTGGACCTGCTGCTCGACGCCGCCGCCCTGGGCACCTGCTACGTCGAGCGCGAAGCCGTGTCGGTACGGCACGCCGCCAGATTCCTGCTGGTCGGCACCATGAACCCGGAAGAGGGCGAGTTGCGCCCGCAGCTTCTCGACCGCTTCGGCCTCACGGTAGAGGTGAAGGCGTCGCGGGAGCCGCGCGAGCGCGCCGAGGTGGTGCGCAGGCGGCTGGCCTACGACGCCGATCCCGAGGGGTTCGCCGCCCGGTGGAGCGCGGAGGAGGAGGCGCTGGCCGGACGGATCGCCGAGGCCAGGGCCCGGCTGCGGCGGGTGGCGCTGCCCGACGCCCGGCTGCGGCAGATCGCCACGGTGTGCGCGGCGTTCGAGGTGGACGGCCTGCGCGCGGACCTGGTGACGGCGAACGCGGCGATCGCGCACGCGGCCTGGCAGGGCAGGGAGACGGTGACGACGGAGGACGTACGCGCCGCGGCCCGCCTGTCCCTGCCGCACCGCCGCCGCCGCGACCCGTTCGACGCGCCCGGCCTGGACGAGTCGCTGCTGGAGGACCTGCTGTCCCGGACCGACGAGGACCCGGACGATCCTGACGAGGGCCCCGAGGGCGGCCCGGGGACGGGACCGGAAGGCGATCACGGGCCCGAGTCGGGGAAATCCGCGGAGGACCACGACGCCGGATCTCGGGGTGACCGCGACGCCGGACCGGAACCACGACATGACGGGCGATCGCCGCAGGACGGCGCAGGCGAGGACACCAAGAGCGGAGCCGGAGACGGCGCTACGGAAAGCGCGGCTAGGGACGGCGGAGAAGGCAGCGCCGGGGAGGACGCCGGAGGAGGTCGGACCGACGGCGCGGACCCAGGGGAGGAAGCGCCCGGCGGCCAGGTGTTCGGGATGGCGAAGCCGTACCGGGTGCCGGTGCTGAAGGTGCCGGGGGTCGGGGAGGGGGCGGCCGGGCGGAGGTCTCCGGCGCGGACGCCGCGTGGCCGTACCACCGGGTCGCGGTTGCCCTCGGGGCGGCTGCGCGCCCTGCATCTGACGGCCACGATCCGCGCCGCCGCGCCGCACCAGAGGCGGCGCGGGCGCAGCGGCCCCGGGCTGCTCGTCCGCGACGAGGACCTGCGCGAGGCCGTACGGGAGGGCAGGGAGGGCAACCTGGTGCTGTTCGTCGTGGACGCCAGCGGTTCCATGGCCGCCCGGCAGCGGATGACCTCCGTGAAGACCGCCGTGCTGAGCCTCCTCCTGGACGCCTACCAGCGGCGCGACAAGGTCGGCCTGGTGACGTTCAGGGGAAGGACCGCCGAGGTGGCGCTGCCGCCGACGTCGTCGGTCGAGGCGGGCGCGGCCCGGCTGCGCACGCTGCCCACCGGCGGGCGCACCCCGCTCGCGGCCGGGCTGGCCCGCGCGGCCGAGGTGCTGCGCGTCGAGCGGCTGCGCGACCCCGCGCGCCGCCCCCTGGTGGTGATCGTCACGGACGGCCGGGCCACCGCGGGCGGCGACGTGGACAGGGCCGCGGCCCTGCTCGCCGGTACGGCCGCCGTCGTCGTCGACTGCGAGAGCGGCCCGGTCAGGCTGGGCCTCGCCACCCGCCTGGCTCACCGCCTGCACGCCCCCGTGATCGCCCTGACCGATCTCGGCGACCTGGTACGCGACTACAGAAAGGCGGCCTGACATGCCGCAGGGCAAGCCGGACGTCATCCCGGACGACGGACTCACCACCAGGCAGCGCCGTACCCGGCCGCTGCTGATCGTGCACACCGGCCCCGGCAAGGGCAAGTCGACGGCCGCCTTCGGGATGGCGTTGCGCGCCTGGAACCAGGGCTGGCCGATCGGCGTGTTCCAGTTCGTGAAGTCCGCCAAATGGCGCATCGGCGAGGAGCGGGCGCTGACCGTGCTCGGTGCGTCCGGTGAGGGCGGCCCGGTGATCTGGCACAAGATGGGCGAAGGCTGGTCGTGGATCCAGCGGCCGGGCAGCGACGAGGACCACGCCGCCGACGCCCGCGAGGGCTGGGCGCAGATCAAGCGGGACCTGGCGGCCGGAACCTACCGCTTCTACGTGCTCGACGAGTTCACCTACCCGCTGAAGTGGGGCTGGCTCGACCTGGACGACGTGCTGGAGACGCTGGCCGGACGGATGGACGGGCAGCACGTGGTGATCACCGGCAGGGACGCGCCTGCCGCGCTGCTGGAGGCCGCCGACCTGGTGACGGAGATGGGCAAGGTCAAGCACCCCATGGACGCCGGGCAGAAGGGACAGAAGGGCATCGAGTGGTAGTCCCGCGCCTGGTGATCGCCGCGCCGTCGTCGGGGAGCGGCAAGACGACCGTGGCGACCGGCCTGATGGCCGCGCTGCGCTCGCGCGGGCTGCGCGTGTCACCGCACAAGGTGGGGCCCGACTACATCGACCCCGGCTACCACGCGCTCGCCACCGGCCGCCCCGGCCGCAACCTCGACCCGTGGCTGGCCGGCGAGGAGCGGGTGGTGCCGCTGTTCCGGCACGGCGCCGCCGGGTGCGACGTGGCCGTGGTCGAAGGCGTCATGGGGCTGTTCGACGGCAAGGGCGAGACGGACTTCGCCTCGACCGCGCACGTCGCCCGGCTGCTGGACGCCCCCGTGGTGCTGGTCGTGGACGCGGCCAGGCAGAGCAGGTCGGTGGCGGCGGTCGTGCACGGCTTCGCCACCTTCGATCCCCGGGTGCGGGTGGGCGGCGTGGTACTGAACCGGGTCGGCTCCGACCGGCACGAGGCGCTGTGCCGGGCGGCGCTGGCGGCGGCGGGCGTGCCGGTGCTGGGCGCGATCCGCCGCGACGACGCCGTCTCCACCCCGTCCCGCCACCTGGGCCTGGTGCCCGCCGCCGAGCGGGAGGCCGAGGCGGTGGCGTCGGTGGCCCGCCTCGGCGAGCTCGTCACCCGCTCCTGCGACCTCGACGCCCTGGTACGGCTGGCCCGCACCGCCCCCGCACTGCCCGGCGCCCCCTGGGACCCGGCCGCCGAGGTCGCCGCGCGGCCGGACCGGACCGTGGTCGCGGTGGCCGGCGGGGCGGCGTTCACCTTCGGCTACGCCGAGCACGTCGAACTGCTGCGGGCCGCCGGCGCCGACGTCGCGGTGTTCGACCCGCTGCGCGACGAGGCGCTGCCCGAGGGCGCCGGGGCGCTCGTGATCGGCGGCGGCTTCCCCGAGATGTACGCCACCGAGCTGGCCGCCAACGAGCCGCTCCGCAAACACGTCGCCGACTTCGACGGCCCGATCGCCGCCGAGTGCGCGGGCCTGCTGTACCTGTGCCGGTCCCTCGACGGTCGCCCCATGTGCGGCCGCGTCCCCGCCGAGGCCGCGATGACGCCGCGGCTCGTGCTCGGCTATCGCGACGCGCGGGCGATGCGCTCGTCGCTGCTCACCCGCGCGGGCGAGCGCTTCCGGGGCCACGAGTTCCACCGCACCGCCGTACCGTCGGGCGCGGGCCCGCTGTTCCGCTGGGAGGGCGGCGGAGACGGCTTCGGCGACCCGATGCTCACCGCCTCCTACCTGCACCTGCACTGGGCGGGCGCGCCCGCCCTGGCTCAGCGGCTGGTGTCGTCCTCCAGATCGCCCTCGGTCTTGAGGTAGACCTCCCGCAGCCCGGCCAGGATCTCCGGGTCCGGGTGCTGCCACAGGCCGCGCTCGACCGCCTCCAGCAGCCGCTCGGAGATCCCGTGCAGCGCCCACGGGTTCGACTTGGCCATGAACGCCTGGTTCTCCGGGTCCAGGACATAGGTCTCGGCGAGCTTGTCGTACATCCAGTCGGCCACCACGCCGGTGGTGGCGTCGTAGCCGAACAGGTAGTCGACGGTGGCGGCCAGCTCGAAGGCGCCCTTGTAGCCGTGCCGCCGCATCGCGGCCAGCCAGTTCGGGTTGACCACCCGGGCGCGGAACACCCGCGAGGTCTCCTCGGAGAGCGTCCGGGTGCGCACGGCGTCCGGCCGGGTGCTGTCGCCCACGTAGGCGGCCGGGGCCCGGCCGGTGAGCGCCCGCACGGTGGCGATCATGCCGCCGTGGTACTGGAAGTAGTCGTCGGAGTCGGCGATGTCGTGCTCGCGGGTGTCGACGTTCTTGGCGGCCACCGCGATCCTGCGGTAGGCGCTCTCCATGTCCTGGCGGGCGGGCACGCCGTCCAGGTCGCGGCCGTAGGCGAAGCCGCCCCACACCGCGTACACCTCGGCCAGGTCGGCGTCGTCGCGCCAGTTGCCGCTGTCGATCAGCGGCAGCAGGCCCGCGCCGTACGCGCCGGGACGCGAGCCGAACACGCGCATCGTGGCTCTGCGCTCGTCGCCGTGCGCCTCGGTGTCGGCGGCGACGTGGGCGCGCACGTAGTTGTCCTCGTCCGGCTCCTCCAGCGCGGCGATCATCCGCACGGCGTCGTCCAGCATGGCCACCACGTGCGGGAACGCGTCGCGGAAGAAGCCGCTGATGCGGATCGTCACGTCGATCCTCGGGCGGCCCAGCTCCGTCAGCGGGACCGGTTCGAGACGGGTGATCCGGCGTGAGGCCTCGTCCCAGACCGGGCGGGCGCCGAGCAGGGCCAGCACCTCGGCCACGTCGTCGCCCGCCGTGCGCATCGCGCTGGTGCCCCAGACGGACAGGCCCACCGAGCGCGGCCAGTCCCCGTTGTCGGCGCGGTAGCGCTCCAGCAGCGACTCGGCCATCGCCTGGCCGGTCTCCCAGGCGAGCCTGCTGGGCACCGCGCGGGGGTCGACGGAGTAGAAGTTGCGGCCCGTCGGCAGCACGTTGACCAGGCCGCGCAGCGGGGAACCGCTGGGACCGGCCGGGACGTAGCCGCCGTCCAGGGCGTGCAGCAGATGGTCGAGCTCGTCGGTGGTACGGCTCAGGCGGGGGACCACCTCGGTGGCGGCGAAGCCCAGCACCTTCTCCACGAGGTCCGGCCGGACCCCGGGGGCCGGTTCCGGCCCGAGGAGCAGCGAGGTGACCGGTCCCGCCGCCTCCGGCGCCCAGTCGCGCTCCTCCATCGCCTCCACCAGCGCGCGGGCCGTCGCCTCGGCCCGGTCCACGCCGCCCAGCCCCGCCGACCCGTCCTCGGCCAGCCCCAGCGCCTCGCGCAGGCCCGGCAGCGTCTGCGCGCCCGCCCACATCTGCCGGGCGCGCAGCATCGCCAGCACCAGGTCCACCCGGACCTTGCCCGCCGGAGCCTCGCCCAGCACGTGCAGGCCGTCCCGGATCTGCGCGTCCTTCACCTCGCACAGCCAGCCGTCCACGTGCAGCAGGAAGTCGTCGAACTCGGTGTCGTGCGGCCGGTCGGCCAGCCCCAGATCGTGGTCCAGCCGCGCGGCCTGGATCAGCGTCCAGATCTGCGCCCTGATCGCCGGCAGCTTGGCCGGGTCCATCGCCGCGATCGAGGCGTGCTCGTCCAGCAACTGCTCCAGCCGGGCGATGTCCCCGTAGGTCTCGGCGCGGGCCATCGGCGGCACCATGTGATCCACGAGTACGGCATGCGCCCGCCGCTTCGCCTGCGTCCCCTCACCCGGATCGTTCACCAGGAACGGGTACACCAGCGGCAGATCCCCCAGCGCCGCGTCCGGCCCGCACGAGGCCGACAGGCCCGCCGACTTGCCCGGCAGCCACTCCAGGTTGCCGTGCTTGCCGACGTGCACCATCGCGTGCGCGCCGAACTCGCCCGCCAGCCAGCGGTAGGCGGCCAGGTAGTGGTGGCTGGGCGGCAGGTCCGGGTCGTGGTAGATGGCGATCGGGTTCTCGCCGAAGCCGCGCGGCGGCTGCACCATCACCACCACGTTGCCCGCCCGCAGCGCGGCCAGCACGATGTCGCCCTCGTGCACGAACAGCTCGCCCGGAGGCGGGCCCCAGTGGCGTTCCATCCCCTCGCGCAGATCGGCCGGGAGGGTGCGGTACCAGCGTTCGTAGGAGGCCGCCGAGATGCGCACCGGGTTGCCGGCGAGCTGCTCCTCGGTGAGCCAGTTCTGGTCCTGGCCGCCGGCCGCGATGAGCGCGTGGATCAGCGCGTCGCCGTCCTGGTCGGCCACGCCGGGGAAGCCCTCGCCCAGGTCGTACCCGGCCTTCTGGAGCCGGGCCAGCAGCCGCACCGTGCTGGCGGGGGTGTCCAGGCCGACCGCGTTGCCGACCCTGGAGTGCTTCGTCGGGTACGCCGAGAGCATCACGACGAGCTTCTTGTCCGCGTTCGGGACGTGCCTGAGCAGGCCGTGCCGTACGGCGGTGCCCGCCACCCGGGCCGCCCGCTCGGGGTCGGCGGCGTACACGGTCAGGCCGTCCTCGTCGATCTCCTTGAAGGAGAACGGGACGGTGATGATGCGGCCGTCGAACTCGGGGATCGCCACCTGGGAGGCGGCGTCCAGCGGGGACAGGCCGTCGTCGTTCTCCTCCCACGCCTGGCGGCTCGTGGTCAGGCAGAGGCCCTGCAGGATCGGCACGTCCAGCCCGGCCAGCGCGCCCACGTCCCACGCCTCGTCGTCGCCGCCCGCGCCCGCGGTGGCCGGGCGGGAGCCGCCGGCCGCGAGCACGGTGACGACCAGGGCGTCGGCCGCGCGCAGCGTCTCCAGCAGGGCGGGCTCCGCCGTACGCAGGGAGGAGCAGAAGATCGGCAGGGCCTGCCCGCCCGCGTCCTCGATCGCCGCGCAGAGCGTCTCCACGAAGGCGGTGTTGCCCGCCATGTGGTGCGCGCGGTAGTAGAGCACGCCGACCGTGGGGCCCTCCTGGGTGCGCGGCTGGCGGTCCAGCGGGCCCCAGGTCGGGGTGGGTTCCGGGGCGGCGAAGCCGTGGCCGGTGAGCAGCGCGGTGTCGCTCAGGAAGGCGTGCAGCTCGGCCAGGTTGGCCGGGCCGCCGTAGGCCAGGTAGGCGTGCGCGTCGGCGCAGGTGCCCGCGCTGACCGTGGACAGCTCCATCAGCTCGGCGTCGGGCGCCTGCTCGCCGCCCAGGATCACCACCGGGCGCGGGCCGGACAGCAGGTGGTCCAGGCCCTCCTCCCAGGCGCGGCGGCCGCCCAGCAGGCGCACCACGACCAGATCCACCCCGTCGAGCAGGGCGGGCAGGTCCTCGGCCGTCAGCCTGGCCGGGTTGCCCAGCCGGTAGGCCGCGCCGCTCGCGCGGGCGCTCAGCAGGTCGGTGTCGGAAGTGGACAGCAGCAGGACCACATTGCTCGTAGAGCGCACGGGGTTCCTCCCTCGGGGTCCTCGCCCCGGTCGTGGATGTCACGACGGCAGAAGTCTCCTGGCTCCCGGATCGACGCTCACCCCTGACCTTCCAGCCCGTTTCCGGGCCGTGGCCTGTGGCGGGGGTCGCTCCCCGGTTACAGTGGCGGGACCGCGCCGGTTTCTCACCGGCTTCCTTCATGCCGTCGCCTGATGATGAGACTACGGCAGCAGGATTCAATGCAAGAAACTGGCGTTAACATCCTCAGCGTGTCCAAAGCCGACTTTTCCGGACGTGTACGCCCTGATGCCTGTCCGGGGGCGCTCCAGGTGCACACCGCCGCCGACGGGGCGCTGGCCCGTGTCCGCCTTCCGGGCGGCGCCGTCTCCGCCACGCAGCTCGACGAGCTGGCCTCCTGCGCGGACTTCCTCGGGTCGGGGGTGATCGAGCTGACGTCGCGGGCGAACGTCCAGGTGCGGGGGTTGCGCGACCCCGCGGCGTTCGCGGCCCGGATGGCGGCCATCGGCCTGCTGCCGTCGGCGACACACGAACGCGTCCGCAACATCGTGGCCTCACCGGTGTACGGCCCTTCGAGCGTGACCGACGTCCAGCCGCTGGTGACCGCCCTGGACCTGGCGATCCGCGCCCGCCCCAGACTCGCCGAGCTGCCTGGGCGCTTCCTGTTCGCGCTGGACGACGGGACGGGGGATGTGGTCGGCCTGGGCGCGGACGTGACACTCACCTGGCGGGCGCCTGATGACCGGGCGGGAGGCGTCGGGGCCGGGCAGGTGCTGCTGGCCGGGGCCGATGTGGGGCTCGCGGCGGAGCCGGGCGCGCGGGCCGTGACCCTGATGGTCGCCGCCGCCGAGGCGTTCCTGGACGAACGCGCGGCCCAGAACTCGGCGGCATGGCGCATCCGCGAGCTGACAGACGGCCCCACCCGGCTCGCCGCCCGACTCGCCCCGCACGCCACCAACCCGCACGCCACCGACCCGACCGCTGCGGAAGCGGTTGGCGGGGTCGGGGCACCAGGCGTGCGACGGCAGCGGGATGGGCGGGTGGCGCTGGAGGTCGTGGTGCCGCTCGGACGCCTCTCGGCAGCCCAGGCGCGAGCCCTCGCCACCGCCGCCCGCACTCCGGACGGCGAGGCGCCGGTACGGCTGACGCCCTGGCGCACCGCCATCGTGCCCGGTCTCACTCCCGCCCAGGCCGCCCACCAGATCGAGGCGCTCGTCGCGGCGGGCCTCGTCGCCGACCCCGCGTCCCCCTGGGCGGGCCTCACCGCGTGCACCGGCAGTCCCGGCTGCGCCAAGTCCCTGGCGGACGTCCAGGCGGACGCGGCGAGCTGGGCCACGGAGCAGGAGACGGCACGGCATGCCCAGGAAGCGGCCCACGCCCAGGAGGTGGAGCGGGTGCTGCCCGTGCACTGGGTCGGGTGTGAGCGGCGGTGCGGGAGGCCCGGAGGACGGGTGGTCGAGGTGGTGGCCACACCCGAGGGCTACCGTGTCGAGGTCGGCGGGGCCCGCCGTACCACCGGAGACATGAAGGAGGCGGGCGCCGTGGTGGCGGCCGTCAGAGGGGGAACGTGAGCGAGTACATCCGCGAGGGCGCCGAGATCTACCGGCAGTCCTTCGCCACGATCAGGGCCGAGACCGACCTCACCCGCCTGCCGCCCGACGTGGCCCAGGTGGCGGTCAGGATGGTGCACGCCTGCGGCATGACCGACCTGGTCGACGACCTGGACTGGTCGCCGGGCGTGGTGGCGGCGGCGCGGGCAGCCCTGCGCCGGGGGGCTCCGGTGCTGTGCGACGCGATGATGGTCGCCTCCGGCGTGACCAGGGCCCGGCTGCCCGCCGCCAACGACGTGCTCTGCACGCTCGGCGACCCCGGCGTGCCGGAGCTGGCCGAACGGCTCGGCACCACGCGCAGCGCCGCCGCCCTGGAACTGTGGGGCGACCGGCTGGACGGCGCGGTGGTCGCCGTGGGCAACGCCCCGACCGCGCTGTTCCGGCTGCTGGAGATGGTCGAGGAGGGCGCGGGCAGACCGGCCGCGGTGCTCGGCATCCCGGTCGGGTTCATCGGCGCGGCCGAGTCGAAGCGGGCGCTGGCCGACAGCGACCTGGAGTACCTGGTGGTGCACGGCCGCAGGGGCGGTAGTGCGATGGCGGCGGCGGCGGTCAACGCCATCGCGAACGAGGTGGAGTGAACGCGATGACGGGCAGGCTGTACGGCGTGGGCCTCGGCCCCGGCGACCCCGAACTGGTGACGGTCAAGGCGGCCAGGCTGATCGGCGAGGCCGGGGTGATCGCCTACCACGCGGCCAGGCACGGGCGCAGCATCGCCCGCTCGATCGCCCTGCCGTACATGCGGGAGGGGCAGGTCGAGGAGCTGCTGCTGTACCCGCTGACCACGGAGAGCACCGACCACCCCGGCGGCTACCAGGGCGCGCTCGACGACTTCTACGCCGACTGCGCGGTCCGGCTGGCCGCGCACCTGGACGCCGGGCGGGACGTGGTGGTGCTGTGCGAGGGGGATCCGCTGTTCTACGGGTCGTACATGCACCTGCACAAGCGGCTCGCGCACGCCTACGAGACCGAGGTCGTACCAGGTGTCACCTCGGTCAGCGGGGCGGCGGCGGTGCTGGGCCGGCCGCTGGTGGAGCGGGACGAGACGCTGACCGTGCTCCCGGGCACCCTGCCGGCGGACGTTCTCGCCGAGAAGCTGAGGAACACCGACTCGGCGGCGGTGCTGAAGCTGGGGCGCACCTTCGAGAAGGTACGCGACGCGCTGGCCGAGGCCGGACGCCTGGACGACGCCTGGTACGTGGAACGCGCCACCACCACGGCCCAGCGCATCGCCCCTTTGAAGGACGTGGACCCCGGCGACGTGCCGTACTTCTCCCTGGCCCTGCTCCCGAGCGCGGCCGGCGGCCGGAACGACACGGGGACGGCGGATGGATCGCGCGGCGTCCAGCCGGTGGCGGATCCGGTCGGGGCGGCGAGCACGCGGGCTGACGGGCAGGGGGAGGTGGTCGTGGTCGGGCTCGGCCCGGCTGGGCGGCCGTGGCTCACCCCGGAGGCGCAGGAGGCGCTGGCCGCCGCCACCGACCTGGTCGGCTACGGCCCGTACGTCGACCGCGTCCCCCCGAACCCTCGCCAGCACCGCCACCGCACCGACAACCGCGTCGAGGCCGAGCGCGCCAGGCACGCCCTGGAACTGGCCAGGGGCGGCGCCCGGGTGGCCGTCGTCTCCTCCGGCGACCCCGGAGTGTTCGCCATGGCCAGCGCGGTCCTGGAGGCGGCCGACGACCCCGCGTACACCGACGTGCCGGTACGGATCGTCCCCGGTCTCACCGCCGCGCAGGCCGTGGCCGCCAGGGCGGGCGCCCCGCTGGGGCACGACTACTGCGTGCTGTCGCTGTCCGACCTGCTCAAGCCGTGGGAGGTGGTCGCGGAGCGGATCAGCGCCGCCGCCAGGGCCGACCTGGTGCTGGCGATCTACAACCCGGCCTCGCGGAGCCGTACCTGGCAGGTGTCGGCCGCCCGCGACCTGCTGCTGGAGCACCGCGCCCCGGACACGCCCGTGGTCATCGGCCGCGACGTCGGCGGCGCGCACGAGAGCGTCACCGTCACCACGCTGGGCGAGCTGGACCCCGCCCAGGTCGACATGCGCTGCCTGCTGATCGTCGGCTCCTCCACCACCCGCGCCACCGCCCGCGCCGTCTACACGCCGCGCCGCTACCCCGGATGAACCCACTCCACGGCCGCCTCGACGCTGTCCGCCAGCCGTACTCCGGCGGGCGGCGGCGGGCGGCGGACCATCACCACGGGCACGCCGAGCTCGCGGGCCGCGACCAGCTTGGCGGTGGTCATCGAGCCGCCGCTGTCCTTGGTGACCAGCACGTCCAGCCGGTGCTCGCCGATGAGCGCGCGCTCACCCTCCACGGTGTACGGCCCGCGCGCCAGCAGCACCTCCACCCCCGCCGGGATCGGCGGCTCGGGCGGGTCCACCGACCTGGCCAGGAACCACAGCTCGGGGTGCGGCGCGAACACCGGCAGGCTCCTGCGCCCGGTCGTCAGGAAGACGCGCCGCCCCAGCGACGGCAGCAGCGTGGCGGCGGCGGGCAGCGACTCCACCCAGTGCCAGGAGTCACCCGCCTCCTCCCGCCACCCCGGCCTGCGCAGCACCAGCAGCGGCACGCCGGTGGCCGCCGCGGCCTCGGCGGCGGAGGCGGTCATCCGCCGCGCGAACGGATGCGTGGCGTCCACGAGCGCGTCGATCCCGTGCCCGGTGAGCCAGGCGGCCAGCCCTTCGGGGCCGCCGAAGCCACCCTCGCGCACCTCGCCCACCGGCAGCCGGGGATTGGTCACCCGCCCCGCCAGCGACGACACCACCCGTACCCGCGGGTCTCCGTCGAGGGCGGCGGCCAGGGCGCGCGCCTCGGCCGTACCGCCCAGAATCAGCACCCGCATCAGACCGCTCCATCCATGGACTCATGAGCACACCCCTGCGCCACGGCTGGACCACGGGCGCCTGCGCGACCGCCGCCACCACCGCCGCGTACACCGCCCTGCTCACCGGCGACTTCCCCGACCCCGTCACGATCACGCTGCCCCGGGGCCAGCGGCCCGCGTTCGCCCTGGCCCGCGAGCACCTCGCCGGCGACCGGGCGACCGCCTCGGTGGTGAAGGACGCGGGCGACGACCCCGACGTGACCCACGGCGCCCTGATCTCCGCGACGGTACGGCACGCACCCCCCGGCACCGGCGTCACCTTCGTCGCGGGCCCGGGCGTCGGCACCGTCACCAAGCCCGGCCTCCCGCTGGAGGTGGGCGAGCCCGCCGTCAACCCGGTGCCCCGCCGCCTGATGCGCGAGCACGTCGCCGAAGTGGCCGCCCTGCACGGCGGCGGCGGCGACGTGATCGTGGAGATCTCCGTCGAGCACGGCGAGGAACTCGCCAAACGCACCTGGAACCCCCGGCTGGGCATCCTCGGCGGCCTGTCCATCCTGGGCACGACCGGGATCGTCGTGCCGTACTCCTGCTCGGCCTGGATCGACTCCATCCGCCGGGGCGTCGACGTCGCCCGCGCGGCCGGGCGCACCCACGTGGCCGGATGCACGGGAAGCACCTCGGAACGCGTCGCCGCCGACCTGTACGGCCTGCCGGAGGACGCCCTGCTCGACATGGGCGACTTCGCCGGAGCCGTCCTGAAGTACCTGCGCCGTCATCCCGTGCCCCGGCTGACCGTCGCGGGCGGCGTCGGCAAGCTGTCCAAGCTCGCCGACGGCCACCTCGACCTGCACTCGGGCCGCTCCCAGGTGAACCTGGGCCTGCTGGCCTCGCTGGTCCTCGACGCGGGCGGCCCGCCCGGCCTGGCCGACCGGGTACGCGAGGCGAACACCGCCCTGCACGCCCTGCGCCTGTGCCAGGAGTCCGGCCTGCCGCTGGGCGACCTGGTCGCCGAGCGCGCCCGCCGGACGGCCGTCGAGGTCCTGCGGGAGGCCCCGGTGGAGGTGGACGTGGTGGTCATCGACCGCGCGGGCGTGATCGTGGGCCGCGCCCGGTGACCAGGACGGGGCGGGGGTCACGGGGTGCGGCAGCGGTCGGCTGAGTACAGGTGGCTGTCGGGGAACGCGGTCGCCGCCAGCACCCGGCCGACGACGATCACCGCGGTGCGGGCGATCCCGGCCTCGCGCACCCGGGTGGCGATGTCCGCCAGTGTGCCCCTGACGATCAGCTCGTCGTCCCGGCTGGCCCGCGCCACCACCGCCACCGGGCAGTCGGCGCCGTAGGACGGCGTCAGCTCCGCCACCACGGCCTCGATCCGCTGGACCGCCAGATGCAGCACCATCGTGGCGCGGCTCGCGCCCAGCGTGGCCAGATCCTCGCCGTCGGGCATCGGCGTCGCCCTGGCCGACGTGCGGGTCAGGATGATCGTCTGTCCCACGCCCGGCACGGTCAGCTCCCGCCCGAGCGAGGCCGCCGCGGCAGCGAACGCGGGCACCCCCGGCACCACGTCGTAGGGGACGCCGAGCGCGTCGAGCCGCCGCATCTGCTCGGCCATCGCGCTGAACACCGACGGGTCGCCGGAGTGCAGCCGCGCCACCTCCAGTCCCGCCTCATGCGCGGCGGCCATCTCGGCGACGATCTCGTCCAGGGTGAGGTTCGCGGTGTCCACCAGCCTGGCCCCCTCGGGGCAGGAGCCGAGCAGCTCGCGCGGAACCAGCGAGCCCGCGTACAGGCACACGGGCGACGCCTCCAGCACGCGCAGCCCGCGCACCGTGATGAGATCGGCCGCCCCCGGCCCCGCTCCGACAAAGTGCACTGTCACGAGATATCCCTCAAAGAAGTAGATGGTCCAACCGCGTCCGTCGCGGGTTTGGTGATGGACCAGATCGTCACCGGCATCATCGGGCGCCAGCCGGTGAAGCCGCCGACCGCCGACGCCCGCTGCACCGCCAGGCGGACCAGGTCGCCGCCGTGCCTGCCGTACCAGAGGCCGACCGTCGCCTCGGACTCCAGGGTGACCGCGTTGACCACGAGCCTGCCGCCGGGGCGGAGTGCCGCCCAGCACGACTCGAGCACTCCGGGCACCGTCGCGCCGCCGCCGACGAAGATCGCGTCCGGGGTGGGGAGGCCGTCCAGCGCCTCGGGGGCGCGGCCCCTCAGCACCCGCAGGCCGGGCACGCCCAGCTCGCCGGCGTTGCGTTCGGCGCGGGCCGCGCGGTCGGGGTGGCTCTCCACGGCGACGGCCGTGCACGAGGGGTGGGCGCGCATCCACTCGATCGCGATGCTGCCCGCGCCCGCGCCCACGTCCCAGAGCAACTGCCCGGGCAGGGGTGCCAGGCGGGACAGGCTGACCGCCCGCACCTCGCGCTTGGTGAGCTGCCCGTCGTGCTCGTAGGCGTCGTCGGGCAGTCCGGGCGTCAGCGGCGATGGCGTGGTACCCGGGTCGGGGGCGCACTCCACGGCGATCACGTTCAGGGCGGGGGTGACGGGGTGCGGCCAGTGGGCGGCGGTGCCGTACAGGATCGACTCCGCGGGCGCGCCCAGGTCGGACAGCACCGTCATCGGGCTGGCGCCGTAGCCGTGCGCGGACAGCAGGGCCGCGACCCGCGCGGGCGTGCCGCCGTCGGCGCTCAGCACGAGCAGGCGGCGGCCGGGCAGCGCCGCCGCGCGCAGCGCGTCGGGGGAGCGGCCGACCAGGCTGACCACCTCGGTGCGCTCCACCGGCCAGCCGAGCCGCGCGCAGGCCAGCGACAGCGACGAGACGTGCGGCAGCACCCGCACCCGATCGGCCCCGAGCAGCCGCACGAGGGTCGAGCCGATGCCGTGGAACATGGGGTCGCCGCTGGCCAGCACGCACACCTCCCGGCCCGCGTGCTCCTCGGCCAGCGCGGCGAGACCGGGCAGCAGCGGAGACGGCAGCACGACCCTGAGCGCGCCCGCTCCAGGCAGCGCGTCGGGAACGAGGGCGAGATGCCGGGGGGCGCCGATCAGCACGTCGGCCGCCGACACGGCCTGGCACGCGATGGAGGAGAGGCCCGGCCACCCGTCGGCGCCGAGCCCCACGACGACGATCACATGTTGCCCAGGACGCGGGTGATGTGGATCTCCAGCACCACGCGGGCGGGATTCGGCCGCGGCGGCTTGTAGCGTTCGGTGTAGCGCAGTACCGCGTCGGCCACCTCCTCGGGTTCGCGGCGGACCACGGCCCGGCCCTCCAGGGTCGACCAGCGGCGGCCGTCGACCTGGCAGAGCGCGACCGCGACGCCGTCCGAGGCCGCCGCCAGCACCGCCTTGCGGGAGGTGCCCGAGGTGATCACGCGGGCGACGCCGGCGACGGGGTCGAGCGTCACCCCGACGGGCACCACGTGCGGGGTGCCGTCGGGCCTGACGGTGGTGAGCGTGCTGTAGTGCCGCTCCCGCCAGAACGCGATGAACGCCTCGTCCCGCTCGACCAGATCCACTCGTACCCCTTTTCAGCCGGATTCCGGAGACATCGTAGTCAAGCCCGGCTGGGCCAGCAGCGTGCGGTAGGCGGGACTGCGGGCGAGCAGCTCGTCGTGCGGCCCGATGTCGGCGACCCGGCCCTCGTGCAGGAGCACCACGAGGTCGGCGGTGCGCAGCGTGGACGGCCGGTGCGCGACGATCAGCGTGGTGTGGTCGTCCTTGGCCGAGCGCAGCGCCTCGTCGATGGCGGCCTCGCTCTCGCTGTCCAGGCTGGAGACCGCCTCGTCCAGCACCAGGATCGGCGCGCGGGTGAGCAGGGCGCGCGCGATGGCCAGCCGCTGGCGCTGCCCGCCCGACAGGTGGGCGCCGCGCTCGCCGACGAGCGTGTCATAGCCGTCGGGCATGGCGGCGACGAACTCGTGCGCGCACGCCGTGCGCGCCGCCGCCTCGACCTCGGCGTCGGTCGCGTCCGGCCGGGCCAGCCGCAGGTTCTCCCGGACGCTCATCGCGAACAGGTACGTCTCCTGCGGCACCGCCACCACCAGCGACCGCAGCCGCTCGAACGGCAGGTCGCGCACGTCGTGCCCGCCGATCCGCACCGCGCCCTCGGCGACGTCCCAGTGCCGCAGCAGCAGCGACGCGCACGTGCTCTTGCCCGCGCCCGAGTGCCCGGCCAGCGCCACGGTGGTGCCAGGCTCGACGGTGAACGACACCCCGTCGAGCGCGTCGGCCCCGTCGGCGGTGTACCGGAAGCGCACCCCCTCGAAGCTCACCGACGGCTCGGGAGACGCCGCCAGGGCGGCGGCCGGGCGTTCGACGACGTCGGGCTCGGCCTCCAGGATGCGGAGCAGGCGGCTCGCGGCGGCGCGGATGGTCGACAGCTCACGCCAGGTGTCCACCAGCGTCATCAGCGGCAGGAACGCGAACCCGCCCACCACCGCAACGACCACGATCCGGTCGGCGGCCAGCGCCCCCGCGTCCACCAGGGCGAGCGCGACCAGCACCACCCCGACCAGCCCGGCGGCGGCGATCGCGTCGCCCGCCGCCTTCTCCAGCCCGCCGCGCGACCGGTGCGCGCGGGTGGCCACGTCGAGCCGGCCCGCCGCCGCCCGCAGCCGGGCGTGCTGAAGGTCCTGCCGTCCGAAGACCAGCGTCTCGGTCAGCCCCTGCACGGCGTCCACGGTCTCGGCCGTCGCCTCACCCGCCGCCGCCCGCATCACCCCGGCCTGTACGGCCGAGCGCCGCCGCAACCAGAACGGCACCGTCGCCATCGCCACCACGGCCGGCAGCAGCGCGAGCCCCACCAGCGGATGCACCCAGAACGCCGCGACCAGGCAGGCGGGCGGCACCGAGGCGGCCACGACCAGCGGGGTGAGGCTGTGCGCGAAGAACAGCTCCAGCACCTCCACGTCGGCCATCGCGGTCGCGCCGACATCCCCGGACCGGCGGCGCAGCAGGTACCCGGGCGTCAGCGCGGCCAGCTTCCGGTAGCAGCGGTCGCGCAGCTCGGCGAGCACCCGGAAGGCCAGGTCGTGGGCGATGTACGACTCCGCCCACGCGGCCAGCACCTTGGGCAGCACCAGGGCGATCAGCACGACCAGCCACGGCACCAGGTCGGCCGCGGCGGCGCCGTTCAGCGCCCGCCCGACCAGGGCGGCGCCCAGCAGCGCCGCGGCCAGCGCCAGCGCCTGGTCCAGCAGCCCGAACCCGATCGCCACGGCCAGCCTGACCCGCTGGGGCCGCAACAGCGTCAGCAGCGCGCCACGGCGCCGCGCGGAGACGGTGGTCATGCGCTTCCCTCCTGCTGGCGGGCGACGAGCCTGGCGTAGGCGCCGTCCGCGGCGATCAACTTCTCGGGGGCGCCCGCCTCGGACACCCGGCCCTGGTCGAGCACGACGATGTGGTCGGCCTCGGCGACGGTGGACAGCCGGTGGGCGATCACCAGGACGGTCCGCCCGGTGCGCAGCCGGTCGAGCGCGGCCACCACCGCCCGCTCGGCGGCCACGTCCACGCTGGAGGTGGCCTCGTCCAGGACCAGCAGCGGGGCGTCGGCCAGGACCGCGCGGGCGATGGCCAGCCGCTGCCGCTGCCCGCCCGACAGCCGCAGGCCGCGCTCGCCGACGAGCGTGTCGTACCCGTCGGGCAGGTCGCGGATGAAGTCGTGGGCGTGCGCGACCAGCGCGGCCTTCTCGATCTCGGCGCGGGTGGCGCCCTCCTTGCCGAACCCGATGTTGTCGGCGACGCTCCCCTGGAAGAGGAAGATCTCCTGGGAGACGACGGCGACGCGCGAGCGCAGGCTGTCCAGGGGCAGGTCGCGCAGGTCGGCTCCGTCGAGGGTGACCCGGCCCGAGGTCGGGTCGGCCAGGCGCAGCAGCAGCCGGATCAGCGTGCTCTTGCCCGCGCCCGAGGCGCCGACGACCGCCGTGGTCCGCCCGGCCGCCAGGGTCAGGCTCACCCCGTCCAGGGCGGGCCGCTCCCGTCCGGGGTAGGCGTAGACGACGTCGTCGAAGGTCACCTGGGGCGGGGTGGCGGAGGGCGGGAGCCGTACCGCGCCCGTGTCGGGGACCGGGGGAGTGGTGGCGAGTAGTTCGGCGATGCCGTGGGCGGCGGGCAGGGCGCCCTGTCCCGCGTGGAAGGCCGCCATCAGCTCGGTGACCGGCCGGAACGCCTCACGCGACAGCAGCAGGACGGCGAAGATCGCGGTGAGGGCGAGCCCGCCCGAGGCGTACTGCCAGGCGGCCAGGCCGACGGCGGCGGCCGTGCCGAGCGCGGCGAAGACGCCGACGAAGCCCGCCGACACGGTCGAGACGGAGGTGAAGCGCAGCGACTCCCGGAAGAACGCCCACGACCGGCGGGACAGCCGCTGCCCGAACCGCTCCTCGGCGCCGATCGCCTTCAGCGTGGGCAGGCCCTGCACCGCCTCCAGGTAGTCGGCGCTGAGCGTCCGCCAGCCGGTCATGAAGCCGGTGAGCCCGGTCAGCATGCGGCGGCGCATCAGCCGGGGGGCCGCGGCGGCGAGCACGGCGGTGACCGCGACCAGTACGGCGACGGCCGGGTCGATCCAGGCGAGCACGGCGACGATGCCCGCGCCGCCGAGCACCGAGACGAGCACCTGCGGCAGGAACACCCCGACGTAGCGGTCGATCGCCTCGACGCTGTCCACCAGCGTGGTCAGCACCCCGCCGGTGCGGGCGCCGGAGACGTATCCGGGGCCCAGCGTGAGCAGGTGGCCGTACAGGCGCTCGCGCAGGGCGGCCTTGACCCGCTCGGCGCCGCGCGTGGCGGTCACCTCGCGCGCCCACACCAGTACGGAACGGACCGCGACCAGCCCGAGGGCCGCGCAGCAGGCGAGCACCGCCGCCCGCAGGTCACGGTCGAGGGCGCGGATGATCGCGAGGGTGAGCAGCAGGCTCTGCCCCACGTAGGTCGCCGAGACCCCCACCCCCGCGGCCACGGCCGCGCCCAGCCAGGGACGGCCCGGTTCGGTCAGGCCCAGCAGTGTCCGGTCCAGCAATGCCACTCCCTTATTGCAAGTAGTTCGCAATAGCTATCAAGTGGCAAGAATGACTCATCTGGCGGTGCCGTGGCAAGGGAGGACGCGAAGGATCTTCAGAGGGTGATGGGCTGGGCGAGGGCCGGGGCCAGGTGCCCGAGCGCGGCGATCACCGCCGGATGCGGGGCCAGGGTCGCGCTCACGACGGGGTCGGTGACCAGCAGGAAGGCGAGGTGGCGCAGCGCGTGCGCGACCACATGCCTCACCCGCAGGTCCTCAGGGGACGGAGCGGTGGGAGCGGATGGATCTCACCAGCCCACGGCCAGCGAGGTCGCCACCCCGGCCGCCAGCAGCAGCACCAGAGCGGCGAACGCGCGCCGTAGCCGGTCGGCGGGCACCCGCCCGGCCACCCGCCCGGCCAGCAGCGAGGCGACCATCGCCGACACGGCGAACGCGCCCGTCACGGGCCAGTCCAGGGCGGCCGACGTGCCGAGGTGCGCCAGCAGACCCCAGCCGGAGTTCAGCACGACGACCACCAGCGACGTGGCCACCGCCTCCGGAGCGGCCAGCCCGAGCAGCAGCGTCAGCGCGGGAACGACGACGAACCCGCCGCCCACCCCGAACAGCCCGGTCAGCGCCCCGACCACGGCCCCGGCGGCGAGCGCCTTCGGCAGGCAACTCCGCCAGTCCACCCGCCCCGACCGGGTACGGCACGCGCCCCCGTCCTCCCGCTGCCGCATCAGCATGCGCACCCCGACCACCACCATCAGCGCGGCGAACCCGGCCATCAGCCACCGCTCGGGCAGCAGCCGCCCGGCCGCGGTCCCCGCGAAGGCGGCGGGCAGGCCCGCGACGCCGAACACCAGGGCGACCGGCCAGCGGACCAGCCCCTTGCGCAGGCGGCCGGCCAGGCCGGTCAGCGCCGAGGCGCCGACCACGACGAGCGCGGCCGGGATCGCCGTCTCCAGGGGCAGGCCCACGCCGTAGACGAGGGCGGGCACGGCGAGGACCGAGCCTCCGGCCCCCAGCAGCCCGAGCAGCAGGCCGACGGCGAGGCCGAAGACGATGACGGTCGCCACGGCGTGCCCCTACGAGCGGCCGGTGAGCGCGGCCAGCAGGTCGCCGCCGCCGGCCCGGCCGGTCCGGTTCCACGGCAGCACCGACAGCGCGCGGGCCATCGCGCAGGTGTCGGTCAGGGCGGAGAAGGCCAGCCCAGCGCCGACCGCCCCGGCGACCCACTTCAGCGGCTCCCAGGCGGCACTGCCCGCGACCCCGGCCAGCACGAGGGCGCCGGCGACCATGCGCACCTGGCGCTCCATCGCCCAGGTGCCGCGCCCGCGGCGCAGCGGCGCGCCGTCGCGCTCCCACGCGCTGACGCCGCCCTCCAGCACGCTCACCCGCTCCAGCCCGGCGGCCTCGGCGATCAGCCGGGCGTCACGGGCGCGCACGCCCGAGCGGCACACCAGCACGACGTGGTCGTCGTGGGCGGCTTGCAGGCCGGCGGCGTTCGCGCGCAGCAGGTCGAGCGGGACGTTGGCGGAGCCGGGGATGTGCGCGGCGGAGAACTCGCCGGGCGTGCGCACGTCGATGAGCCGGGTTCGGGGCTCGGCCTCGACGAGACGGCGGACCTGGTCGGTGGTGAGGTCGTGCATGAGAATCCTTCTGAGTCGGACGAGGGGTCGGAGGAGGGACGGGGTTCAGGCGGCCATTGGGACGCCGGAGGAGGCGGCCGAGGCGAACGCGTCGTCGACGAGGACGACCGTGCGCCCGGCCCTGGTCAGCAGGGAGGCCGCGGCGGTGGCGCGGTAGCCGCTGCCGCAGTGCACCCAGATCGTCCCCGCGGGGATCTCCTCCATCCGGCTGACGAGCTCGGGCAGCGGCACGTGCACGGCGCCCTCGATGTGGGCGGCGTTCCACTCGTTGCGCAGCCGTACGTCCAGGACCACGTCGGGGGCGGGCAGCCCGGCGGGTACCGTCCCGGCCAGCGCGCCGGCCAGGTCGGCGAAGGTGACGGCGGGCAGGGAGCGGATCAGGCCGGGGTGGGCGGCGAGCTGCTCGGGGGTGCCGGTCGCGGCGGCGTCGATGCGGTCGACGCCGATGCGGACCAGTTCGCGCCGGGCGTCGGCGACCTGCTCGGGCGTCTCGCCGATCAGCGTCAGCGGCGCGCCCCAGTCGATCAGCCAGCCGAGCCAGGTGGCCATCGGCCCGTCCAGGCCGAAGCTGACCGTCCCGGCCAGGTGGGCGGCGACGTACGCGGTGCGGTGCCGCAGGTCGACGACCCACTCGCCGGCCTCCAGCCGGGCGCGCAGGCCCTCGGCGTCGATCGTGGCGGGCGGGCGCAGGTCCACGGGGGCGGGCCCGGCCAGGTTGGCTGCACCCATGTGGGCGTAGTAGGCGGGGTAGGCGTCGAGCCCGGCCAGGGTCTGGGTGACGAACTCGTCCTCGGCCAGACGCAGGGCCGGGTTGATCCGGCGCTCCCGGTCCACGGTCGAGCCGTCGCCGGAGGCCTGGGTGGCCGAGCAGAAACTGCCGAACCCGTGCGTCGGCCAGATGGCCGCGCCGCCGGGCAGCAGGTCGGCGAGCTTGCGCACCGAGGCGTGCTGCTCGCGGGCGAGCGTGTCGGCGTGCTCGTGGCCGAGCAGGTCGGTGCGGCCGGTCGTGCCGAACAGCAGCGACCCGCCGGTGAACACCCCCTGCACGCCGCCGTCGCCCTCCAGCGCGTAGGACAGGTGGGTGAAGGTGTGGCCCGGGGTGGCCAGCACGCGCAGCCGCAGGGCGGGCGAGACTTCGAGGACGTCGCCGTCGGCCAGCGGCAGGTGGTCGAAGGGCGCCCCGTCCGAGCCCGCGAGGCCGTACCGCGCGCCGGTCAGCCTGGCCAGGTCCAGCCCGCCGGAGACGTAGTCGTTGTGCACGTGCGTCTCGACCACGTGGGTGACGCGCACGCCGAGCCTCCCGGCGAGGGCGAGGACCCGATCCACGTCCCGCTGCGGGTCGACCACGACCGCCACCCGGCCGTCGGTGGCCAGGTAGCTGCGGTCACCCAGCGACGAGGTCGCGATGACATGGACGTCGATACGGCTGTCGCTCATCGTTACGTAGCTCACTTTCCGTAATAAACCCCGGGGGGTATAGGAAGGTCGTGGAACGCTTCTGCAGGTGAGCATACCCCCCCTGGTATGTAAAACAGACAAACCCCCATGATGTGTCATGGGGGTTCGTCATCTCAGGGGCGCAGGGCAGCCAGTTGCTGCTCGAAGGGGACGACCGCTTCGGCGGGCTCGGCCCTGACGGGACTGCCCGACACCAGGGCGGCCAGCTCGCCCGCCGCCTGGTCGATCCGCGCCGACAGGCCCTCGGTGGTGGCGTCGCCGCCCGATCCCCAGTCCTCCGACGCGGCGTACACGCCGGTGGGTACGACGATCGCGCGCAGGTAGCCGAACATCGGGCGCAGCGCGTGATCCAGCGCCAGCGAGTGCCGGGCCGTGCCGCCGGTCGCGCCGATCAGGACCGGCCTGCCCGCGAGCGCGGTGTTGTCGATCACATCGAAGAACGACTTGAACAGCCCGCTGTAGGACGCGGTGAAGATCGGGGTGACCGCGATGAGGCCGTCGGCCCCCGTCACCGCCTCGATCGCCTCGCGCAGCGCGCCGCCCGGGAACCCCGTCACCATGGCGTTGGCGATGTCGCCGGCCAGGTCGCGCAGCTCCACCACGCGCACCTCCACCGGACCCTCCGCCGCCAGCCGCCGCCTGGCCGACTCGGCGAGCCGGTCGGCCAGCAGCCGCGTCGAGGAAGGCCGGCTCAGCCCCGCGGAGACGGCCACGAGCTTCCTGGTCTTCATCTGCTTCCTCCCCTTCAGGCGAGCGCCGACGACTCTTCGGCGGTACGGCGGGCGACCAGCGCCGCGTGTGTGGGGCCCGCGGGCACCTGGCTCGGCCGCCCGGCGGCGAACTCCCTGCGCAGCACGGGCACGACCTCCTCGCCGAGCAGGTCGAGCTGCTCCAGCACCGTCTTCAGCGGCAGACCGGCGTGGTCCATCAGGAAGAGCTGGCGCTGGTAGTCGCCGAAGGACTCGCGGAAGGTCAGCGTCTTGTCGATGACCTCCTGCGGGCTGCCCACGGTCAGCGGGGTCTCCTTCGTGAACTCCTCCAGCGACGGGCCGTGGCCGTACACGGGCGCGTTGTCGAAGTAGGGGCGGAACTCGCGGACCGCGTCCTGGGAGTTCCTGCGCATGAACACCTGGCCGCCGAGCCCGACGACGGCCTGTTCCGGCGTGCCGTGCCCGTAGTGGGCGAAGCGCGTGCGGTACAGCTCGATCAGGCGGACGAAGTGGTCTCTCGGCCAGAAGATGTTGTTGGCGAAGAACCCGTCGCCGTAGTAGGCGGCCTGCTCGGCGATCTCCGGGCTGCGGATGGAGCCGTGCCACACGAAGGGCGGCACCCCGTCCAGCGGCCTGGGCGTCGAGGTGAACCCCTGCAGCGGCGTACGGAAGCGGCCCTGCCAGTCGACGACGTCCTTGGTCCACAGCTCGCGCAGCAGCGCGTAGTTCTCGATGGCCAGCGGGATGCCCTGGCGGATGTCCTGCCCGAACCACGGGTAGACCGGGCCGGTGTTGCCGCGGCCCATCATCAGGTCCACCCGGCCGTCGGCCAGGTGCTGCAGCATCGCGTAGTCCTCGGCGATCTTCACCGGGTCGTTGGTGGTGATGAGCGTGGTGGAGGTGGACAGGATGATCCGCTCGGTCTTCGCGGCGATGTGGCCGAGCATCGTGGTCGGCGACGACGGCACGAAGGGCGGGTTGTGGTGCTCGCCGGTCGCGAAGACGTCGAGCCCGACCTCTTCGGCCTTGAGCGCGATGGCCACCATCGCCTTGATCCGCTCGTGCTCGCTCGGGGTCCTGCCGGTGGTGGGGTCCGTGGTGACGTCGCCCACGGTGAAGATTCCGAACTGCATCGCGCACCTCCTCCTTGTTTAAGATTCAACCACCTAAGCGCGCGGGCGTACACAGGTATTCCCGCACGCCGAACGGCGGGCGAAGCCGTGTTGTCAAGAAGGAAAGGGCACCCGCCGGGTGGCGGGTGCCCTTCAGGCGGGGCCGGTCAGGCGGGGTTGGCGCCGCCCGGCTGCAGGACGCCGTTCACCTTCAGGGTGTACGGGGCGTACTGCGTGACCCGCTCGGTCGGATCGTCGTAGGCCACCACGGCGACGACCTTCGGGAACGCGCTGAGCAGGGCGAGCTGGATGCGGTTGAGCTGCACGCTGTTCTTGCCGTTCAGCTCGAACTGCCAGGCGGTCTTGTGCTTCTCGTCGATGCCGATCAGCCGCAGGTTCCAGTTGGCGACCGAGACCGGCTTGACCTCCGTGGGGGAGTCGAACGGGTCGAGGCTGGAGCCATCGCTGACCGCCGTGCCGCCGACCGTGATGTCGTCGACCTTCAGGCCGCCCTCGCTGACGCCGCCGTCGCTGACGTACTGGAAGCCGAGCAGCACCTCCTTGCCCGCGTAGGCGGACAGGTCGAAGGAGTGCGGCTCGAAGCCCGTCGTGGTGCCGTTCAGGGCCGGGCCGAGCGGGCCGGCGACCGTCCGGTCACCGGCGACGGTGGTGTAGGTGGCGCCGCCGTCGGTGGAGACGATGACGTAGCCGTAGTCGTATCCGGCCTCGGCGCCGTACTTCGCCAGGAAGCGCAGCGTCGGGTCGGCGGCCGGCACGGTGACCTTGGTGACGGCCCCGACGTTGAGGTTGTCGACGTTGCCGGAGAACAGCACCGGGTTGCCCGCCCGGTCCGGGTCGTCGGAGACGACCGTCCAGGCCAGCGGGATCGGCGGCAGCGTCTTGGAGCCCTCGAAGCTCAGCGAGCGCAGCTCGTGGCCCTTGAGCGCCTGGCCGCCCGCCTTCTGCAGCGCCACGTAGTCCGCGCCGTTCGGCGCCGTGCCGGGGTTGTCGTGGGAGTCGGGGTTGGCCAGGTTGACCGTGGAGCGCAGGCTCGGGGTGGTCACCCGGCTCTTCGGCACGCCCAACATGATCCCGTACTGCTCACCGACGATCTTGTCCAGCAGGACCATCGACTGGTGGTCGTGCAGGACCTTGTACATGTCGGTCACACCCTTGGCCTCCAGCGCGGCGTCGAGGCTGGCCAGCCCCTGGTGCGCGCCGTCCTTGTGCAGGGTGGAGATGAAGTCCGCGCCGTACCTGTCGTAGAGGAACAGCATGAGCGAGAAGGCGTGGCCGTAGTCGGCCAGCACCTCGGCCGGGTCGCCCTCGCCCCACAGGTTCAGCGAGTTCTCGGGGCCGCCGCAGTCGCGCGGGTTCGGGTTGTGCGGCGTCTGCACCGTGGCGAAGCCCTGGAAGCAGGACAGGTGGCCGTCGGAGCCCGGGTCGAACACGGTCCTGGTGCCGTCCGCGTAGCCCACCAGGCTCTGCGCCAGGTCGGACAGGCCCTCGTTCAGCCAGACCGTCTCGTTCGGGTCGGTGTAGTACTGCAGCAGGTGCTGCCACTCGTGGGCGAAGGTGCCCTCGTAGGCGCGCGGGCGGGCCGGCCTGCTGGTGCACGGGTCGGAGGTCGGCTCGTTCGGCGGGTTCGCCCCGGTGCGATGCGCCCAGTCGAAGGCGTCGATCGTCATCACGTTGCGGTCGAAGAGCTCGTTGAGCTGGGAGGAGAAGAAGCCCGCGATGTAGGTCGAGGCGGCGGGGAAGTCGTAGAAGTTGTCGTCCCTGACGTTGTCGATCAGGGCGACCGTCTTGTCGCCGTCGCCGGTGTAGACGCCGCCGTTGCCGTTGGCGTCCGGCGGGACCGTGGAGTTGCTGCCGTCCCGGTCGGGCGGCGTGCTGAAGGCCGCCGTCTCCTTCGGGAACATGTTCGTGTCGAACTCGCTGACCAGCGAGGCCACCTGGGCGTCGGTGACCTCGGTCGTCGTGGGGATCTGCAGGCGGCAGTCGCCGGCCGGGAAGGCCAGGTCGTTGGCGACCCAGACCTCGATCTTGGCCCCCACGCCGCGCAGCGTGTAGTTCTTGCGGTAGAGCGTGCCCTGGGCGTCGTCACGCGCGAGCCACTGCCGTACGGTGCCCACCGGCGGGGTCGTCCCCGCGGCCCTGGCCTTGGCGCCGGACTTCGGCTCGTACTTCTCGGGCGTGTCGACCCGCTTGCCGTCCAGCGGGAGGTCCTTGTCGGGAGCCTCGCGCATGTCGCTGGGCGGAGCCGCAGGGGCGGCGGTCGTCGCCGCCGTGGAGGGTGAAGCGGATAACACCGTTAAGAATGGGAGGAACAGCGCGCCGGCTGCTAAAGCGAGGGTGCGGCTGCGAGCCAAAGTTGACCCCTTCGATGTGACAGGTAAGACCGACACACAGTATTTACATGTCACATGACTTCTGGGACAAGCGTTTTAGTTGCCAACAAAAGTGGCGAAATTAGGCGAGCGCTACCTGCTGGACGCTGATCGTCAGGGGCTGGGCGTCCCGTCGCCGCGGAAGCCCCGGCCGGCGAGGACCTCCTCCAGGGACGGGCGGGGCAGGTCGTCGCGCGGGCCCGGCTGGGCGAGCTGGATCAGCACGCCGTGCGCCTCCTTTGGGTGCATGAACACCTCGCGCCAGCGCGGGTCGGCGAGGTTCAGGCCGAACATGCGGTAGCCGCGCGCCTCCAGCCTGGCCACGGCGGCGTGGATGTCGCCGACGTGGAAGTTCAGGTGGTGGACGCCGCCCCGGCCCCGGGTGAGCTCGAAGAAGCTGTCGAAGAAGGACGACCCAGCCAACGGCTCCATCAGCTCGATCTTGCTGCCGTTGGCGTACTCGAGCTGCATGGTCCGGTAGCCGCTCGCGGTGTTGTCACCACCGCCCAGGTAGACGCCCCCGAGCAGGTCCTGGTAGATCGGCAGCAGGTCCCTGATGCGGGGCGCGGCGACCGCGGTGTGGTCGAAGCGCACCTCGAGCCCGTCCAGTTCCAGCTCCACGCGCGGCTCCTTTCGAGAGGGAATGACTAGAACGATATTCTAGCTCTCGGGCTCTCGGACCGGCGGCTCAGGGCTTGCGGGCCACGCCGCAGAAGCTGGGGATGTCGCGGTCGGTGTAGCTGGTCGCGGCGTCGGGACGCCACCTCGGCAGCGCCACCACGCCCGGCTCCACCAGGTCCAGGCCGGCGAAGAAGGCGGCGATCTGCTCGGGGTGACGGCCGCTGACCGTCGTGCCGCCGCTGTCGTTCCAGCGCTGGGCCGCCTCGTCGATCGCCTCGCTGTGCACCGGCTGCGCGATCGCCAGGTAGCTGCCCGAGGGCACCGCGTCCATGAGTCGCTTGAGGATCGCCTGGGCCTCGCCGTCGTCGATGATGAACTCCATGATCGCCAGCAGCGTGATGGCGATCGGGCGGTCGAAGTCCAGGGTGAGCCTCGCGCGCTCCAGGATGCCCTCGGGCTCGCGCAGGTCGGCGTCGATGTAGGCGGTGGCGCCCTCCGGCGTGCTGGTCAGCAGGGCGCGGGCGTGCACCAGCACGATCGGGTCGTTGTCGACATAGACGATGCGGCTCTCCGGCGCGATCGACTGGGCGACCTCGTGGGTGTTGTTCGCGGTAGGGATGCCGGTGCCGATGTCCAGGAACTGCCGGATCCCCGCCTCCTCCACCAGGTATCGGACGGCGCGGGCGAGGAACTCGCGGTCCGCCCTGGCGACCTCGACCCAGCTCGGCATCGCGGCCAGCAGGTGCTCGCCGGCCTCCCGGTCGGCGGCGAAGTGGTCCTTGCCGCCGAGCCAGTAGTCCCAGACCCTCGCGGGATGCGGGACCTTCGTGTTGATCTTCGCGAGGGCTTCGGCGGGGTCGAAGTCGGAGGGGGTGCTCATGGTCGGGACTCTCCAGGCTGTCGATCGTTTACCTCGCAGCCTAGGAGAGCACGACGATCAAGGCTACTTGGCGGGCAGCTCCGTTCCCAGTTTGGCGAGCAGGGCGGCGGCGCGGTCGCGGTAGGCGGTGACGTTGCGGAGCTTGATGTGCTCGTAGCCGCGGATCAGGTCCGGGAGTTCGGCGACCTCGAGGGCCAGCTCGGGGGAGCCGGACTCCAGGGCGCGGCGCAGGTCGCGGGTGTACTCGGCGGGCAGCGAGCGCTCCACCCTGCGGACCTCGCCCAGACCGAAGAGGTCGAGGCGGGTGCCGCGCAGCGGGCGCATGCCGTACAGCAGGCGGAAGGCCGGGTCGAACCAGGGGCCGAGGCGGAGCTTGCGCTTCATGCCGAGGGCGCGCAGGACCGGCGGGTGCAGGTTGTAGGTGATCTTCGCGCCGGGCCCGAACTCGGCGGCGATCCTGGCCCGCTCGGCCGGGTCCAGGTGCAGGCGGGCCACCTCGTACTCGTCCTTGTAGGACATCAGCCGGTGCAGGTGGTGGGCGTACGCCTCGGCGACCGGGCCGGGCGCCCGGGAGTGCACGGCCTTGACCGCGTCGGCGTAGCGGGCGGCGTAGCGCAGGTTCTGGTAGGCGGCCAGGTCGGGCACCCGTACCCGCAGCAGCCGGTCCAGCTCGCCGCCCTCGGGCGCGCCGACGGACTCGATCAGACGGCGCACCTGGGCCGACAGCTCGGCGGGAGTGACGACGGACTCGCCGACCGCCCGGGACACCGCCTCGGGGGCGGCGACCACGGCCCGGCCCCAGTGGAAGGCGGCCACCGCCTTGTCCGAGCCGAGCGCCTTCTCCATCGCCTCCAGGCCGATCGGGATGAGCCCGCGCTGCCAGGCCGCGCCCACCATGATGGTGTTGGCCGGCATGTGGTCGCCGAACAGGGCCAGCGACACCTGCTCGGCGTCCAGGTAGACGTTCTCCGCGGCCAGCGTGCGCGCCTCCAGGGCCGCGATCTGCGCGTCGAGGTCGGTGACGTGCCGCGACGGGTCCACCACCATGGCGCCGGTCGGCACCAGCGTGGTGGAGACGACGGCGACGGTCCGGTCCGGGTCGGCGGCGTTCAGGTGCTTGGGCTCGCTCGCGCCGATCAGGTCGAGCGCCAGGAAGGCGTCCACGGACGCGGCCGTGGCCTGACCCGGCAGGTCCTCCTCCCCGTCGAACACCCGGATGTCGGAGACGACCGTCCCGCCCTTCTGCGCCAGCCCCGTCTGATCGAGCCCTCGGGACCGCCTGCCGTCCAGCAGGGCGGCCTTGCCGAGAATCTGCGCCACCGACACCACCCCGGTGCCGCCGATCCCGACCAGCCGGATCGTCGCCTCCGCCCGCCGCACGGGCAGGGGCAGGCCCTCGGGAGGCGACACGGCGGCGCGCTTGCCGGTCCGCTCGCCCGGTTCGACGGTGAGGAAGGACGGGCAGTCGCCCTCCAGGCAGGAGTAGTCCTTGTTGCACGACGACTGGTGGATCTCGGTCTTGCGGCCGAACTCGGTCTCCACCGGCAGCACCGACAGGCACTCCGACACCTGACCGCAGTCCCCGCACCCCTCGCACACCCGCTGGTTGATCACCACCCGCTTGGCGGGGTCCGGCAGGTCGCCCTTCTTGCGGAGCCGCCGCTTCTCCGCCGCGCACTGCTGGTCGTGCACCAGCACGGTGACGCCCTTGATCGCGGCCAGCTCCCGCTGGGCGGTGTCCAGGTCGGTGCGGTCGCGGACGGAGGCGATCGGCGCCAGCCGTACGCCTCGGTAGCGGCGGGGCTCGTCGGTGGTGACGATCACCCGGGCCACGCCCTCGGCCTGCAGCCAGCGGGTCAGCTCGGCGACCGACAGCGCGGGCGTGATGGTCTGGCCGCCGGTCATCGCGATGGCGCTGTTGTAGAGCAGCTTGTACGTGATGTTGACGCCCGCGCCCACCGCCGCCCTGACCGCCAGCGAGCCGGAGTGGTGGAAGGTGCCGTCGCCGAGGTTCTGGAAGATGTGCGCGGTGTCGGTGAACGGCGCCTGGCCGATCCACTGCGCGCCCTCGCCGCCCATCTGGGTCAGCCCGGCCAGCTCGCCCTTGCCCTCGGGGTTGAGCACCACCATCGTGTGGCAGCCGATCCCCGCCCCGACCACGGCGCCCTCGGGAACGGCGGTGGAACGGTTGTGCGGGCAGCCGGAGCAGAAGAACGGGGTGCGCGAGGGTCCGAGCAGCTTCAGCGGCCCCGGCCGGTTGATCACCTTCAGGCCCCGCTGCACGCGGTTACCGAGGTCGGAGTCGGGCGTGAGGTGGCGCAGCCGGGGGGCGATCGCCCTGGCCACCAGGTCGGCGTCGAGGCCGCCGTGGCGGGGGATGAGGCCCTCGCCCTTGCCGAGGACCGCGGGGGCGTCGGCGGTGCCGTAGAGGACGTCCTTGATCAGGGTCTCCAGCATCGGGCCCTTCTCCTCGACCACGAGGATCTCGCCCAGACCGCGCGCGAACGCGCGGACGATCTCCGGGTCGAGCGGCCACACCATGCCGATCTTGAGCAGCCGGACCCCCGCCTCCTCGGGCGTCACGCCGAGCTTGCGGAACGCCTCGCGCACGTCGTGGTAGGCGGTGCCGGAGGCGACGACGCCGAGCGCGGCGCCGGGCGGGTCGGCGGTGATCCGGTTGAGGCCGTTCTCCCGGGCGTAGGCGCGGGCCAGCTCCAGGCGCGGCCCGACCAGGGTGCGCTCCATGTCCAGCGACCACGGCGTGAGCAGCGACGCGCTCGGCACGTGCCGGTACGGCCTGCCCTCCCACTCCACGACCGGCATCACCGGCGCGGCCCTCTCCCCGAGGGTCACGGTGGCGGTGGCGTCGACCACGTTCGAGACCGCCTTGATCGCCACCCACAGGCCGCTCGCCCGGGACGCGGCGATCGCGTGCCTGCCCAGGTCGAGGAGCTCCTGTACCGAGCCGGGGTGGACGACGGGCATGCCGAGCGAGGCCAGCGTGCTCTCGGTCGCCGAGGGCAGCGTGGAGGACTTGCACGTCGGGTCGTCGCCGCACAGCGCGATCAGGCCGCCCTGGGGGTGGGCGCCGACGAAGTTGCCGTGCCTGAAGGCGTCGGCCGCGCGGTCGACGCCTGGGGCCTTGCCGTACCAGACGCCGAGGACGCCCGCCTTGGTGGCCTTCGGCAGCGACGGCGCGAGCTGGCTGCCCCACACCGAGGTGGCGCCCAGCTCCTCGTTCTGGCCGGGGCGGTGCACGATGCCGAGCGGCTCGACCTCGGCTCGCGAGCGGGCCAGCTCCTGGTCGAAGCCGCCCAGCGGCGAGCCTGGGTAGCCGGAGACCAGGGCGCCGGTGTCCAGGCCGGCTCGCTGGTCGGCCTCCATCTGCTCGACAATCACCCTGACCAGGGCCTTGGTGCCGGTGAGAAACACCTGCGTCATGATCTTTCCTGTCTCTCGGCTGGGGCAAGGTTATGTCAGACATCGCGGAATCCGATGTCAACCTTTGTGGGGGTTTCCAGCCGCGTTAGCATTCAACGTCATGGATGCTACGGATCGCGCAATTCTTCGCCAGCTGCAGTCGGAGGGCAGGCTGAGCAACCAGGAACTGGCCGAGCGGGTCAGGCTCACGCCGTCCCCTTGTCTCCGCCGGGTGCGCAACCTGGAGGAGAGCGGAGTGATCAGCGGCTACCGCGCGGTCGTCGACCCCGCGGCGGTCGGGCGGGGCTTCCAGGTGCTCGCCTACGTCGAGCTCGAAGGGCAGGACGCCGAGACGGTCACCGCCTTCGAGGCCGCCGTCATGGAGGTCGACGACGTCATCGAGTGCCTGCGCATGTTCGGCCGCCCCGACTATGTGCTGCGGGTCGCGGTGGCCGACATGGACGCCTATGGCCAGCTCTGCCTGGACCGTCTCGGCCGCCTGCCCGGCCTGGACAAACTCACCTCCCAGATCGCGATGAAGGCCCTCAAGCCGGGCGGTGGCCTGCCTCTGTGACCGACCAGCGGGCCAGCGCCCGGCCGTCGTCGAGCCCCCAGTAGCGCAGCAGCGGCTCGACGACCTCGGCCCGGAACACGTGCAGGTTGCTGAGCCCGTTGTCCCAGATGAGCCCCTTGCGCTCCTCGTAGTCGGGCAGCACGGTCACCGGCTCGCGAAAGCCCATGAACCCCCGGTGCACCGCCTCGGCCAGCGACGGGTCCTGCTGCAGTGCCACCTTGACGGCCTCCCGGTAGAAGGCCAGGTGCAGCGACTCGTCGGCCTGGACCCGGCGCAGCAGGTCGGCCAGGATCGGGTCGGCCACCACCCGGGCCAGGCGGGCGTAGAAGACACGCGTCGACAGCTCCTGGATGGAGGTGTAGACCATGATGTCGAACGGGTCGGTGGCGGGGGCGGCCCTGCCCTCGCGCAGCATCGCGGTCTTGGCCTCCAGCATGGCCGCCGGGGGCACGGCCCGGTCCATCAGCAGGTAGATCTCGAAGGCGCGGCCGTGCTGGTCCTCCTCGGCCACCCAGCGGCGGAAGAAGTCGCCGAGGACGGGATGGCCCCGGCTGAGGTGGGCGTACAGGTTCTCGGTGTACCACGGCAGGTTGGTCTCGCCCAGGTACGCGGTCTCCAGCGCCTTGGCGTGGTCGGGGTGCAGCGGGCCGGCGCCGGAGGCCCAGGCGGCCTGGATGGCGGCCAGGTCGGCGGGGCCGTCGCCGATCGCCCGCGACAGCTTCTCCAGGCGGCGTCGCTCCATGCGCTCGATCAGGTCGTCGTAGGTCCAGGGCTGGCGGGACTGGTCGTGCCGTTCCAGCAGTTCGGTCAGCCGCTTCTCCAGCGGCGCGAAGTCGATCATGCCCGCACCCTCTTCCTGAGCGTCACGAAGTCGGCGGGGGTGGCGATCGGCAGGCCCGCGATGTCGCCGAACAGCGAGCAGACCGCCCGCGCCTCCCGCTCGGGGTCCACCCAGCGCCGGTGCAGCTCCGACATGGCCGCCGCGGTCTCGCCCTCCTGGTAGTTCTCCGCCGCCGGGTTGGCGTCGGCCAGGCCGCCGTCGGGATCGCACCACACCTGCCCGACCCGCAGCAGCACCGGGATCGTGGTGTCCGGGTCGGCCGCGGTGAGCTTGCGCGCGTAGTGCGCGAACCCCTGCGCGTGCCTGCCCTCGTCCCCCGCGATCTTCTTCAGCAGCGCGGCGAGCACCGGCTCCTCGCAGGCCGCCCCCATCGCCCCGTACAGGCGGCAGGTGCGCACCTCGCCCAGCACGTTCACCGCCAGCGTCGCCACCGGCGGCGGATCGCCCAGCTCGGGCCTGATCAGCTCGGGCACCATGCCCTCAGGGTCGCGCCCGGCCGCCTCGGCCCACTGGCGCAGCAGCAGGTGGTGACGCACCTCCTCGGCGAACCAGATCGACAGCCAGGCGGTCAGGTCGGCGTCGTGCCGGAAGATGCGCAGCAGGTCGAGGATGGCCGGGATCGACGAGAACTCGGTCCTGGCCAGCACCACCAGCCCGTCCACCATCTCCTCGTCGATCTTCGACCGGTCGATGGCGGAGAACGGCGGCAGGTCGCGCGCCGGAGACCAGCGCACCCGCTCGTGCCGGTGGAACAGCTCGTCGAAGTCGAGGATCCCGCTCATGACACACCTCCGAACAGTCTGACCCGCGGGTCCGGGACGAGCCGCCGGGTGGCCAGGTCGAGCAGGCCGCACACGCTGTCCAGCTCGGCCGCGACGGTCCCGTCCACGACGAACTCCTGCCTGATCACGAATGTCTTGCCCGCGCTGTCGGGCCAGTCGTAGACGACGCTGACGTGCACGGTCTCCCCGGCCCTGATCTCCCTGCGGAACCTGATCGTGGACTCCAGGAACACCGGCCCCACCCCGGTGGCCCGCAGCTCCTCCGGCAGCGTCCCGGTGGAACGCAGGTGGCACCAGCGGGCATGCTCGGCGTAGGAGTGGTAGACGGCCGAGTTGAGGTGCCCCTGCCCGTCGGTGTCGTCGAACCTGACGGTGATCGGGACGCTGAAGTCACCCACGGGCGGCCTCCCGGTCGCCGGAGGTGAGCGCGTCCGACAGCAGCCGGACATACCCTTCGCCGAGCGCGCGCAACGCGTACTGCGCCTCCTCGACCCCGAGCTCCTCCCAGGCCGCCAGCTCGCGCCCCCACGCCTCGGCCCGTCCGGCCATACCGGGCGCGAGCTCGGTGAGCGCCGCCACCAGAGCGGGCCCCGACCTGGTACGGCGCAGCGCCCGCGCGAAGTCGAGCAGCATGATGTTCCCGCTGCCCTCCCAGATCGACAGCAGGTGCGCGTCCCGCACCATCCTGGCGTTCGGCCAGTCCTCGATGTAGCCGTTGCCGCCGCGCACCTCCATCGCCTCGTGGCACGCCCACTGCGCCCGCCTGGCCGTGTGGTACTTCACCAGCGGCGTCAGCGTGCGCAGCAGCGCCCCGGCCGTGGCGTCGCCCGCGTCGGCCCGCTGCAGCAGCACCGCCGTGTGGAAGGCCAGCCGGGTGCACGACTCGGCCTCCTGGGCCAGCTCGCCCAGCACCTCGCGCATCAGCGGCTGGTCGGCGAGCCTGCGCCCGAAGGCCGCCCGGCCCTCGGCGTGCTCGCGGGCCTCCAGGTGGGAGCGGTGCACCAGGGCGGCGGCGACGATCGCGTTGGCCACCCTGGTCTGGTTCAGCATCTCGGTCATCTGCCGGAAGCCGACGCCGGGGCCGCCGACCAGCTCGGCGTGGGCGCCCTGGAAGGTCACCTCGCCGGAGGCCAGGCCCCTGGTGCCGAGCTTGTCCTTCAGGCGGTTGATCACGTAGGCGTTGCGGGTGCCGTCGTCGAGGCTGCGCCGTACCAGGAAGAGGCCGAGGCCGTCGGTGCCGGGGCCCGCGCCCTCGGGGCGGGCCAGGGTGAGGATCACGTCCGCCTGGCAGTTGGAGCAGAACCACTTGTCGCCGTGGACGCGCCAGCCGTCCCCGTCCCGGCGGGCCTCGACCTCGTTGGCGCCCACGTCCGAGCCGCCGGCCTTCTCGGTGAGGAACATCGCCGCCTGCCAGCCGGTGCCGTCGGTGGTGGTGAGCCTGGGCAGGTAGCGCTCGGCCAGTTCGGGGGAGTAGAGCCGGAGCGTCCTGGCCAGCACGTCGGTCATGGTCAGGCCGGTCACCACGTTGCGGTCGGCGTGCGCCAGCAGGAAGAACAGCGCCTGCTTGGCCACTTCGGGCGCGCGGCCGGGCAGGCCGAGTACGCCGCCGCGGTGCGACATGGCGGCGATGCCGAAGCGCCGGTAGGCGATGTCCACCACCTCGTCCCACGCCGGATGGAACTCCACGCGGTCGACGCGGTCGCCGCGCTTGTCGTAGGGGTGCAGGACGGGGCCGTGCCGGTCGGCGGTGGCGGCCAGCTCGTCGAGCGGACCGGCGACCAGCTCGCCCATGGCCGTGCAGTGCTCGGCGGCCCAGCGGGCGGTCTCGTCGTCGAGGTGCTCCTTGAGGATTCCCGGCAGGAAGGGGCTGGCCGTGAAGGGGTTCAGCCCGATCGTGTCGGGCATCGAGCGCGGGGGTGGCAGGTCTCGCATGTCACTCCGTTCGGCCGCAGATGTTCAGCGCGAGCGCGGTCACCGCGGCGATCAGGGATTCGTCGTCCTTCCGGGCGTGGTCGGGGGCGAGTGGGCCGACCAGGCATTCGGCGACCGCCCCGACCATGGCGGCGCCGGTCAGCGCGGGGTCCTGGGCGGGCAGCTCGCCGGCCGCCACCCCCTCGCCGATCAGGTCGGCGAACAGGTCGCGGTAGCGGCGGCGGTACTCCAGCCTGGCCACGTCGACGGCGGGGTCGACGGGCTCGGCGAGGAGCGCGTAGGCGAGGCGGCGCCCTTCCAGCGCCCTGCGGGCGAAGGTGGCGACCACCGCGCCCAGCCGCCGCCCGGCCGGGCCATCGCCGGCCGCCACGCGGGCCAGCACGTCGAGTTCGTGGCCCGAGGCGCGCCTGAACACCTCGGTCAGCAGCTCGCCCTTGGAGGAGAAGTGCCGGTAGATGCCGCCGGCCGACAGGCCCGCCCGCGCGGCCACGGCCGACATGGTCGCGGCCTCGAAGCCGCCTTCGGCGGTCACCGCCAGCGCGGCGGAGACCAGCCGCTCCCGCACCTGGGCGAGACGCAGCTCGGTCTTCTCCGTACGGCGGTAGACCATGTCAAGCAGTGAATGACGGTTTGCCACTTGGGTCAAGGCTCTGCGCCTCGCACCCCACCACAACACTTGCCAGGAAAAGTCGCGACATATGGCTGATTGAGCTAGAAACAACCGGTCTCGGGGGCGGCGGACGGTTCCTCGGTCGGGAACAGGATCGGGCTGAGCAGGTATTGCGCGCGGTCGGGCGTGGATGGGTTCGCCAGCCGGGGCGCGATCGCGCTGCGCAGTTCGCTGATCATCTCGAGGAGTTCGTCTCGGCTGAGCCAGACGGCATGCTGCCGGTAGCCGACGAGGTCTGCCGCCGGGTCGGCGTGGTCCCGGTCGAGGTAGGCGTTGAACTCGGCGAGCAGGGTGGCCGTCGCCGTGGCGAATGCGCGGCGGTGGTCGTCGAGTGACGCCGACTCGATCGTGTCGGGATCGATCGACGCCCGGTCCTGACGCAGCCGGTATCGGCGCTCCACCGCGCCGCGTACTCGCTGCTCGTCGGCCACCTCCAGGATTCCCCCGGCGGCGAGCAGGTCGACGTGCCGGTAGACGGTGGCCTTCGAGACGTCGGGGATGCGAGCGCACAACTGGGAAGTCGTCAGCGTCCGCCCTCCGCGCATCGCGTGCACCACGCGTAGCCGTACCGGGTGCCCCAGAAGCTCGAACGTGTTCACCTCCTTACGATCTCACATCGTGCTACCTTTCTCAAATAACGAGAAAGGTGGGGATGGGGATGACGATGGGAACCGACCCAGCAGCGACCGCCGTCGCGGTTGTCGAGATGGCATGTAAGGGGCGCTTCGCCGAGATCGAACGACTCTTCGCGCCGCCGTTGCGAGCGCTGGTCAACGCTGAGGGGCTGCGGGCCGCTTGGGCAGCCGAGATGGGCAAGCGCGGATCGGTCCGCGCCATCGGGGAGCCGGTGAGCGAGCAGGCCCAGGCGGGGCTGATCAGCGTGAGTGTCCCGGTGGCCTGCGAGCGCGCGGGACTCACCGTGGTGATGGAGGTTGACCACGACGGCATGCTGAACGGTCTGCGGTTTGCCGCGGCCACCGCGCCCTGGGCGCCGCCGCCGTACGCCGATCCGACGAGGTTCGATGAGCACGACGTCACGGTTGGCGACGGCCCTCTCGCTGTGACCGGCACGGTGACCCTGCCGCATGGGTCCGGCCCGCGAGCGGGTGTCGTGTTGCTCAGCGGGGGAGGGCCCTTCGACCGCGACGCCACCAGCGGAGCCAACAAACCGCTCAAGGACCTGGCCTGGGGGCTGGCCGGCCGCGGTGTCGCGGTGTTGCGGTTCGACAAGGTGACCCACACCCACGGCGGTCAGGTGGCGAACGCGGCCGACTTCACGATGGCCGACGAGTACGTGCCGCACGCGGTCGCCGCCGTTCGACTGCTCCGGCAGCAGCCGAGCGTGGACCCCGCCCGCGTCTTCGTTCTCGGCCACAGCATGGGTGGTAGGGTCGCGCCGCGTGTCGCGGCCGCCGAGGCGTCCGTCGCCGGTTTGGTGATCATGGCTGGGGATACGCAGCCGATGCACCAGGCCGCCGTCCGCGTCGTCCGTTACCTCGCCTCGCTGGATCTCGGCCCGGCGGTGGAGGCGGCCGTCGAGACGATCACGCGGCAGGCTGCGATGGTCGCCAGTCCCGACCTGTCACCCTCGACGCCGACCGAGGCGCTGCTGTTCGGCTGGCCGGCGGCGTACTGGCTGGATCTGCGCGGCTACGACCCGGTCGCGACCGCGGCGGCGCTGGACAAGCCGATGTTCATCCTCCAGGGCGGCCGCGACTATCAAGTGACCGTGGCGGACGATCTGTCAGGGTGGAAGGCCGGGCTCGCTCACCGGCCGGATGTCACGATCCGCGTCTACGACGCCGACAACCACCTGTTCTTTCCCGGCGCGGGTCCATCCACGCCTGCGGAGTACGAGCCCCCGCAGCACGTGGACCCAGCCGTCGTCGCCGACATCGTGGAGTGGCTGACGCCGGGGCCCGGGAGTGAGTGACTGACCGCTTGAATGGTTGTAAATCATGCCTTGACGGCAAGTGGGGGTCTGTGGTCGGCTTTGCCCTTTCGTAATTCTGGGCCGACTCGATCCGATCCCCGGGGGAAACCCACTCATGCCGCGGCGTCACCGCCACGTTCTCTCCTGTCTTCTCCTCCTCTCCTCCATCGCCGTGATCCCGCAGGTGGCGGCCTCTGAACCGGCGTGGGCCGAGCGACGGCCGGGGGTGGCCGTGCCGGAGGTGAAGCCGGTTGCGGTCCCCCGTAACGGGGAGGTCGCTGTCGCCAGGGAGCCCTCCCTGGCCCTTGTACGGGCGCGGCGGCCGCTGTCCGCGCCCGAGGCTCCTGTGGTGACCACTCCCGCGGGGCCCGGCCTGGTCCGTGCGGTCGCCGCCGAGGCCGCGGCGAAGGTGCGGTCGTTGGGGGCGGGCGACGCCGTACCGGATCCTCGCGGGCTGCTGCCGGCCACGGACGAGGCGGAACCGCTCGTGCTCTCCCGCGTCCCGGCGGCTCTGACCGCCAAGCTGAAGAACCTGGTGGGGGACGGGCCGTCGCTCACCTACCGGCTGTGCGCCGAGAGCGCCACCCAACCGGCCGCGTGCTCGGCCGCCCGCCCGCTGGCCGTGCCCGTCCAGGCGGACGTGACCGGCGACGGCACCCCCGACCTGGTGGCCGACCTCGTACCCCGGAAGCAGGAGCAGGGTGTCGGGGTGGGCCTGGCCAGCATGCGCCTGCCGGGCAGCGAGACACGCGGCGGCGCGCTGAAGGCGCAGATCTGGGCGGAGTACGAACTGCCCGGCGGCAAGAAGCTGACGGTCGGCTTCGACGGCTACCGGCGCGGCTCCTCGCTGTCCGGCACCGACTGGGGCGTCTTCACCCTCGACCCGGCCACCAAGGACGTCACGGTCAGCATGAAGCGGACCGACCCGGCGGCGGCCGTCGCGACCGTCGCGGGCCTCGACGGCACCACGCTGCTCAGCCTGCGCCAGAGCCCGGCCGCCGAGCGGTTCACCGCGCACGCCGCGCTCGGCGGCCAGGGCAGCGGGCTCACCGTCACCTCCTCCCGCCCGGCCGCGCTCGACGCGCTGCTGGTCACCGACCGCCGCAGGCTCACCCACGTCCGGGTGAACGGCCTGCGCACCCGGATGACCGCCGAGCTGACCAGGCGAGGCGGCGTCACCGACCTCCATCTCACCAGCCCCGGCCCGATCCCGTCGGCCGCCTTCCGCGACCACGTCTACGAGGACGGGCGGCTGGCCAGGCTCACCGCCCTGGACATCCGCGGCCTCCCGAGGGACTTCCGCGCCCGCCACACGGCCGAACGAGGCGCCCAGGCCCTCACCATGACCTCGGCCTCCCCGCGCGCCAAGTCCGCCGACCTGCTGTACTTCGCCGAAGGCACCGTGGTGAAGGCGAGACTCGACGACCTGCCCGCCCGCGTCAGGCTGGAGAACGACCCGGCGGCCAACCGCGTCACGCACACCGCCAGCGGCCCGATCGGCGCCTTCGAGATCACCCTGCAGCGCAACGGCGGCGCGATCTCCGCGCCCCCCGGCGACCACATCACGATGATCAAGGACGGCCCGGCGCTCGGCGTCTCCGGACGGCTCTCCGCAGTGGCCGGATTCGACGTCACGTACGGCGCGACCCCCCGCGTCCGGCTGAACCTCGGCTCCGGCGGCCACCCCTTCCTCGGCGCCGCCTCCATCGACCGCACCCACCTGGCCAGACTGGAGATCTCCAACACCCCGGCCCGCCTCAGCGCCGACCTCGACCCAGCCGCCCGCACGGCCACCTACCGAGCCACCGAAACCATCTCCCGCCTGCGCGCCGCCTACGCCGACCTCAAGGAAGGCCCGATCATCCAGGGCACCCTGTACGGCGTGCGCTCCACCGTCGCAGCCTCCTGGAATCTCGGCACCCGCAGCTCCGTCGAGGTGGCCGCCGGCTCCCGCCTGAAACGGATCGACCTGCGCGCCGCGAAGGGCGACGACCAGGTGAGCGCCGACGTCGAAGGGCTCCGCGAACGGGCCGCCCTCGTCGTGGACGCCGCCGCCGAGCACCTCGCCTGGACCTCGGGCGGCGAGGTCGACTCCGTCTCCGCCTCGGCCAGGACCCGCCTCGACGGCCGCGACCTGCGCGCCGCCGCCGTCGCCACCGGCGTGCCCGCCCGCTTCGACGCCTCGTGGGCCGGGGGAGCGCCCGGCTTCAGGGGGTTGTCGGGGCCGATCGCATCGGCCCGGATCGCCGTCGCCAACCACCCGGGCGCCCAGGCGCCCAAGGGGCCGCACCTGGCCGTACACCACGACGCGGCGAGCGGCGACTTCGACGCCAGCGCCAGGATCGACGGCCTGCGCGAGGCCGCGCTGACCCCCGCCGGAGGCGGCTTCACCGCTGAGGTGCGGGCGGCCCGGCAGCGGGTCGCGCTCGACGCCGACCTCAGGCTCGCGGGCGACCTGCGCTACGGCGTCCTCGGCACCCTCGGCCCCGTGCCGGGACGCGTCACCATCACCGCCAAGGACGGCCTGGTCGCCTACGACTCCGGCGGCGCCCGGCTCGACCTGAAGGCCAGGCTCTGGCTCGGCAAGGGCGCCGCGCTCGACTCCATCGCGCACACGCCGCACCTGCCCGGCGGCCTGACCCTGGTCGACGCCCCCTGCCGCGGCTGCGCACCGGCCACCGGCCCGTTCTGCACGGCCGCCCGCGGCTGCTTCGGCGTCAAGGGCTTCGTCGACCTGACCGGCCTGCCGCACCGGGTCACCATCGACCCGGCCAAGAAGACCTTCACCTTCACCGGCTACCGCCCTGCGGGCCGCAAGCTCGGCCTGTACCTCGACAGCCGGGTGCTCGCCCCCGTCCCCGTCAGGGCGCGGGCCACCCTCACCGGCCTGCCCGAACGCGTCACCAGCCTGACGGTCGGGCCCTTCGACGCCGGGAAGGGCAGGGACGTGGACGGGCGCGACTCCCACGCGGTCACCGCCAACTACACGGTCGAGCCCGCCGCCACGATCGGCTCGCTGGACGTGCGGGCCGAGGCCGACACACCCGGGTACGGCCGGGTGCGCGGCCGGGTCGTCGTCTCGCCCGTGCCCGCCACGGTCGCGGTCAACGGCAACTACGGCAGGAAGACGCGGATCACGGTGCGCAACGCCACGCCGGTCCGGCGGCTGGAGGCGGCGGTGACCGTGCTGCCCGAGGGGGCGGGCAGGGCGGGGAGCGGGCTGCTCAGGTTCACCGGCGTGCCCTCGGTGTTCGGGATCGACACCGACGGCGCGGGCAGCGGGCTGCGGCTGCCCGCCCTGGCCTACCAGGCGAACGCGAGCACCCTGGACGGGCTGCTCGCCGTCGAGGGGGCGCTGATCGAGAAGGTGTACAAGCCACGGCGGGGCGAGCTGCTCGGCACCTCCCTCGCCGTCACCGACCTCGCCGCCCGCACCACCGCCACGGTCCGGCCCGACCTGTCCGTCGAACTGGTCTCCACGCCCGTGCCCACCCGCCGCATCGAGGTGCACGCGGGCCTCTCGCTGGAACCGGTCGCCCGGCAGAAGGTGTCGGCGGCCCAGGAGGTGCCGCACGCCGCGGGCCTGCTCGGCTACCGGCTCGGCGGTGAGTTCGGGCTCGACGGCAGCCGGATCGAGGACCTCTCGCTGGCCGTACACCGCCTGTCCTGGCTTCGGGTACGGCCGGGCCGGGTCCCCTTCGGCCTGGCCGCGCCCAAGGCGGTCGGCTTCCTCACCCCCGGCTTCGAGGGCGGCTACGACCGGATCGACCTGCGGGCACGCGGCGTCGACCTGCGCCCCGACGTGCGGCTCGACATCCGGGTGAGCAGGAAGGTCGGCGCGGACGTGTTCCGGCAGAGCGTCCGCGTCGGGCCCACCCGGTCGCTGGAACTGCGCCGCTACGACCAGCGCCTGCGGCCGATCAGCGGGAAGCAGGCGATCAAGGCGGGGGACGTGCCGCTGGCCTGCCTGACGGTGGCCGCCAGACCGGGCTACGTCCCGGTGCGCGCCCGCGACTCCATCACGCTGCGCGGCGCCGACGGGCCGCAGACGATCTCGCTGCTGGACGCGGGCGCCCAGGTGCCCGGTTACGCCGTCGACCTCCTCACCCACTTCATGTCGCCGTTCCCCGGAGCGGACTGGAAGGTCTCCGCCCTCGACCCGGGCTCCTGCGGGTGAGCGACGGCAAGCGGCGGGCGGCCGGATCCGCCATGATGGGCCAAGCGGTTGATGATCGAATCGACGGAGAGGACCTGGCACCCGTGAACCTCGACGAGGCAGGACTGGCGCTCGCCGACCCCACCGCGTACGCCGACGAGAAGCGATTCCACCAGGCGTGCGCCATGCTTCGCGCCGAGTCGCCGGTGCACTGGGTCGACGCCCCCGGCTACCGCCCCTTCTGGGCCGTCACCAAGCACGCCGACGTCCTGGAGATCGAGCGCAGGCACCAGCTCTTCGTCAACGCGCCCCGGCCGCTGCTGGTCGCGGCGGCGGCCGAGGAGCAGATGGCCGCCAGCGGCGTCGCGCTGCGCACACTGATCCACATGGACGACCCCGACCACGCCGTGGTGCGGGCGATCGCCGCCGACTGGTTCAAGCCCGCCGCCATGCGCCGGATGCAGGAGCGCATCGACACCCTGGCCAGGCGGTACGTGGACCGGATGCTCGACTTCGGCGGCGCGTGCGACTTCGCCACCGACATCGCCTCGCACTACCCGCTGTACGTGATCCTGTCGCTGCTCGGCCTGCCGGAGAGCGACTTCCCGCGCATGCTCCAGCTCACCCAGGAGCTGTTCGGCGGCTCCGACCCGGAACGGCGGCGCGGCGCCACCCCCGAGGAGCAGTTCGCCGTCGTGCTGGACTTCTTCGCCTACTTCCAGGAGCTGACCGCGTCGCGGCGCCGCGAGCCCACCGACGACCTGGCCTCGACGATCGCCAACGCCGAGGGGCTGTCCGAGCTGGACACCGCCTCCTACTACGTGATCATCGCCACCGCGGGCCACGACACCACCAGCTCCACGGTGGCCGGGGGCCTGCACGCGCTCATGGCGCACCCCGACCAGCTCGCCCGCCTGCGCGCGCGGCCGGAGCTGATGCCGCTGGCCGTGGACGAGATGATCCGCTGGGTGACGCCGGTCAAGGAGTTCATGCGCACCGCCACCGCCGACTACGACCTGCGCGGCGTGCGGATCAGGGAGGGCGACGCGGTACTGCTGTCGTACCCGTCGGCCAACCGGGACGAGGATGTCTTCGACGACCCGTTCCGCTTCGACGTCGGCCGCAACCCCAACCGGCATCTGGCCTTCGGCTTCGGCGCCCACTACTGCCTGGGCGCCGCCCTGGCCCGGATGGAGGTCAGGGCGCTGTTCACCGAACTGCTGTCCAGGCTGTCGTCGGTGGAGCCGGACGGCGCGCCCGAGTGGGTGGCCACCACGTTCGTGGGCGGCCTGAAGCGCCTGCCGATCCGCTACGAGTTCGCCGGGACGACCGGCTCAGACCTTCCGCAGCAGGGCGGCGCGGTCGGCGGCGACGGCTGACGCCGCCCGGTCGCCCAGCTTCTCCGCCAGCGCGGCCTGCTTCAGCCAGTTGTACGGGCTGCACGGCCGCACGTTGATGCGCTCGCTGACCAGCACCCGGGCCAGCGAGAGCCGCCCGGCCCGCAGCGCCGACTCCAGCAGCGTCTTCTGCACGGCGTCGCGCTGCGCGTGGCTGCCGCCGAACTCGTTGATCCGGTGCCTGATCGGGTAGAGCAGGTCGATCGCCGTGTCGTAGTCCTGCCTGCCGTACGCGATCAGGGCCCGGCAGACCGGCAGGCCCACGCGCGCGGTCATCGCGTGGTTGGTGGCCGAGGTGCCCGCCGCCACGTACGCCTCCCGGCTCGCCACCAGCTTCTCGGCCTCGGCCGACCGGCCCGCGCCGAGGTAGGACATGACGGCGTGCATGTCGTTGAAGGCGTAGAACGGCTCGCCCATGCGCGGGCGCCACGCGTCGGCGAGCGCCCGCCAGCGCTCGGTCTGGTCCGAGCCCTCCAGCAGCAGCCGCCACAGCAGCGCGGCGGCGTCGAGCAGCTCCATCGCGGTCTCGCCGTCGGCCAGCGCCGCGTCGTAGACCTCCAGCGCCCTGGCGTTGTCCCCGGCCTCGATGGCGTAGAGCGCGTAGTGCCACCAGTTGTGCACGTTGAGGAACGTTCCCGTGGACCAGTCGGGCATCCGGGCGTCCATGTAGCGGATGCCGTCGGTGAAGCGGCCCTGCATCTCGTAGGTGTGCACGACGGCGTGCACACCCCACGCGTCCTTGGGGTTCAGCTCGACCGCGTGCAGCCCGACCACCTCGGATCGGTCGTAGTGGCCGGACTCCTCCAGGCCGAAGGCGTACATCCCCAGCACATGGCCGTAGTGGCGGTCCTCCTCGCGCCAGGCGGTCAGCGCGCCGCCGATCCGGTCCCGCAGCGATCGGGCGTTGCCGGTGAAGAAGTCGACCTGATGGCCGACGGCCAGCGCCAGGGCGTCGCGCGGGTACTCCTCGGTGATCCGGCCGAGCAGCCCGCCGCCGTCCAGGAAGTCGCCGTTGAGCAGCCGCTGGGCGGCCTCGACGTGCGCCCGCTCTCTGGGCAGCAGGTCGGGGGCGCTCGCGCGGAACCGGGCGAAACGCTCGCGGGCCCGTCTGGCGTCGTCGGGCTCGGTGGTCAGCAGGCCGAGGTAGGCGGCCAGCACCTGGCCCATGGGGAAGGACGGATCCTCCCGGAGGGCCGCCTCGGCCTGGGCGTCGACCTCCGCCCTGAAGTGCAGCAGATCGTCGATCGCCTGGTCGTAGTGGCGGAGGGCGGCCGTGCTCGCGGAGCCGACCTCCAGACCGTGCTCATCGGTGTGCATGGGTCAGATGTACCTTCTGCCGAGCCGTCTCGTATGCCAGAACGTGCCCTTTCATCCGAGTCGGCCGTTGATTAGCGTTCATGGACATGAGCGCACTCGCCGTGCAGTTGTACTCCCTGCGCGAACACCCTGTCACCGAGTCCCTACCCCGGCTCGCCGAGCTCGGCTATCAGGCCGTCGAACCTTTCGCCATCCTTGACGATCCCGAGGGCTTACGCGCCCTCCTCGACCGCACCGGCCTGCGGGTGTGGTCCGCGCACGCCGCGCTGCTCGGCGGGCGGCGCGACGACTACGCCGAGGCCGCGCGCGTCCTCGGCCTCGACACGCTCGTGGTGCCGCTCGCCGCCCCCGAGGAGTTCGCCGGCAGGGAGGCCGTCGAGCGCACCGCCCAGGCGCTGAACGACTGCGCCGCGTGGGCGGCGGGCCACGGCCTGCGGGTCGGCTACCACAACCACCACTGGGAGCTGTCCTCGCAGGTGGACGGCCGCTCCGCGCTCGAAGTCCTGGCCGATCTGCTGGTCCCCGAGGTCTTCCTGGAAGTCGACGTCTACTGGGCCGCGGTGGGCGGCGCCGATGTGCCGGCGCTGCTGCGCGGCCTCGGCGACCGGGTGCGCTTCCTGCACGTCAAGGACGGGCCCGCGACGGTGGAGGACCCGATGACCGCGGTCGGCTCCGGCGTCCTGCCCATCCCCGAGATCCTCGCCGCCGCGCCGCAGGCCCGCCGGGTGGTGGAGCTGGACCGCTGCGCGGGCGACATGTGGCAGGCGATCGCCGACTCGCACGCCTACCTGGAAGGGCTGCCCGCGTGAACCTGGCGATCGTCGGCTGCGGGACCATCAGCCACCAGTACCTGGCCAACTTCGCGACCTTCCCCGGTGTGCGCGTGCTGGCCTGCGCGGACCTGGACGTGGAGCGCGCCAAGGCCGTCGCCGAGCAGTACAGCGTGCCGGTCGCGGGCGACGTCGACACCGTGATCGCGCATCCCGACGTGGAGCTCGTGGTCAACCTGACCGTGCCCGCCGCGCACGTCGCCGTCGCCACCCAGGCGGTCGAGGCGGGCCGGCACGTCTACAACGAGAAGCCGCTCGCCCTCGACCCGGACGGCGGGCGCGCGCTCCTGGCCGCGGCCGGCGCGGCGGGCGTACGCGTCGGCTGCGCCCCCGACACCTTCCTGGGCGCGGGCCTGCAGACCGTCGCCCGCCTGGTCGCCTCGGGGGAGATCGGCAGGCCCACCTCCGCTCTCACCCTGCTGCAGGGCTCGGGTCCCGAACGCTGGCACCCGAGCCCGCAGTTCCTCTTCCTGCCCGGCGCCGGACCGCTGTTCGACATGGGCCCCTACTACCTGACCGCCCTCGCCGCCCTGTTCGGCCCCGTCATCAGGGTGGCGGCCACCGGCGGCAGGGCGCACGCCAAGCGCGTCGTCGGCTCCGGGCCGCTGGCCGGGACCGAGTTCGACGTCGAGGTGTACACGCATGTGAGCGCCCTGCTGGAGTTCGCCGCCGGGCAGAGCGCCACGGCCGTGTTCAGCTTCGACTCCCCGCTGCCCCGGCACGACTTCCTGGAGGTCACCGGAACCGAGGCCACCCTCGCCGCCCCCGACCCCAACACCTTCACCGGGCCGGTACGGCTGCGCCGTACCGGAGAGGGGGCGTGGGCGGAGATCGCGGCCGTCGGCTCCACGGCCGGGCGCGGCATCGGTGTGCTCGACCTGGTGCGCTCGATCCGTGCCGGGCAGCCGCACCGGGCCTCGGGGGAGCTGGCCCTGCACGTCGTCGACGTCATGACCGCCATCCTCGAGTCGGCCGACCACGGCCGGTTCGTGCCCGTCACCTCCACGTTCACGCCTCCCACGCCGCTGCCCGAGGACTGGAACCCCACCCACCTGTGAGAAGAGGGGCGTCCTTTCGGGGACGCCCCTCCCGCACGGCATGGCGGTTCGCAGTCAGAAGACGATCACCGCCAGCGTGGTCGCGACCGCCAGGCCGGCCACCACGGGGACGAAGCCCGCGCGGGCCAGATCCAGGACGTTCACCCTGGCGAAGCCCGCCACGGCGATCAGCGAGGACCAGGCGATCAGCACGCCGCCGCCCGACCACACGCAGCCCATCTGGCCGATGGCGGCCAGCGTGGCCGGATCCATACCGACCGTCGGGCCGAGCGCGCCCGACAGCGAACCGGTCAGCGGCAGTCCGGCGAACCCCGACCCGTCCAGACCGGTGATCATGCCGATCGCCAGGATCGCGAACGCGATGAGGAAGGAGTTGTGCGGGATGCCGTCCTTGGCGGCGTTCACCACCTCGAACAGGAAGTCGGGAGCCTTCGCCCCCTCGGGCAGGAACATGATCCGCCCGGCGAAGTTCTCGCTGCCGATGAAGAAGAAGCCCGCGATGGGCAGCACGATGCCCATCGCCTTGACCGAGAACACCAGCCCGTCGATCACATGCTCGGCGCAGGTCTCCAGGGCGCGGCGGCCGTCGGTGACGGCGGTGGCGAACAGCAGCAGGATCGCCGCGACGCCCCCCACCAGGGCTGCGGCCTCCCCGCCGATGGTCTCGGGGACCAGGTCGGTGAACTTGCCGAGCAGCATGTACCCGACCAGGGCGAGGAAGGCCAGCGGCACGATCACGGCGAACGCCTTCGACCGCCCGGCCGGCGCCGCCCCTAAGCCCCCCTGACCGCCTGTTTCCCCGGGATCGCCCATTCCCTCGGGACCGCTCGATTCCACGGGGTCGGTGAAGGTGCCGGTTCCTCCGCCGCCGGTGGCCGCTGCGAGGTCACCGGCCCCGGCCGTGGCGGTCGCGGTCACCTCCTCCGTCCTCGGCAGGGAGAGCGCCGGCGACAGCGCCTTGCCCTCCCATCGCAGCAGGTTGTCCACGCTCGGCGCGACGATCGTCCTGCGGATCATGAAGTAGCCGAGCACCAGCGCGATCCCGCCGACCACCAGGGACAACACCAGCGACCTGTCGGCCACCAGACTCGTCGAGGTCCCCGCCGCGGTCGCCGACAGGCCCGGCGCGACCTGCATGACGTAGTCACTCGACAGCGCCATCCCCTGCCCGGCGATCGCCACCGCCAGCCCGGCGCCCAGCGCCGGCAGCCCCGCCCTGATCGCGACCGGCAGCAGGATCGCGCCGATCAGCGGCACCGCGGGAGTGGGCCAGAAGAACAGGCTGATCACGTACGTGACGCCGGCGATCACCCAGAACGAGGTGTGCCCGTTGCGCATCACCGCACGGAACGGCTCGATCATCCGCTGATCCGCGCCGAGCGCCTTGAGCGCGCCCAGCAGCGCGGTCACCAGAGCGATGATCAGGAAGATGTTGAACAGCTCCGCCGCCGCCGTGAGGCTGGCGCCGAAGATGGACTGCATCCCCTTGACGATGTCCCCCGTGAACGCCCAGGCGGTGAAGAACGTGGCCGCGACGGCCGGGATCACGATGTTCCTCCGGGTGATCATGACCGCGATGATCACCACGATACCGGCCAGGTATATCCAATGAGCGGCACCGAGTTCCATGGCACCCTCCCTCTCGCTACGGCGGGGCCGTACCAGGCAGTGAGTCGATGCACAGAATGTGCTCGGTCCGCCGGGGGTGGGCAATGAGAAAACTGCACATTACGCGTCCGGTCGTTTGTGCAGCGTGCCAGCGGTGCCCCGGACCTTTCCCGTGGGCCTGATGTGCACGTCGCCCAAGTTCTCCGCGATACCTGCGGCAGTTGTTCCATATCCCGCGTGAACGGCGCGCACGGACACTCGGTTCCGTGCAGCGATGGGACATACCACCTCGCGGATCGGTCGTGTCGGGCGGCGGGATGGTCACCTCCAGCCACCCCGCCGTGACCCAGGCGGGCGCCCGCGTCCTGGAACGCGGCGGCAACGCGATCGACGCGGCCCTGGCGATGGCGGCGATGTCCTGGACCGCCCTCCCCGGCCAGTGCGGCCTCGGCGGCGACGCCTTCGCCCTGCTGTACCGGCCATCCGCCGAGGTGGTGGCCTTCGGAGGGAGCGGGTTCGGGCCGGACGGGGGTTGGCCCGGGTTCTACCGGGGGCTCGGGCTGCGGGCGTTGCCTCTCGACGGGGCGCTGGCCGTGGCCGCCCCGGGCGCGCTGGCCGCGCTGGTGGAGCTGCACGCGGCGGGCGCGACAATGAGCCTCGCCGAACTCTGGGCGCCCGCGATCACCGCCGCCGAGCGGGGACTTCCGTGCACGGCCAAGACCAGGGCCGACATCATCGAGCACCGCGCCGCGCTCGCCGCCGACCCGGCCGCCGCCGCCGTGTTCCTGCCCGGCGGTGCGCCACCCCGAATCGGACACCCGCTCAGCCAGCCGGACCTCGCCACCACCCTGCGCCACCTGGCCGAGACGCCCGGCGACCTCTACACGGGCTCACTCGCCGAACGCGCGGTCCGCACCCTTCAATCCGGCGGCGCCCCCTTCACCGGCGACGAATGGGCGGCGACCGGCACCGCCCTGACCGCCCCCTCCATCACCATCGAGTACGGCCCCCACACCATCCACCAGACTCCCTTGCCCACCCCAGGCTGGATGGTCCTCCAACAGGCGGGCCTGAACGACGGGTGCCTGGCCTCCCGGCCCTGGCTGTCCCCCGAGGCGGTCGACTGGTCAGCCCGCGCCGCCGCGATCGCCTTCACCGACCGCATGACCGGCTGGCCCGGCGCCAGGTCCCGGGGGATCGGCGGCGAGGGGGAGGAATGGCGGGAGCTGCTAGGGCGTGCGGCGCTGGAGGAGCGGCGGGCGGCGTTGGCGGCGGGGTGGAGACCCTCGTGGGGAAGCTCGCCGCTGCCCGTGAGCGGGGACACCACCTCCGTCGTGGCCGCCGACGCCGACGGGGGCGTGGTCACGTTGATCCACTCGCTCGCGTTCACCTTCGGGGCCCGGCTCATGGTGCCGGGGACTGGGGTGATGCTCAACAACCGGCTGGGGCGGGGGGCGTACCTCATCGACGGGCATCCCAACGAGGTCGCCCCGCGCAGGAGGCCGCTGCACACCCTGAACGCCTGGGTCGTCACCGACGCCTCGGGGCGGCTGGTGCACGCGGGCAACACACCGGGCGGGGACGGGCAGGTGCAGTGGAACGCGCAACTGCTGTCCCATCTGCTGGATCACGGCGCCGACCCGGCGCAGGCGGTGGGGGCGCCGCGGTACACGATCTTTCCCGGGAGCGACGCGGACGTGCTCGGGCGGCCGTACGAGCTGCGGTGCGAGTCACGGCTCGGCGCGCGGACGCTGTGGCGGCTGCGGGAACTCGGCCACGACGTTCGAGTCCAGGAGGCGTGGGGCGGCGGGGGAAGCGCGCTGGTGATCTCACTCGACCACGACTCCGGCGCCTTCCTCGGCGCCGCCGACCCCAGACAGGACGGAGTGACCCTCGGTGTCGGCGGGGGCTGATACGGCGGTGGTGCTGAGCGCGGGGGAGTAGAAGGCCGGGGAGTCGGAAGTCAGGGCAGGTGTGGAGGAGTGGGTGTGATGGGGCATCGCGGGTTCAATCTGGTGGGCGGGGAGTGGGTGGACGCGCTGGGCGGCGGGACGTTCCTGCGGAGGAATCCCGCTGACCCAGAGGACGTGGTGGGGGAGTTTCCCGACTCGACGGCTGAGGACGTGCGCGCGGCCGTCGCCGCCGTGGAGGAGGGCGCGGCCGAGTGGGCCGAGGTCTCGGCGGAGCGCAGGGCCGAGGTGCTGCGCAGGGCGGCCGACCTGCTGGAGGGACGCAGGACGGCGCTGACGGCGGAACTGGTCAGGGAGGAGGGGAAGACGGCGGCCGAGGCCGCGATGGAGACCTCGCGGACCCCGCTCAACCTGCGCTTCCACGCCGCCGAGGCCCAGCGCGTCGACGGCCGCGCCTACCGGGGCGACGACGGCGGACTCGTCTACACCTGGCGGGAACCCGTGGGCGTCGTCGGCGCCATCACCCCCTGGAACTTCCCCCTCAACATCCCTTCCCGCAAACTCGGCCCCGCCCTCGCCGCCGGCAACGGCGTGGTGTTCAAACCATCCCCGATCACCCCTCTCATGGCCCAGCGCCTGACCGAGGCGCTGCTCGCCGCCGGGCTGCCGCCGAAGGCGCTGGCCCTGGTGCACGGCGGCGCGCGGCCGGGCGCGGCGGTCGCCGAGGACCCGCGGGTGGGCGCGGTGACGTTCACCGGGTCCACCGCCACCGGCCGGGCCGTCCACGCCGCCGCCGGACCCACCCGCCGCGTGCAACTGGAGATGGGCGGCAAGAACGCGGTCGTCGTGCTGCCCGACGCCGACCTGGACAAGGCCGCGCGGATCATCGTGAAGGGCGCGTTCGGGCTCAGCGGCCAGGCGTGTACGGGCACGAGCCGGGTGATCGCCTTGCCGGAGGTGCACGACCCGCTGCTCGACCGGGTGGTGAAGCTGGCCCGGGAGGTCGAGATGGGCCCGCTGGCCGCCGATTTCCAGCTCCGCAAGACCCTCGACTACGTCCGCATCGGCCAGGAGGAAGGCGCGGAACTGGTCACCGGCGGCCGGCGGCTGCCCGGCAAGGGGTACTTCGTCAGCCCCGCCGTCCTCACCGGCGTCGGGCGCGGCTCGCGGCTGGCCCGCGAGGAGGTGTTCGGGCCGGTGCTCGCCTTCCAGCGGGCCAGCGACTTCGACGAGGCCCTGGAACTGGCCAACGACACCGAGTACGGCCTGGCCGCGGGCCTCGTCACCCGCGACCTGAACCGGGCGCTCGACTTCGCCAGGCGCAGCCGTACCGGCGTGGTGAAGGTGAACCAGCCGACCACCGGCATGGCGATGAACGTGCCCTTCGGCGGGCTGAAGGCGTCGAGCACGCAGACGTACAAAGAGCAGGCGGGGCCGTCGATGATGCTTTTCTACACGCAGGAGAAGAGCGTTTACATTTCTCCGCTCGACTGAGTGCAGGGTGCACAGGAAAGGCCGGGGAAGGTGTGCCGCCTGGCCGTACGAAAAGGCTTGGTGAATTTCTAGCGTGAGGTCTGGAGAAAGGAGCAGGGAAATGACCGAACTGCTGTCGCGGGATGATTTCCGCGAGGCTCTTCAGGACGCGATCAAAGGCCGGGAGGCGAAGAACGCGTCGTTCAGCCAGGCATGGGCGGAGGGGCTGCTCAAGCGCGAGCACTTCGCCCGCTGGGCGGAGAACCACTACCACTACGTGGGGCCGTTCGCCGACTACCTCGCCTACGTGTATGCCAACACCCCGGACGAGTTCACCGGCGCGAAGGACTTCACCCTGCAGAACATGTACGAGGAGGAACTGGCCGACATCAGGCACACCGACCTGCTGATCAAGTTCGCCGAGGCGTGCGGCACCACCCGGGAGCGGGTGGAGGATCCGGCGAACATGAACCCGATCACCCGCGGCCTGCAGGCCTGGTGCTACGCGATCTCGATGCGCGAGCACTTCGTGGTCGCCACGGCGGCCCTGGTGGTGGGGCTGGAGTCACAGGTGCCGAGCATCTACCGGCGGCAGATCGTGCCGCTGCGCGAGGTGTACGGCTTCACCGAGGACGAGATCGAGTTCTTCGACCTGCACATCACCTCCGACGAGGTGCACGGCGAGCGCGGCTACCAGATCGTCCTCGACCACGCCGACACGCCCGAGCTGCAGCAGCGCTGCCTGCGGGTGTGCAGGTGGGGCGCGGAGATGCGCTACTCCTACACCCAGGGCCTCTACGACCACTACGTCAGGCCGGCGTGAGCTGGGTCGAGGCGGCCTCGCTGAAGGAGCTCGGCAGGCGCAGGCGCAAGCTCGTCGTCGTCGGCGACCAGCAGATCGCGCTGTTCCTGGTCGGCGAGACCGTCTACGCGCTGCGCGACGTGTGCGTGCACAAGCAGCGCTCGCTCAGCAAGGGCACGATCCTGCACGGCCGGATCATCTGCCCGGGCCACCAGTGGTCCTTCGACCCGGCCACCGGCCGGGCCGAAGGCCAGGACCCGTGCCAGCCCACCTACCAGGTGCGGGTCGAGGACGACGCGGTCTACGTCGACCCGCGCCCGCTGGTCGCGGAGGAGAGCCGGTGATCAGGTCGGTCATCGTGGTCGGCGGCGGCCAGGCCGCCGCCGTCGCGGTCAGGACGCTGCGCCGCCGCGGGTACGACGGGAGCGTGCTGCTCGTCAGCGAGGAGCACCTGCCGCCCTACCAGCGTCCGCCGCTGTCGAAGGAGTACCTGGCGGGCGAGGAGGACTGGGAGTCGCTCTGCCTGCTGCCGGAGTCGTGGTGCGCCGACAACGACGTCGAACTGCGGCTGAACACCCGGGTGACGGCGGTCAGGGGCCGCGAGGTCGAGCCGGCCTCCGGCGCCCGGCTGACAGCCGACGCGCTGCTCGTCGCCACCGGCGGCCGGCCGCGCAGGCTGCCGGGCGTCGAGGGCGAGCGGGTCAGGTACCTGCGCACGGTCGCCGACTCCGACCGGCTCCGCGGCGACCTGCGGCCGGGCGCCCGCGTGGTCGTGGTCGGCGGCGGTTTCGTCGGCTCGGAGGTGGCCTCGACCGCCCGGTCACTGGGCGCCGAGGTCACGGTCCTGGAGTGCCTGCCCGTCCCGCTCCAGCGGGCGCTCGGCCCGGAGATGGGCGGCGTCTGCGCGGCCCTGCAGCGGGCGGGCGGCGTGGACCTGCGCACCGGCGTCACGGTCACCGGGTACGCCGAGAGCGGCGACGTGGCCGCGGTCCGCACCGGCGAGGGCCGCGTCGTCGAGGGTGACGTGGTGGTCGTCGGCGTCGGCATGCTGCCCAACGTCGAGGCGCTGCACGGCTTCGAGCTCGACGACGGCGTGCTGGTCGACGAGTACTGCAGGACCAGCGTGCCGGGCGTGTACGCGGCGGGTGACGTGGCCCGCCACCACCATCCGCTGTTCGGCCGCGCCGTCAGGGTGGAGCACTTCGACCACGCCAGCGCGCACGGCATGGCCGCGGCCAAGAGCATCCTCGGGCAGGGCACGCCGTACACCAGCCCGCACTGGTTCTGGTCGGACCAGTTCGGGCGCAACCTGCAGTACACGGGCCACGCCGACGAGTGGGACGAGATCGTCGTGCGCGGCGAGGTCGAGGAGTTCGACTTCATCGCCTTCTACCTGCGCAAGGGCGTGCTCCAGGCGGCCTTCGCGATGGACCGGGGCGGGGACGTGGCCGTGGCCAGGCAGCTCGTGTCGGCGCGGGCCGTACCCGATCCCGGGTTCCTGCGGGACGAGGACGCCGACCTGACCGAGCTGCTGTAGAGGAGGAGGGACATGGACTACCAGCGGGTGGCCAGGTCGGGCCAGGTGCCCGACGGCGTCGTGCGGCGGTTCTTCGTGGGCGAGGTCGAGATCGCCGTCGCCCGCTGGGCGGGCCGGGTGTACGCGATGTCGAACTACTGCACCCACCTCGACTGCCTGCTGTCGTCGGGGCACGCCACCGAGGACGGGCTGCTCTGCTCCTGCCACGGCAGCGTCTTCGACTACCACTCGGGCGAGCCGATCACCCCACCGGCCACCCGCCCGATCCGCACCTACCCGGTCCGGGAGACCGACGGCCAGATCCTGGTACGGCTCCCGCCCGACGCGGCCGAGGACCGCCCGCGCAGGCGGCGGCCGGAATCTACGGCATGACGTCCTCGGCGGGGGGCGACAGCTCCTCGCTGAGGGCCCCGGTCACCGAGGCCAGCGTGTCGATGTGGTGCGCCAGCCACACCATGAACTGGGTGTCGGCCGACCGGATGTCCATCCGCAGCGCCCGCGACGCCCTGTCCAGTTTGTACAGCATCGTGTTGCGGTGCAGCTTGAGCGTGCGCGCCGCCGCGTTCAGGTTGCCCGCCGACCTGATGTAGGCGATCACCACCTGTTCCAGGTCGCCTGTCTGGCTGTGCACCCGGCGCAGCGACTCCAGGATCTCCCTGGCGAACGCCTGCCCCTCCGCGCTGGCCGCCACATCCTTCAGCGCGGCGTACACGCGCAGGTCGTCGTACCCGCACACGGCATCAGCCCCGGTGTGCCTGGCCAGCCCCATCGCCACCCGCGCCTCGTAGTAGCTGGCCGCCACCCCCGCCGCCCCCTCACCCGGGCGGCCGGACGTGACGCGCAGGTCGTCGCCCAGGTGCGAACGGAGCGTACGGTGCAACTGGCGGGAGAAGTGGGTGACCGCCTGCTGCTCGTGCAGCGGCCCCTCGCCGGACACCTGCCTGATGACCACGACGAACGTGCCCACGGCCGCGGCCAGCGTCCACCGGTTGCCCGACGGCTCGACCGCCTGCGCGATGCGGGTGACGGCCGCCGCCCGCCGCTGGTCGCGCCGCCCGGTCGGCACCAGCGCGGGCGCCGTCACCATGTGCACGGCGTAGCGCGCGTCCACGTCGAACCCGTGGTGCCTGGCCCGCGCCTCCAACTCGTGCGGGTCGGCGAAGCGGCCGTGCACCAGCGACTCCACGAAGTCCCCCCGCGCCCGCTCCTCGGCGGCCCGCACCGAGCGCTGGCGCAGCATCTCCGAGCCGGTCAGCGTGGCCCCGTGCTCGGCGATCACCCGGTGCTGGGCCAGGTCGTGCGCGTCGGGCGGGCAGGACGGCTCGACGAGCACGAGCCTGCCGTACAGGTCGCCGCCCACCACGATCGGCGCGATCAGCACCCTGGTCGGCCGGGGTGGCAGGTCGAGCTCCAGCAGCCCGGCCGGGGCCTCGAAGTCCCGGCGCAGGTCGGGCAGCCGGTCGGCGAGCTGTCCGCCGATCTCGGCGGGATCGAGGCCGGGCCGGCCGAACCCGGCGTACGCGAGCGTCTCGCCGTCGGCGTCCATCACCATCACCGGGCCGTGCGACAGGCCCGCGATCGCCCTGGCCATCGCCGGGATGCCGGCGCCGCGGGCCAGCACCTCGGCCAGCGCCCGGTGCACGCGCGTGCTGTACTCCAGCACGTGCGAGGTCTGCGCCAGCGCCTTCTGCCCGACCAGGCGGCTGACCGTCCGGTAGTCGGCGCGCGGCTCCAGCACCAGCACGGGCAGCACGCACTCGTCGGCGGCCACCGCGACCGGCGCGAGGTCGGGCTCGGGGGCGCCGGGGGCGGGCCAGGCCAGCAGCGCCGCCGCCGCCCGCTTGGCCAGCGACTCGATCAGGCCGGGCGCGGGCAGCGCGGCGAGCGGCAGGTGCACCGCCACACCGGCCAGGCCGCTGCCGTCGTCGAGCCGGATCTCCGACAGCGGCAGGCACCAGGAGACCGTCACCCCGAGGCCCGGCCCGCCGCCGATCAGCCGCCCGCGCAGCAGCGGTTCGGCCAGCAGGGTAAGAAGATCGACGCCGTCGGGTTCATGTGCCATGTGTCCAATTCCTGTCCCGCTGGTTCGGCATTGTGTCCATTGCCCGGGAGAGGGCTCCCTCGGACACTGACGGGGTGTGATCGATGCCGCCCTGGCGGGAGGAGTTTCTCCACAGTCTGCTTTTCCATCGGCCCGCAGGCAATAGCCGCTTTTCACCGCCGCGGCGATCGCCGCCCTGTCCGAATAACCGGAGGATTCATGCATCTCATTCACCGGCTGACCCTTGAGGACGCGCTCGTGATGCTCGCCGCGGCCGAGGAGGAGGCCCGCCGCATCGGCGTCAGGCAGACCATCTGCGTCGCCGACGACGGCGCCCATCCCATCGCGCTGCACCGGATGACGGGCGCCCGGCTGACCGGGGTCGAGATCGCCATCGCCAAGGCGTTCACCGCGGCCGGTCACCAGCGCGAGACGCACCGCTTCAACGAGCCGCCCGACGGTCCCGCGCTGCCCGGCAACGAGGCGTTCGGCATCAGCCATATGCATCCCGGCAGGTTCGCGGTGTTCGTGGGTGGCTTCCCGATCGTGCACGAAGGGCAGGTGGTGGGCGCGGTCGGCGTCAGCGGCGGCACCGGCGACCAGGACAAGGCCGTGGGCGCCGCGGCACTGCGCGCCTTCGCGGAGAAGGTCGCCGGATGATCAGGGTACGACGGCGGGCCCGTCCCGCCCCCCACGGGTGGGACGGGCCCGTCGAGGGTCAGGAGAGGGAGCGGGACTCGGCGGCGTGCAGACGGCGGCGGTGGTCGGCGAAGACCTCGTCGTTCGAGGCCACCGAGGCGCCCGGCACCGTCGGCGAGACGAACGTCGGCAGCACCACCCCGCGCCCGGCGAGCACCGCCGCCGTGCGGGTGACGATCTCGTGGCTGACCACGCACGCCACCACCGTCGAGGCCCCGCCCACCGGCCGGTCCCACCCGTCCACCTCGACGATCGCGTCCTGCACCGGCACGCCGGTGTCGATCGTCACGTCGCACACCTCGGCGATGCGCTGCCCGCTGGAGTGCTCGGCGGGCCGCTCCAGGTTCGCCGTCGAGGTCACCGCGACGGTGAACAGGCCGCGCTTGGCGCCGTACATGGCCGCCTCGACCGGCGCCGCGTTGCGCCCGCCGTGCGAGTACACCACCAGCACGTCGCCCGCGCTCAGCGGCTCGTGGTCGAGGTACTGCTGCACGTAGCCCTCGGTCCGCTCCAGCCACAGCAGCTCGCGCACGCCACCCGGGCCGAGCACGTTGTGCCACATCAGCCTCGGGTCGGTCAGCGGGTGCAGACCGGAGAAGCTGCCGTACCGGGGGAAGGCGTCCATGGTGGGGATCACCGAGTGGCCGCTGCCGTACAGGTGGATCAGGCCGCCGTTCTGGACGGCGTCGGCGCACTTGACGGCGGCGGCGTCGAGCGCCTCGCCCTGGGTGCGGTCCAGCCGGTCGAGCAGATCGATCATCAGGCGGGTGTAGGTCATGACTGTCCTTTCTTAGGGGTTCCGCAGGGCGAGGCGGACCTGGTAGCGGTCACCGCGCATCACGCTGCGGACGTATTCGAAGGGGCCGTGCGGGTCGAAGGTGAGCCGCTCGACGTAGAAGGCGTGCGCGCCGGGGGAGACGCCCAAGGTGGCGGCGTCCTCGTCGAGGACCCCCCCGACGGTGAAGGTCTCCACCGCCTCGCGCGGCACCAGGCCGTACTGCTCGCGCAGCGTCTGGTACAGCGAGCGGTCGGTGAAGTCGGTGGCGTCGAGGCCGGGGAAGCGGTCCAGGGGCAGGTAGGCGGTCTGCACGCCGACGGGACGGGCGCCGTCGGTGCGCAGCCGGCGCAGCCGCAGCACCGGGGCGTCGTCGGCGACCCGCATCTCCTCCGGCAGGCCGGCCTCGCCCGCGGTGGTGACCGCCTGGTCCAGCACCCGGGCGCCCGAGGTGTGGCCGAGGTCGGCCAGCTCGGCGGTGAAGGAGGTGACGCCGCGCGCTCCCGCGGTCAGGCTCGTGTCGCGGACGAACGTGCCCCTGCCCTGCTCCTTCACCAGCACGCCCCGGTCGACCAGCCGGGCCAGCGCCTGCCGTACCGTCACCCGGCTGACCCCGTAGGTCCTGCCGAGCTCGTCCTCGGTGGGCAGCCGCCCGCCGGGCAGCCACTCCTCGGCGTCGATCCGCTGCTGCAGGCTCCGTTCCACCTGCAGGTACAGCGGCACTCCCGACGTGGGGTCGAGTGCCCTCACGATTGCCATGCGTCCCCGATCCCGGCCGCGAGCAGCGCGCCCACGACCCCCGCGTGCGAGCCGAGCCCGGTCGCGAGGACCGGGACCCGCCGTCCGTCAGGCGAGGCGTACCTCGCCACGTGCGCGTCCAGCATCGGACCGAGCACGTCCATCGCGTCGGCCATACCGCCGCCGACCAGCACGGCCTCGGGGTCGAGGACGCTGGCCAGCGCCGCCACGCCCCGCGCCAGCCGTACCGCGTAGGTCTCCAGTTCCGCCGTCGCCGACGGGTCGCCGCGGCGTGCGGCGGCCACCAGGGCCGGGCCCCGGCCGCCGAGCGCCGAGCCGGAGGCGGCGCGCTCGAACGGGCCGTGGCCCGCCTCGGCGTGCGGCGGATCGGCCGGCAGCCAGCCCCAGGACCCGGCGCTGCCGTGCGCGCCGCGCCAGATGCGCCCGTCGGCCATGAACGCGCCGCCGATCCCGGTGCCGACCGCGACCAGCACCGCCGAGCGCAGCCCCCGGGCCGCGCCCTCGCGCGCCTCGGCCAGCAGTGTCAGGTGCCCGTCGAGACCGAGCCGCACCGGCGCGCCGACCCGCTCGGCCAGATCCCGCCCGAGCGGCCTGTCCCGCAGGTACGGCAGCGCGGGCACGAACAGCGCCCGATCCCCTTCACAGGTTCCCGGTAGCCCGACGCCGACCGCCTCGGGCGCCTCGCCCACCAGCTCGGCCAGCAGCGCGAGCAGGGAGTCGTAGTCGCCCGGCACGGGCCTGCGCGCCACCTCGCCGCGCACCCCGCCGCTCTCCCGCAGCGCCCGCACGGCGGTGCCGCCCACATCGAGGCCGACCAGGTTCACCCCTTCACCCCCGTCCGCGAGACGCTCTGCACGAACACCCGCTGGGCCAGCAGGAACACCAGGATCGTCGGCACGGCGGCGATGAGCGCGCCGGCCATGACCACGTTCTGGTACTGCACGCTGGTGCTGTAGCTGAGCAACTGGGTGAGCGCGAGCACGACCGGGAACTTGGAGTCGTCCTGCAGGATCGACAGCGGCCAGATGAAGTTGTTCCAATAGAAGACGAACGCGAAGATCGCCAGGCTGACCACGGCCGGCATCAGCAGCGGCGTGACCACCCGCCACAGGATGCGCAGCTCGCCCGCCCCGTCGATCCTGGCCGCGTCGATCAGCTCGTCGGGGATGTCGGCGATGAACTGCCGCATCAGGAAGATGCCGAACGCGTTGGCCAGCCAGGGCAGCATGACGCCCAGGTAGGAGTCGGCCAGGCCCATCGAGGAGACCAGCCAGTACAGCGGGACCAGGGTGACCACGGGCGGCAGGAACATGGTCGCCACCACGCCCCAGAACAGCACCTCGCGGCCCCTGAAGCGGTACTTCGCGAACACGTACCCGGCCATCACGCTGGTGACCAGCACCGACAGCGTCGACACCCCGGCGATCAGCAGGCTGTTCAGGAACGCGCCCGCGAACGGGACCGCCTCGAACACCTCCCCGAACGCCCCCAGCGACGGATCGGCCGGGAACCAGGTGGGCGGGACGCGCTGCAGCTCCTCCGGCCCCTTCAGGCTGGAGATCACCATCCAGTACAGCGGGAACAGCGGCGGCAGCATGGCCAGCGCGATCGCGACACCCGCCGCGAGCCGTACGGCCCGGCGCCTCATGACCGCCTCCGCATCGCCGCGAGGAACAGCCCGCCCAAGGCCAGCAGGATGACCAGCAGGCTGAACGCCATCGCGCTCGCCTGCCCGGCCAGTCCGTGCTGGAAGGCCGCGCGCTGGATCGCGAACGACAGCACCGACGTGCTCTCGGCCGGTCCGCCCTGGGTGAGGATGTAGACCGGGTCGAAGACCTGGATCGCGTTGATGACCGCGACCAGCGCGATGAACGTGGTGGTACGGCGCAGCAGCGGCAGCGTGACGTTCCAGGTCTGCCGCCAGAACCCGGCGCCGTCGATGCGGGCCGCCTCGTACAGGTCGCCGGGGATCTGCGTCAGGCCCGCGATCACCAGGATCGTGTAGTAGCCGATCATCTGCCACAGGTGGAAGATCACCAGCGAGACCAGCGCGGTGTCCGGTGCGCTGAGCCAGGTGGGGTCGGGCAGCCCGAGCGCGGCGAACACCTGCGCGAACGGCCCGTAGTCGGGCGCGTAGAGCGCCCCCCACACGATCGCGATGGCCACGGTGGGCACCACGTACGTCGAGAACAGCACCGCCCGCGCCACGCCCTTGCCCGCGACCCTGGGGAAGTACAGCAGCATGCCGAGCGCGAGGGAGAGCGGCACGGTGACCACGAGCACCAGCGCCACGTAGATCGCCGTGTTCCCCAACGCCTGAAAGAAGTCCTGATTTTTCAGCAGATCGGAGTAGTTGCCGAGGCCGCGCCACTCCATGTCGCCCAGCGGGGTGTACATCGACCACTCGTGCAGGCTGATCCAGAACGTCAGCGCGATCGGCACGGCCGTGAACAGCCCGATCACCAGCATCGCCGGCGACAGGAACGCCAGCGCCGCCCGCCCCCTGCCGCTCCCCAGCCGCCCGGCCTGGGGCCGGGCGGCGAGGGTGGTGGTTCCTGCGGTCACTTGCTCGCCTTCGTCAGGATGTCGGCGACCTCTTGCTGGGCCGCGCTCATCGCCTGCTCCGGCGTCTCCTTGCCGAACACCACGTTCTCCAGGTGCTTCTGCACGGCCTGGCTCATCGCCTCACCGCCCAGCACCGCCGGGAACGGCTTGGCGTTGGCCAGCTCCTTGACGTACGCCGCCAGGAACGGGTCGGAGAGCTGCGCCTCGTGCGCCTTGAGGTCACCGGTCCTGCTCGGGAGGATGCCCATCGAGGTGAGGATGTCGCCCATCGCCGAGGAGCCGTTCTTGCCGCTCGTGGACCCGTTGAGGTAGGTGAGGAACTTCCACGCGGCCTCCTGCCGGGCCGGGGCGGCCTTGCCGTTCACCACCGTCAGCCAGGAGTAGGAGACCGAGGCCGGGCCGGTGCCGCCGGGGCCGGTCGGGATCGGCGCGACCGCCACGTCCTGGTAGCGATCGCCCATGGCGTCCTTGAGCGAGCTCTGCCACCAGTTCGCCATGATGATCATGCCGGTCTTGCCGTTGACGAAGTTGTCGAGGTACGGCCCGGTGGTGTTGGCGTTGGCGTTGCTCATCGGCGGCTGGGTCGAACCCTCCTTGACCAGCCTGGCGTACAGGTCGGTGGCCGCCTTCACCTTCGGGTCGTCGAGCTTGGGCGTGCCGCCGTCGAGCAGCGCGCCGCCGTTGGAGTTGACCAGCGACAGCCACGGATGCACCACCCCGGCCGGCCAGCTCGTGATCACGCCGAAGCCCTGCTGGGTGACCTTCCCGCCGTCGCGCTTGGTCAGCTTGGCCGCCGTGGCGACCAGCTCGTCCCAGGTCTTCGGCGGCTCGGCGACACCGGCCTCGGCGAACAGCTTCTTGTTGTAGTTGAGGGCGTACAGGTCGACCTCGTTCGGGTAGCCGCGCGGGGCGCCCTGCTTGGTGACGCCCTCCACCAGGTTGGCCGGCCAGTTGCCGCTCAGCTCCTTGGCCACGTCGGCGGGCGCTGGGGCGGCCAGGCCGTCCTTGACCAGTTCAGGCAGCCACAGGTCGTAGACGCTGGCGATGGTCGGCCCGTTGGGGCTCGCGCCCTGCGTCCGCAGCGTGCTCAGCAGGTTGCCGAACGGCACGGCGCGGATGTCCACGCTGATGCCCGGATTGCTCTTCTCGAACGCCGCGGCCGCCGCCTTGAGGGCTTTGACCTGGTCGGGGCCCCAGTGCGTGAGAAACGAGATCGTCTGCCCGGCACCTTCACCACCACCGCCACCACCACTGCTCCCGCAGCCTGCCACGGCCAGCGCGAGTACGGCACCGGCGGCGATCACACTCTTGGTCTTCAAGGGGGGTTCCTCCTCCCCAAGCGATGACGTCGCTTCAGGGGACGGCATCATCATGTCGTTAGGTTGTTATAACAAGTTTGCTCCCGGTTTGGGAAGGCCCCAAGCGTCGTTAGAGTGCGGATGTGGGTGACGACATTCGCGCTTTGCTGGCCGATCGCCTGCCCGGATACCCGGTTCGTTCGGTGGTCGTGCTGGGTGAGGGCGTCGACAATGTGGCCTTCGAGGTCAACGGCGAGCTGATCGTCCGGGGGAGCAAGGAGGGCGGGCAGGAGGCGGCCGAGCGGGAAATGGCGCTGCTGGCCGAGGTGGGTGAGCTGTCGCCGCTACCGGTGCCCGGGCCGCTGTTCGCCGAAGGCGGGTACCTGGTCTACCGGAAGCTCGCGGGGGTGCCGCTGCTGCGGCGGCCCGTGGCCCGCCCGGAGCTTCTCGCGCCCGCGCTCGGCGCCTTCCTCGCCCGCCTGCACGCGACTCCCGTCGAGCGGATGGAACGGCTCGTCCCGTACGACACCAGCCCGCTCGCCGAATGGCTGGACGAGGCCGGGGAGCACTACCGCGACATCGCGGACATCCTTCCCGTGCGGGCGCGGCACCTGGTCGAGGACTTCCTCTCGGCCGCGCCCCCCGAACCACCGGCCGACCTCGCCTTCTGCCACAACGACCTGGGCGCCGAACATCTGCTGGCTGACGCGACCGCCCACCTCGTCACCGGCGTCATCGACTGGACCGACGCCGCCGTCACCGACCCCGCCCGCGACCTGGCCCTGCTCCACCGCGATCTCGGCCCCCGGTTCCTCGACCAGGTCCTGACCCACTACGAGCGCCCCTTCGGCCCCCCCGATCGGAGACGCGCGGCCTTCTACGCCCGCTGCGCCCTCCTCGAAGACCTCGTGTACGGCACCCGATCCGGCCCCCACATCTACGCCCGAACCGCCCTCGCCAACCTCACCCGCACCTTCGCCCCCTGACCTCCCCCTTCGCCGCCCTGCGCCACGCGTGCCGCCGGACTCCCGGTTCGGCTGGTGGACATGGGATGGCGCTTTCCCGGTTGGGTGAGGTGGAATGGCGGGGATCCGACTAGAGCTTGGAGCGTACGTGCCCCTCTTCGACATGCCGCTGGAGCGGCTCCGCGACTACCGCCCCGAACGCGACGAACCCTCCGACTTCGACGCCTTCTGGACGCGGACCCTCTCCGAAGCCGCGGAGTTCGACCTGGCCCCCTCCTTCACCCCCCACGACACCGCGATGACCGCCGTGGACGTCTACGACACCTCCTTCGCCGGCTGGGGCGGGCACCGGATCAACGCCTGGCTGATCGTGCCGAGAGGCGACGGCCCGGTCCCGTGCGTCGTGCAGTACATCGGCTACAGCGGCGGCCGGGGCTTCCCCGCCGATCACCTGATGTGGCCCGCGACGGGGTTCGCCACTCTGGTGGTGGACACCCGCGGCCAGGGCGGGGCCAGCCTGCACGCGCCGGGCGCGACGGCCGACCCGCACGGCGGCGCCTCCCCGCAGGCGCCCGGCATGATGACCCGCGGCATCCTGGACCCCGGCGACTACTACTACCGGCGGGTGTTCACCGACGCGGTCCGCGCGGTCGACGTGGCCAAGGCGCACCCGGCGGTGGATTCCGGCTGGATCGCGGTCACGGGCGGCAGCCAGGGCGGCGGGATCGCGCAGGCGGTCGCGGCGCTGCGGCCGGAGTTGAAGGCGGCGCTCATCGACGTGCCGTTCCTCACCCACTTCCGCCGGGCGGTGGAGATCACCGGGCGTGATCCGTACCAGGAGATCGTGCGGTTCCTGGCCAGCCAGCGGGGCACGCCCGAGCAGGTGTTCCGCACCCTGTCGTACTTCGACGGGCTGAACTTCGCCGCTCGCGGCCAGGTGCCCGCGCTGTACTCGGTGGGGATGATGGACGACGTGTGCCCGCCGTCCACGGTCTTCGGCGCCTACAACCACTGGCAGGGGCCGAAGGAGATCTCCGTCTGGCCGTGGAACAACCACGAGGGCGGCGGCGGCTTCCAGCGCGAGGAGCACCTCCGCTTCGTCCGCAAGCTCCAGGCTCAGTGACCTGACCGGCGGCGGCCCCGGTGGCCGCCGCCGGGTCAGGCCATGCCGACGGGTCCCCCGACCACCCGGAGGTGGGCGGGGGCCGACTCCCTGGTGTGGATGTCGATCGGCAGGACGATGTGGTGGATGTCGTGGGGGGCGCCCTGGGACGTGATGCGCTCGTTCAGCAGGTGCATGGCGCGGCGGCCCATCTCCTCCGACGGCAGGCGGGCCGCGGCGATCGTCAGGGGGAGCAGGTCGAAGGGGCCCGCGTCGTCCATGCCGGCCAGTTCGATCTGGCCCGGCACCTCCACGCCCATCGCGGTCAGGTCGCGCGCGGCGTGGGCGAGGACGAAGCCGTTCGCGCACAGGATGGCGGTCGGCGGGGCCGAGCGGTCGAGCATCGCGCGCAGCATCTCCCGGCGGCCCGCCTCGGGCCTGCGCAGATAGGAGGTGAGCACGGTCAGTTCGGGCAGCAGCGGCACCCCGTGCTCGCGCAGCGCCTGGATATGCCCGCTCATCCGCTCCCTGACGCTGGTGCAGTCGGTCTCGCTCCACAGCGTGGTGATGCGCCGGTGCCCCTGCGTGATCAGGTAGTCGGTCAGCCGGTGGCCGATGGCGAAGTTGTCGACGAGCACCGCGTCGGTCGGCAGGTCGGTCAGATACCGGTCGACGAGGACCACCGGCACCCCGTGGCGCTTGAGCTCGCCCACGGCGGGGGAGTCGGCGTGCCCGTCGACCGGGTAGAGCACCACGCCGGCCGCCTGCGTCTCCAGCGCCTGGCGCAGCGCCCGCTCCTGCGAGAGGAGGGAGCCGTTGGCGTTGGACAGGAACATCCGGTAGCCGTGCTCGGCGCACACCGACTCGATGCCGCTTATCACGTCGGAGTTGTGCGGGCCGTGGCCGTGCATCACGTACGCGATGGAGCGCTCCCGCGGCCCGGTCTCGACCGGCCGCTCGGCCACGAAGGTGCCCCGCCCGCGCCTGCGCACCAGGTAGCCCTCGGTGACCAGCTCGTTGAGCGCCCGCACGGCGGTGGTGGTGCTCACCCCGAACCGCTCGCACACCTCCCGCTGGCTCACGAACGGCTCATCGCGCACGTAGTCGCCGCGCGCGATGGCCGCCACCAGGTCCCGCTTCACCTGCTGGTACAGCGGCTCCTGGCTGTCGGTCGCCTCGGTCATCCCGCCCCCATCATCCGCTTTGCACGATCATTGACACGTTAACACGTTAACATTAGCGTCGAGCCGCATGAATATCAGTGAGTTCCTCGCGGAGCAGGACGCGCGGTACGAGCCGGACGTGCGGCTGCCTTGGAGATCGTCCCGGAGCAACGGATACCACACCAGACTGCCCGCGGGAACCCGTGTGCACGAAACGCGAGAGTCGGCCGACTACGCCCTCGCCCTGCTCCAGGTGGGACGGGACGAACGGGCCCGGGACATCCTCGACGCCCTCCTCGACCTGCAGGTGACCGACCCCGTCGCCGAGCACTACGGCCTGTGGGGCTACTTCCTGGAGGAGCCGCCGCACCAGATGGCGCCGGCCGACTGGAACTGGGCGGACTTCATCGGGATCCGGCTGGCGCAGGTGCTCGCCGTCCACGACGACCGGCTCACCCCCGCTCTGCGCGCGCGGCTGCGCGAAGGGCTGCGCCACGCGGCGATGTCGGTGTTCAGGCGCAACGTCGGCCCGCAGTACACCAACATCGCGCTGCTCGGCGCGGTGACCGCGGCGGCGGCCGGTGAGCTGCTGGAGCAGGGGCACCTGCTGGACTACGCGCGGCGGCGGCTCGACGCGCTGCTCGCGCGGCTGGCCGAGGACGGCGGGTTCGCCGAGTACAACTCGCCCGCCTACAGCCCGTTCCTGCTGGAGATCGTCGAGCGGGCCGCGCTGATCGTGCGCGATCAGGACTTCCTGGGGGCCGCCGAGCGGCTGCGGCTGCGGGTGTGGGAGACCATCGCCGAGCGGTTCCACCCGGGGACCGGGCAGCTGGCGGGCCCGCACGCGCGGGCCTACGCCGACTGGCTGCGGCCGGGCCTGGTGGACTACCTGTCCGCGCAGACGGGCGCGCCGATCGAGGTGCGCGAGCGCGGCTCCGACGACGGGGACCTGACGCCCAGGCTGATGCCATCGCTGCCGTGCCCGCCGCACGTCGCGCGCCGGTTCGCGGCGCTGCCACAGGAGCGGGTGCAGGTGCGCACGACGTTCGGCGCGGGCCCGCGCGGCCCGGTGACCGGCACCACCTGGCTCACCGGCGACGCCTGCCTCGGTACGGCGAGCGAGGAGTTCGCCTGGACCCAGCGCCGCCCGCTGATCGGCTACTGGCGCACCCCCGAGGACCCCGCCGTGGTGCTGCGCGCCCGGATGACGCTCAACGGGCACGACCTCAGCGCCGCCTGGTGCACCCAGGCGCAGGACGGGCCGAAGGCGCTGTCGGCGTGGTGGCTCAGCTACGACTCCGGCGACTTCCACCCCAACCTGGACAAGCCCGCAGGCAGCGTCTTCGACGTGGGCGAGCTACGCCTGCTGGTGAGCCTGCGCGGGCGCGGCGTGTCGGGTGAGGACCTCGGCGGCGGGCGGTTCGCGCTGGCGGCCGGCGAGAGGCGGGCCGTGGTGCACACCGCGCCCGCCTCCTTCCTCGGCGAGCCCGCGAGCTGGGAGCTGGCCAAGGACGGTGACGAGGTGCGGGCAGAGGTGCTGCTGCACGCGGAGCCCCGGCGTCCGGTCGACTTCCACACGGCGCTGCTGCGCGCCGCCTTCGCCGTCGAGCTGCTGGCGCCGGGCGAGGACCCCTCGGTGGACATGCTGGGACTGAGCGATCTGTGCTGGCGGTGGGGCGGTCTGGCCGTCGAGATCCCCGAGCGTCCCTTGCCCTTCGACGCGTGAGCACATTAACCACCAAGCGGGTTTCCCTGGAGTTACCAACTCATGCTTTACACGTTAACGCGTTATTGCTAGCTTCGGGGCAACCCCGGAACGGCCACCGGAGCAGCAGTGTCTCCGGCCGGCACAACCGTCATGACACACCACGTGCGCCACGCCGTACGTGCTTCCCCCCTGCATGAGCGGAGTTCCCATGAACAGACTGACCGCCGTAGGAGCCACCGGTCTGGCGCTCCTCGGCATCGCGGCCTGCGGAGGCGGCCAGGAAGCGGGCAAGGCCACCGGCGGAAAAGTGGAGATCACCGTCTCCGGCATGCCGCCGAGCACCCAGGCCGCCAGCCAGAAGGACTTCCTCGCCGACGTCGCGGCCTTCGAGAAGGCCAACCCCGCCATCGACGTCAAGCCGACCGAGACGCAGTACGAGGCCAAGACCTTCGCCGCCAGGCTGGCCGCCGGACAGCTTGAGACCGTGTTCCGGATTCCGCTGACCGACCCGCCCGCCCTGATCAAACGCCGCCAGGTCGCCGACCTGACCGCCGACCTCAAGGCCGTGCAGCACTCCGCGGACTTCGACCCCAGGCTGATGGCCCCCTCCTCCGCCGACGGCAAGGTGTACGGCCTGCCCACCGAGGCGTACGCGGTCGGCCTGATCTACAACCGCGAGCTGTTCACCAAGGCCGGGCTCGACCCCGCCAAGCCGCCCGCCACCTGGGACGAGGTGCGCGCCGCCGCCAAGAAGATCAGCGACAAGACCGGGATCGCCGGGTTCGGCATGCACGCCACCAACAACACCGGCGGCTGGATGCTCACCACGATGACCTACTCCTTCGGCGGCCAGATGGAGCGCGCCGAAGGCGACAGGGTCGTCGCCGCCTTCGACGACGCCCCCACCCGCGGCGCGCTCGACCTGCTCAAGGCGATGCGCTGGGAGGACAAGTCGATGGGCACCCAGCACCTGCGCAACCTCGACGACCTCATGCGCGACTTCGCCGCCGGCAAGGTCGGCATGGTCATGGGCGCGCCCAACCTGTTCAGCGGCTACAAGCTCAAGTTCGGCGGCGACGCGGAGAAGTACGGCCAGGCCGTACTCCCGATGACGGCGGACGGCGGCGCGCTGATGGGCGGCACGGTCGCCGTGGTCAGCCCCAAGGCCACCGCCGAGCAGCGGCTCGCCGCGGTGAAGTGGATCGACTACTACTACCTGAGGCCGAAGTACGACCCCCAGCTCGCGGCCGCGCGGGCGCAGAAGCGCAAGGCCGACAATTTGGTGGCGGGCCTGCCTACCATCCCCTTCTACTCCGCCGCCGTCTCCGGCCCGGTGATCGAGGCCGAGCGCGCCAACTCCAACCTGCCGCTGGAGAACTTCGCGCCGTTCGTCGACAACGTCGGCGCGCAGAAGTTCGTCGTCGAGCCGCCCGTCGCGGCCCAGGAGCTGTACGCCGCGCTCGACACCGTGGTGCAGGCCGTCCTCACCCGCGAGGACGCCGACCCGGCCGGCGAGCTGAAGAAGGCGGCCGACAAGGTCGTGCCGATCCTCGAAAGGTCCCAGCGTTGACGGCGGTGCTCGGCAAGCGGGCGGCGGAGCGGGCGGACGCCGGACAGGCGCCCCCCGCCCGCCGGGCCAAGGGCCACTCCTACGCCCTCGCCTCGGCGTTCTTCCTGGCCCCCATGGTCCTGGTGTTCGGCTACTTCTCCTGGTGGCCGATCATCCAGAGCGGCCTGCTCGCCTTCCAGCAGACCAACCTGGTGGACCCGGCCGCGTGGGTCGGCTGGCAGAACTTCGCCAACCTGTTCGCCGACCCGCTGCTGGGCACCGCAGTATGGAACACCGTCTGGTTCACCCTGCTCGCCCTGCTGTTCGGCTTCCCCGTGCCGATCTTCCTCGCGGTGGTGATGTCGGAGCTGCGCAGGGGCGGCTGGCTGTTCAGGATCCTGGTGTACCTGCCGGTCGCGGTGCCGCCCGTGGTGGCGGTGCTGATGTGGAAGTTCTTCTACAACGCCGACTACGGCCTGTTCAACGGCCTCGCCGGACTCGTCGGCCTCGGCCCGTTCCCCTGGCTGCAGGACACCGACTGGGCGATGCCGTCCCTGGTCCTGGAGGCCACCTGGGCGGGGGCCGGCGGCACCGTGCTCATCTACATCGCGGCGCTCACCTCCGTGCCGAGGGAACTGTACGAGGCGGCCGAGAGCGACGGCGCGTCGATCTGGCGGCGGGTGTGGCACATCCTGCTCCCGCAGCTTCGCGGCGTGCTGCTGCTCATGCTCCTGCTGCAGGTCATCGGCACCTTCCAGGTGTTCACCGAGCCGTTCGTGATGACCGACGGCGGCCCCGAGGACTCGACGGTGACCATCCTGCTGCTCATCTACCGGTACGCCTTCGTCTACGGCGACTTCGGCATGGCCGCGGCGCTCTCGGTGCTGCTGGCCGTGGTCCTCGGCCTGCTGTCGGCGGTGTACCTGCGCGCGACGAAGGCTTGGAGCTCCACATGAGCGGACTGATCTCCGACTCCGACCGGAAACGCCGCTCGGTCCGCGCGGCGCTCGGCTCGACCCAGTTCGCCATCTTCCTCGGCGTGCTGGTCCTCGGGCTCGGGCCGATCCTCTGGACCGTCAAGGGCGGCATCTCACCCACCCAGGAACTGCTCACCGACCCGCTGCGGCTCTGGCCGAGCGACCCCGACTGGGGCATCCTCGCCGAGGCGTGGACGAACCTGCGCATCGGGCACTTCATGCTCAACACCGTGATCCTGGCCGGCGGATCGTGGCTGGCCCAGATCATCGTCTCCACCATGGCCGCGTACGCCCTGTCGGTGCTGCGCCCGCGGTTCGGCACGTACATCTACGGCGCGGTCCTGGCCACGCTGTTCCTGCCCGGCAGCGTCTCGCTGGTCGCGCTCTACCTGACCATCCTGGACCTGCCGCTGACCGGCGGCCTGTCCATCGCGAACACGCCGTGGGCGGTGTGGCTGCCGCACGCCGCGCACGCGTTCACCATCCTGCTGATGAAGCGCTTCTTCGACGGCATCCCCCGCGAACTGTTCGGCGCCGCCCAGGTGGACGGGTGCGGGCCGTGGCGGATGTTCTTCTACATCGTGCTGCCGATGTCCAAGCCGATCCTGGCGGTGACGTCGCTGCTCACCCTGATGGGGGCGTGGAAGGACTTCCTCTGGCCGCTGGTCGCCATCTCCGACGGCGAGGCGCACCCGATCTCGGTCGCGCTGCCCAGGCTGGCCGAGTTCTCCGAGGAGAACATGGTGATCGCCGGAATGTTCATGGCGCTGATGCCGCCCGTCCTGATCTTCATCGTCTTCCAGAAGTACATCGTGCGCGGTGTCGGATTCACCGGATTGAAGGGTTAACTCGTCTTGTCGACACGCATCACCGCCGTGGAGTCCACCGACCTGTTCCTGGCCGAGGGCCAGGTCGTCCGCGTCCACCTGGAGGGTGCCGCGGCCCGCGTCACCGTCACCGGATCCGGCCTGTACGGCACGGCCGACGGCACCGGCGTCGTGGAGGTGCCCATCGCGACCGACCTGCCACCGGGCACCGCCGTACCGGTCGTGGTGACCGCCGCGGACGCCCGCTTCGAGGCGGAGGTGACGGTCGAGGAGCCCGGCTGGACGATGTACCTCGTCTCGCACTTCCACTACGACCCCGTCTGGTGGAACACCCAGGCCGCCTACACCTCCCCGTGGGAGATGCTGGCCGGCGACGCCACCACCAGGCCGCTGTGGGAACGCAACGGGTTCGCCCTGGTGGAGGCGCACCTCGACCTGGCGCTGCGGGACCCCGACTACGCGTTCGTGCTCGCCGAGATCGACTACCTCAAGCCGTTCTTCGACACCCACCCGCACCGGCTCGCCGACCTGCGCGCGCTCATGGCCGAGGGCCGGATCGAACTGGTCGGCGGCACCTACAACGAGCCGAACACCAACCTGACCGGCGCCGAGACGACGATCCGCAACATCGTGTACGGCGTCGGCTATCAGCGCGACATCCTCGGCGGCGACCCCGCCACCGCCTGGCAGCTCGACGTGTTCGGCCACGACCCGCAGTTCCCCGGCTACCTGGCCGCGGCCGGGCTGACCGGGTCGGCGTGGGCGCGCGGTCCCTTCCACCAGTGGGGGCCGATCGAGACCGTGCCGCACCAGCTCCGCGGGCCGGCCAGGGCGATGCAGTTCCCCTCCGAGTTCGAGTGGATCTCGCCGTCCGGGCTGGGCGTGCTCACCCACTACATGCCGCACCACTACTCCGCGGGCTGGTGGATGGACTCCGCGCCGTCGCTGGAGGAGGCCATGGACGCGGTGTACGAGCTGTACCGGCGGCTCAAGCCCGTCGGCGCCACCCGCAACCTGCTGCTGCCGGTCGGCACCGACTACTCGCCGCCGAACAAGTGGGTGACCGCGATCCACCGCGAGTGGGCCTCCCGGTACGTGTGGCCGCGCTTCGTCTGCGGCACGCCCCGGGACTTCCTGTCGGCGGTACGCGCGTCGGCCGGGTCGTTCAGCCCGCAGACCCGCGACATGAACCCCGTCTACACCGGCAAGGACGTGTCGTACATCGACACCAAGCAGGCGCAGCGCGCGGGCGAGGTGGCTGCGGTGGACGCGGAGAAGCTGGCCACCCTCGCCGTGCTCCACGGCCTGGGCTCCTACCCGCACGCGGCGCTGGACAAGGTGTGGCGGCAGCTCGCGTACGGCGCGCACCACGACGCGATCACCGGCTCGGAGTCGGACCAGGTGTACATCGACCTGCTGTCGGGGTGGCGCGAGGCGTACGACCTGGCCGCCTCGGTGGTGGACACCTCCCTGGACGCCCTGGTCGGCCGGGTGGACACCACCGGCGACGGCCTCGCCGTGGTGGTGGCCAACACCCTCTCCTTCGACCGCACCGCCCTCGCCTCCGTCCCCCTGCCCGCCGGCGCCCCGTCCGCGGAGGCCGGTTTCCGGCTGGTCGACGACCGGGGAGAGCCGGTCGCCGCGATGGCCGACCGCGGCATGCTCCGCTTCCTCGCCGAGGACGTGCCCGCCCTCGGCTGGCGCACCTGGCGCCTCCTCCCACCGGACGCGAACCGGCCGGCGGCGGCCGTGCCCGGCGCGTGGACGCCCGCCGAGGGCGCCACCATCGCGAACGCCCGCTACCGGGTGACCGCCGACCCCGCCAGGGGCGGCGCCCTGACGAGCGTCACCGACCTGGCCTCGGGCCGGGAGCTCCTCCAGGACGGGACCGTGGGCAACGAGCTGCGTCTCTACGCGGAGTATCCGGAGCACCCCCGCTTCGGCGAGGGGCCGTGGCACCTGTTGCCCACCGGCGAGGTCACCGGTTCGGCGGACGGCACCGCCGCCGTCCGCGCGGAACGCGGCCCGCTCGGCGAACGCCTGATGATCACCGGCGCCGTGGACGGCCTCACCTTCGAGCAGGTCGTCACCCTGTGGCACGGCGTGGACCGGGTGGAATGCGTCACCCGCGTCGTCGACTTCGCGGGCGCCGACCGGCTCCTGCGGGTCCGATTCCCGATCGACCTGCCCGGCGCGCTGCCGGTGTCGGAGGTCGCGGGCGCGGTGGTCGGCCGCGGCTTCGCCCTCCCCGACGTGGACAGCGCCGACGCCCCGTGGACGCTGGACAACCCCGCCAACACCTGGTTCGGCCTGTCCGCCACCGCCCGCGTCCGCCTCCACCCGACGGCCGGCGGTGCTGTGGCGGAGCGGGCGCTCGGGGTGGCCGAGGTGGTCGTGCCGGACCTGGCCGAGGCCGCCGACCTCGCGCGCGACCTGGTCGTCGGGCTGGCCAGGGCGGGCGTCACCGCCACCACCTCCAGCGCCGACTGGTCCAGGTACGGCTGGCTGGAGGTCGACTCCAACCTGCCCGACTTCCGCGTCGTCATCGGCGGCCCCGGCGACAACGAGGTGGCCGCCGACCTGCTGAACCGCGTGGGAGCGGAGTACACCGAGGCGCTGAGCGCGCACGGCAGGGTGTGGGTGCCCGCCGAGCGGCCCCTCGCCGAGGTGTGGCGGCCGAACGCCGACCTGCGCGACCCCGGCGCGCTGCCCGCCCTGGTCATCTCCAGGGAGGCGGTCGCCGAGGTGGCCGCCGAGGCCGCGACCGGTGTGATCCACGCCGCCTGCCCCGGCGACCTGCCCGCCTCCGAGCGGCTCACCGACCACACGGCCGCGCTGCTCACCTACGGCCTGCCCGGCTTCGCGGTCGACGCGACGGGCGCGCTGCACCTGTCGCTCATGCGCTCGTGCACCGGCTGGCCGTCGGGCGTCTGGATCGACCCGCCGCGCCGTACCGCGCCGGACGGGACCTCCTTCCAGTTGCAGCACTGGACCCACGAGTTCCGCTACGCGCTGGTGTCGGGGAAGGGGGACTGGCGGTCGTCGCGCCTGCCCGCCCAGGGGCAGGAGTTCAACCATCCGCTGTACGCCCGCGCCGGGGCGGGGCACGGCGGGGACCTGCCCGCCCGGCACTCGCTCCTGCGCCTCGAACCGCAGCGCGACGTGCTGATCTCGACGCTCAAGCCGACCGGCAACCCCATCGCCCACGGCCACCTGCCGGAGGACGGGGGCGCGGGGCAGGTCACGCTGCGGGTCGTCGAGGCCACCGGCCTCGGGGCCGAGGCCCGCGTGTCGGGCAGCCTGCGGGTGCGCGAGGCGCACGCCGCCGACCTGCTCGAACGGGCGGGAGAGCCGGTGAAGGACTTCCCCGAGTTCGTGCTCGGCGGCGCGGAGGTGGCCACGGTCGTCCTCACCCCGGAGACGGACGAGGACGCGGGCGGGGTGGTGCTGGGGCCGGTGGCGGAGGTGGCGCAGCCGGTGTTCTCCCGCTACTGGCTGCACAACAGGGGGCCCGCCCCCATGGGGTACCTGCCGGTCAGCGTCACCTCCTCGCCCGGCCTGCTCAGGACGGACGGGGAACCCGTCGAGGTCCGGGTCGTCGTCGCCACGCAGCTCTCCGCCCAGGTGGCGGGCGTCGTGGAGATGGCCGTTCCCGGCGGGTGGGCGGTGGAGCCCGCGCGGGTGCCGTACACGGTCGAGCGGGACCGGCCCCTGGAGGTGCCGGTCACCGTCACGCCCGCCGCCGGGGCCGGGCAGGGGCTGTACTTCGTCGCCGCGCGCGCCGGGCACGGCGGGCAGGACTACGAGGACGTCGTCACCGTCGCGGTGGGCGAGCCGGACGCGCCCACCGCGCGGCCCGAGGCCGGGCTGGCGGAGGCGGCGCCCGAGGTGTTCAAGGGCACTCCGGCCTCCGAAGGCAGGCCGACCGGGCTCGGCCTGGCCGTGGCCGACGACGAGATCGTGCTGCGGGCGGGCGAGAGCGGCGTGGTCACCCTGCTGCTCGGCAACGACACCCGCGACGAGATCAGGGGCGAGGCGCAGCTCGTCTCCCCGTGGGGCACGTGGGACTGGCTGCCGGAGGCGGTGCTCGGGTTCACGGTCGGCCCGGGGGAGCGGGCCGAGCTGGCCTTCCCCGTGACGATCCCGCCGGACGCCGACCCGGGGCACGCGTGGGCGCTGCCGAAGGTCATGTGGTTCGGCCGGGCGCAGTACGGCTCCGCCGTACGCCTGGAGGTGAAGCCGTGAGCCACTCGCACCCGGAGGTGGCGGGGTACGTCGACGGGCGGGCCGTGCCCCGCGCGCTCGTCGACGACCGCATCGACGCGCTGCGCCGGGGGCCGCGCTCGGCCGCGCTCCCGGTGATCGGCAGCTCCGAGGACCGCCAGCTCGCCCGCTGGGTCGCCCAGGTGGTCCTCACCGAACAGCTCTGCGAAGCCGAGGCGCGGGCCAGAGGACTGCCCGAATCCCCGGGCGAAGGGCCCGGCCTGGACCAGCGGGCCGCCGTCGAGCTCGGATCGATCTACGCCGCCGCCTACGCGGGCAGCGCCGCCGTCCGCGCCGTCTACTCCGCCGTCACCCAAGCCGTCGAGCCACCCGAGGAGGAGGTGGCGTCCCTGCGGCGCTACCGGCCCGCCGTACCGCTGGAGGAACTGCGCGGCCAGATTCGCGAAGCCGCCCGGCGGCGGGCCTTCGCGCACTGGCTGGACGCGGGGCGCGCCGCGCGCCTCACACTCGTCCCCGGCCTGGAACACCCGGGAGATCCACACCAACCGGACAACCACCACCGGCACTGAGCACCGCCGGTGAGCGGAGACGGACAGCGCCGCCCGCCACGACGGCGAAGAGGGGCGGGCGGCGCCCAACGAGAAGGAAAGGACCCAGCTCGTATGAGAACCACTTTACGGTGGATCGCCGCGGCAGCGCTCGCGGCGGGAGTGCTGGCCGTGCCACCCGCGCACGCCGCCCCGGCCGCCGCCTCGGCGGTGCTCGGCGCGAACCCCGTCTACACCGGAGTCGACCGGGCCTGGCCCGGTGACGCCGACAAGAACCCGGCCGCCGCGGTGAGCGAGCGCGCGGGCGTGTCCTGCTGGCAGACCTCGGGCACGCCGTACAACAGGTACGTCTACGTGGACGTGGCCGACTCCGCGATCCCGGCGGGCGCGACCACGGCCTATGTCGTCGTCAGCTACTTCGACGCGGGCCCGACCGGAGTGGACGTCCACTACGACTCCACCACCGGCGCGTTCACCGGCAGCGCGAACCTGGCGCTGACCGGCTCGGGTACGTGGAAGACCCACCAGTTCGAGCTGCCGAACGTCAACTTCAAGAACCGCGCCAACGGCGCCGACTTCCGGCTGAACGTCAAGGCCGACGCCGCGAGCATGCCGGGCGTCTGCTTCTCCAGGATCGACGTCCACTTCACCAACCCCTCGCAGCTCACCGTCACCTCGCCGTCCCTGGTCTTCACCCAGGGGCGGAACGCGATCACCTTCGCCGCCGCCGACGACCGGATCGACTGGACGATCGGCGACCCGGACGGCGTCCCGCTGCGCCAGGGCACGCTGCCCGTCGCCGACGGCACCGCCGCGCTGGACATCTCCGACCTCGGCCCCGGCTACTACACGCTGACCGCCAAGACCGACCTCGGCGTCCCGGTGACCAGGACCACCTCGTTCGGCGTCGTCACCGCGCTGGCCGCCAAGGATCCCTACTTCGCCGTCGCCGTGCACTACGGCTGGCAGCAGGGCTACGAGGAGCGGCTGCTGGAGACCGCCTCCCGGATCGGCTGGAGCAACGTCCGATCCGACGCCAACTGGAGCGCGATCGAGAAGCAGCCGGGCGTCTACAACTTCACCTACGCGCTGGACGCGGGCCTGCGCAAGGCGGCCGAGTACGGCATCGCCACGATGCCGATCCTCGGCTACCGCAACCCGCTCTACGACGGCGGCAAGACGCCGAGCACCGTCGCGGGTCTCGGCGCGTTCGCCAAGTTCGGCGCCGCGGTGTCGGCGAACTACGCGCCGCTGGCGAAGGACGTCTCCATCTACAACGAGTACAACTCCACCGGCTTCAACGACGGCGCCTGCGGCATCACCGCCAAGTGCTACCTCGACATGGTCAAGGCCGCCCGCCCGGTGATCAAGCAGGCCAACCCGGCCGCCAACATCGTCGGCCCGACCTCCGCGGGCACCCAGCTCGCCTGGCACGACGACTTCTTCGCCCAGGGCGGCCTGGACCACCTCGACACCTTCAGCGTGAACTTCTACGGCTACGCCAGCGAGGGTCCCGGCACGCCGCCGGAGAAGACGGTGCTGACCACCGAGTTCCCGCAGCTCGTGCAGAAGGTCAAGCAGCGCAAGAACATGCCGATCTGGGTCAGCGAGAACGGCTGGCCCACGCACACCGCCGGGTCCACGGAGGCCCAGCAGGCCGACTACCTGATCAGGGCGCAGACCCTGGCCAAGGCGGCGGGCGCGGACCGGTACTACTGGTACGACCTGCTCGACGACGGGGAGAACGCGGGCGAGCGGGAGCACAGGTTCGGCCTGTTCAGGCGCGCCGGATCGGGCGTGGCCGCGCCCGCGCCGAAGCCCGCCGCGATCTCCAACGCCGTGCTGATCCGCCAGCTCGCGGGCCGCAGCCTCGGCGCCAGGCTGGACCTGGGCGACGCCGCCGTCTACGGCTACCCGATGACCGGCGACCGCCGGGTGATGTGGTCGACCGCGCCGCGCACCGTGGAGATCCGCACCAACCGGACGCTCACCCTCACCGACCAGTTCGGCGCGGTCTCCACCCTGCGGCCGAAGGCCGGCGCCATCCTGCTCGACCTCGACGCCAGCCCGGTCTTCCTGTCCGGGTCCACCAGGTCGATCGGCGTCAAGGACTCCCCGCTGGCCGCCACGCTGCCCGAGCGCGCGGTCACCGGCGAGACCCTGCCCGTCACCGTCACCGCCGACCGGACCGGCGGCGCGAAGCTGCCGGGCGAGCTCAAGGTCGAGGTCGGCGGCGTCAAGGCGACGCTGGCCACCGAGCGCGGCAAGCGCACCTCGGTGACGCTCGACCTGCCCGCCACGGCCGTCACCGGCAGGCGGGACGTGACCGCGACCGTCTCCAGCGGCCGGGACAGCGTGGCGCGGCTGCGCGGCGGGACCGACGTGGTCAGGCCGTTCACGGTGAAGGCGCGGCCGGTGATCGGTGACAGCCTGAAGCTGACCTACACCAACAACAGCGCGAAGACGGCGCTCAAGCCCACCTCGCTGACCTGGCGGCTCGGCTCCTGGCAGGGCGTGGCCGGCGACCTGGCGGAGGCGCCGCCGCTGGGGACGGCCACGGTGAGCGTGCCGATCCAGGGCGCCAAGCCGTTCGTCTCCTACGGCTACTCGGCGACGCTCACGGCCGCCTCGGGCAGCGGCGCCGACAGCGGGCAGCTCAGCTTCAGCCCGATCGAGAAGGCGGGCGCCACCACGCTCGACCCGATCGACCTGAACACCCTCGGCCGCTGGGTGGGCCTGCGCGGCGGCACCAGCACCGGCCCGGCGGATATTTCCGGAAATATCCGGTTCACGCATACGGATCAGGGGCTGGTGCTCGATGCCGTGATCAAGGATGACACGCACAACGCGGACCGCGCCGCGGCGCTGGCCTGGCAGGTCGACTCGCTCCAGTTCGACATCTACTCGGCCTTCCCCAGCGAGCTCACCGGGACCAGGGTCGAAGTCGGCGCGGCGCTGCTGCCCGGCGGCCCCGTGGCCCACACCTGGACGCCGCCCCCCGGCCAGCAGGCAGGGCCCACCCCGGGCGCGGAGGTGAGCGCGGTGCGGGACGAAACGGCGAAGACCACGACGTATCGGCTCGCCGTACCGTGGGCGTCGCTGGGCTTCGAGAAGGCCCCGGCCGATGTGATCGGGCTGTCGTTCCTGGTCAACGACGCCGACGCGGGTACCAACGGCGACGCGCGTGACGGCTATCTGGAGTGGGGCGGCGGGGTGGGCGGCGCGCCCAAGAACCCCGCGCTGTTCCGCTCCGCCCAGCTCGTCGGGAACTGAGAGGACAGCCGGTCATGCGGATCGTCGCCATGGGCGCGCACCTGACCTACCCGCACGCCAACGGCTTCCACGGAGACCGGCTCGGGCTGGCCCGCCACGAGCCCGGGGTCGGGGCCACCGGCCTGGTCAGCGTGCGCTGGCAGGACGGCGGGCTCGACGAGCGGCCCGTGGCGACGATCACACCGCGACGCGACGGCGAGGTACGGCAAACGCGTCTACAGCGCGCCACCCGGCAGCGCCCTGCATACCCCTCACCGGACAGCCCGTCACCGGGCGGTAAACACCCCACACCCGAGGAGTCACCCCCCATGACCCAGGTCTCCCGCCGATCCTTCCTCGCCACCACCACGGCCGCGGCCACCACGATCGCGCTGGCCCAGCCCGCCTTCGGCGCCGCCGCCACCGTCAAGCTGGTCGCCGACGGCACCGAGCACCTGCTCGCGCCCGCCTCCCTGCACAACACCACGATGTCGGACGCCGGACGGGTGTCCATGCGTGGCCAGTACAGCGAGTTCTCCGTCGTCTTCCCCTACGCCCAGCACCTGGAGCGCGTCAACCTCTGGCTCACCCCGGTGACGCCCAAGAAGGGCAACCTCTGGCTGAAGCTGTTCGACAAGGACGGCGAGGAGTGGGGCACGCTCGCCACCCGCGTCGACCCCGTCAACTGGGACGGCCGCACCCGCCTCACCTTCGAGCCGCAGCGCCTCTCGCTGATGGCCTGGAGCGCCAAGGTCGACCAGAAGCTCACCTACCCGTTGCGTAAGCTCGTCGTGGTGTTCTTCCCCGACGACAAGACCTCGCCCGACCCGTTCGACTTCGACCTGGAGAGCATCGAACTGACCGGCGACGGCGGCCCCGTCGCCGGCTGGAGCCGCGAAGGCGCGGTCGAGCTGGTCTCCGGCGCCGAGCGAGTGCTCATCGACCAGCACGGACGCCTGATGGACTGGAGCGGCGCCGGCCGCGTCCAGGCGCCCGGCGTCCTGCCGTGGGCGGTCAGCTGGGACAACGGCACCAGCGTCTACGCCTCCGACGCCACCGTCGCCGTCACCCGGACCGCCCCCGACGAGGCCACCCTCACCCACGACGTCCCCGGCTTCGTCCACTCCACCACGCGGGTACGGCTGGCGCCCGGCCACCTGGAGCTGACCCCCGTCGCCGTCCAGAACCGGTGGACCAGGCCGATCAGCAGGGTGACCTACCCCGAGGCCGCCTACCGGACGCTGGCCGACGGCATCCTCGGCATCACCCCCAAATGGGGCGGCATGGCGCACACCAGGAACGTGCTGAAGAACGGCTTCTTCGCCAACTACGGCATGCCGACCGCCACCCACGACCTCATCCTGTTCGAGGAGCCGGGCTCCGCGCTCGGCGTGTACTCCGTGCAGCCCAAGGAGGTCACGCCGTACCAGCCGACCATGTTCGGCGTCGTCGGCGCCCGCTCCCGTGAGGAGGACCTGACCGGGTTCACGCACCGCGTCGACACCTGGATCGAGCCGGGCGAGACCGGCGCGCTGCCGCCGGTCAGGGTCGTCCACGGCACGACCGCGTTCGACCTGTTCGCCCGCTACCGCGACGACAACGGCGTCGGCACCTGGCCGAGCCTCGCGGCCAAGCTCTCACCCGCCCTGCACGCCAGGCTGGCCAAGTCGCTGCACCTGAAGATGGACATGTGGGAGCCCGTCGGCGGCACCTGGGCGACCGGCAGGCCGGAGGTGGCCTCGGAGTACCTGAAGGCGGTGCCCGGCGGGCCGTACAGCGTGGAGCTGGCCAGCTACTACGCCGACGGGCGGCACGACCACAACTACCCCGACTTCCTGACCTTCGACTACCTGGGCGGCGCGGCGCGGTTCAAGCAGCTCATCGACCTGATCCACGCGCGCGGCTTCCTGGCCAGCGCCTACACCAACCCCACCTGGTTCCATGACGGCACCAAGGGGGTGGCCGCGCTCGGCGGCATCGAGGCGATCGGCATCCGCGACGGGCGCGGGCGGCTCGTCACGAAGACGCACACCGGCAACCTCGGCTACCTCGTCGGCGTGTGGCGGCCGAACCACCAGAAGTTCATCACCGACCAACTGCGCGCCTTCCGCGACCTGTACGGCATGGACATGATGTTCCAGGACGAGATCGCCCGCAGGGAGTACGACCACTCCGCCGACTTCGCCGGACCGCCGCACGCCTACTGCCAGGGGCTGGTGGAGCTGACCGGCAAGTCCGGCGCGATCGTGCCGATCGGCACCGAGGGCGTCGGCGGCGACCGGCTGTTCCGCCACCTCAGCTCCAGCCTGGGCTTCTACCTCAACACCATGCAGCGGGACCGGGCGGGCACCTACGACAACCCGAACCGCAACGGGGTCACCGTCCAGCAGTGGCCGCTCGGCACCGCGGTCATGCACGACCGTGTCGCCTTCTACCCGCACAACCTGGACCGGTCGATCGACACCACCGAGAACCTGAGCTGGGCGCTCGCCTTCGGCCTGAACATGCACTACCAGGCGCAGGCCATGGAGGGGGACTTCCGGATGGGCCGGGGGTTTGAGGCGATCAAGGCGCTGTCCATCGTGCAGCGCGAGGTGGCGAGCAGGTGCTTCGGCCGGGCCATGACCGGCTTCCGCTACACCACCGAGGACCTGAAGGTCTCGCACACCACCTTCGACGGCGGCCTGGAGATCGTCGCCAGCCACGACCTGCAGCCGAGGACGCTGGACCTGCCCGGCGGCCTCGCGCCCGTCCCGGTCGCGCCGCACGGCTTCGTCGCCGTGTACCAGGGCAGGCCGCTGTACGCGCTGACCGCCGACCAGCACCACGCGCCCGGCTACCTCTCCCGCTGGGAGCGCGGCCGGTTCGTCCCCGAGATCGCCTGGTACCCGGCCGACCTGGCCGGATACCGGTCCAATGTGATCAAGTCCGACCTCAAGCTGACCGTCTCGGCGGCCGAGCTGCCCGCGACCGGCCCGCAGAACGCGGACCTGGCCATCACGGGCTGGGACGGCGTCCCCGCCGACCTGACCGGCGCGCGGGTGACCTACGAGGTCAGTGACCGGTCGCTGGCCGGGGTGCGCGGCGGGCGGCTGGTGACCTGGGGCGGCGGCCGGACCGGGTGGGTGACCGTACGGGCGGTCGTCACCCGCGACGGGGTGCCCGCCTACTCCAGCGTCGAGCTGGTCAAGCTGGTGGCCGGGGCGTGAACGGGCAGGTCGTCGAAGCCGAGGGTGCGCAGCCCCAGCTCGGCGGCCTGATCCAGTAGCCACCCCACCCGCTCGGGTGAGATGTGGTTCGCCTCGTGCGTGCCCGCGATCGCGTGCGCGTACAGGGTGAGGCACTCGTCGCGCTCGGCGGCCCTGCGCAGGCCGCCGAGCAGCGAGGCGTCGCCCAGCCCGCGCGGCTGGAACAGCTTGCCGGTGTCGGCGCCCGCGCCGATCAGCACCCGCCGCTCCGCGAGCGCGTCCACCGGCACGAAGAACTCCTCCACGGCGGCGATCTCCGTGTCGTACGGCACGCTCAGCCCGCCCCTGAGCCGGGCGAACACCGAGCACAGGACCTCGTCGCTGCCCTCGTCCCTGGCGCTGACCGGGTAGGCGAAGCTGCGGGGCGCGAACCCTTCGGCGCGCAGCCCCGCCACACACGGGCCGATCTCCTCGCGCAGGTAGGCGGGGCCGCCGACGGCGGCGATCCGGTCGGGGGCGTGCAGGTGCCGCCAGCCGTGCGCGCCGACCGTGTGCCCGTCCTCCGCCAGCTCCCGCAGCGGCGCCCAGTCCGCGACCCGGTCGAGCTCGCTGAGGAAGAACGTCACCCGCGAGCCGTGACGGCGCAGGATCTCGCGCGCCGCGCTCCACTCGGGGACGAAGAAGTCATCGAACGTCAGCAGCAGTACGCCACGGCTCATACCGGTCGATTCTAGAGGATGTCGATCATCGCAGGCCGATGCGGTCGACGGCGCAGTCACCCGGCGTGCCGGTGGCGTCGGGGTGGCGGCCGACGTGCGTCAGGCGGACCTCGTTCGCGCCCGGCCGCAGGAGGACGCGGGGGAACTCCAGTTCGGCGTAGGCGGCGACGGGGGAGTAGAGGTCGATGGGGGCGCCGACCGCGGCGCCGTTCACGGAGAGCTGGTAGACGCCCCGGGCGTAGTGGCGCTTCAGCCGCAGCCGCAGCCTCCGGCGGCCGGGCGCGGGGGCCGGGACCTCGAAGGCGATCGACCCTCCCGGCACGCCCGGCCTGAACAGGCGGCCGTGCCCGCCGCCGCACTGCGGGTCCGCGAACACCTCGCTGGTGCCTCCGGTCACGGTCACCGGCAGGCTCTCCGCCTCTGCCTGCCAGGCGGGCTCCGCCGCAGTCCACGACCCGCGCGGCTCGGCCAGCATCACCCGGGTACGGCCCGTCGCCGCCTCGGTGTCGGTGTAGGCCACGCGGCGGCCGTCGGGGGAGAAGGACGGGTGCGGGTGGCCCGGGTGCGCCGCGCCCCAGCCCGCCAGGCCGAGGGTGCGCGGCGGGTGCTCGCCCGACAGGTCGACGAGCGCGACCGCGCCGGTCGAGCCCGCCGCGGACCCCTGGCGGCCGTTGGTGTCGACCACCGCCCAGCGCCCGTCCGCGGAGATGTCACAGTGGTTGTAGGCGCCGTTCGCGCCTTCGGGGCCGCGCTGCAGCAGCCGGTCCGGGCGGTCGTCCGGGTAGGCCATCCAGAGTCCGGCGGCGGGGCCGCCGACGCCGACGATCAGGCAGCCCGTCTCGGCGCGGGACTTCCACACCTCGTGCGTGCCCAGCGGCACCCCGGCGGCGGCCTGGTCCCAGATCAGTTCGCCCCGCGGGGCGTGCACGGGGTGCGTCGCCCAGGCGCGGACGCCGCCGCCGAGGGAGTAGCCGATCCAGGCGGGATCCCTGGCGCTGTACTGGAAGTGGGTGGCGAACACGCCGCCCTCGAAGACGTCCCTGGAGCCGCCGCCGTCCAGGTCGATCTCCACGGCGGTGGTGGGGCCCGTGGTGATGGGGGCCGGGTAGTGGCTGCACAGCACCCGGTCGCCGCCGGGGTGCAGGTTCACCACGACGCTGAGCGCGCGGCCCGCCGGGGGCGTGTACAGCCGGACCGGCTCGGGTCGCGCGGCCGTCAGGTCGATCAGCCAGACGGCGTTCTCCGCGCACGTCACCAGCCGGCCTCCGTGCACGTTCCACCAGACGAACGGGTTGCGGTCGGACGGGGGCGTGCTGAAGCGGGCGAGGAAGCGGTCCCGGTTCGTACGCGGGTCCAGCTCCCACAGGCTCGTGGTGCCCGCTTCGAGCTGGCCGAGCACCAGGCGGGCGCCTTCGCGGCTGAAGCCGTTGTGGGTGGGATAGGTGAAGTACCGCCGCTGGTCGAAGGTGCTGAGGGGACGGGTCAGGAAGGACTCCTCGGCGACGGTGGCCTCGGCCGGGGTGGGCAGGGCGCTCGCCGCCAGGCCCAGGAGGGTGCCGCGGGCCAGGCCGCGTCGGGTGATCCCCACGTCTGCTCCTTCACGGTGGGTGATGTCACTGATCGCTCAGGCTCGGCCACTCCGGTATCGCTCGTCAAGACGCTAATGCGAATTAGCAACGCCGATCAGCGAGGGGTTGACGGCGTGGCCGTCACTCGTGCAGGATGCCGGTCCAACGCGCTAATGCGCATTAGCACAGAGGGGACGCTACACACCGTGACCCGCCGCCTCACCCAGCAGGACATCGCCCGGATGGCCGGAGTCAGCCAGACCACCGTGTCGCTGGTGCTCAACAACCGCAGCGACGCGGAGGTGCGCATCGCCCCCGAGACCCGTGAGCGGGTGCTCAGGGTGATCAGGGAGACCGGCTACGCGGCCGACCCCGTCGCGCGGCGGCTGGCCGACCGGCGCAACCGCATCCTGGGCGTGTTCACCTACGAGGCGGTCTTCCCGACCGTGAGCGCCGACTTCTACCACCCGTTCCTCATCGGGATCGAGGAGCGGGCCCAGGAGGCCGGGTGCGACCTGCTGCTGTTCACCAGCGCGGGCGCGGCGGGCGGGCGGCGGCGGATCTTCAGCGAGGACAGCCGGGTGCGCCTGGCGGACGGCTGCCTGCTGCTCGGCCGTACCCTCGACCGCGACGACCTGGCCCGGCTGCTGGCCGAGGGCATCCCGTTCGTGTCGGTCGGCCGCCGCGACGACGCCGGCGCCCCCGTCCCGTACGTGGGCGCGGCCTACGCCGACGCGACCCGGGCCCTGACCGAACGCGCCATCGCCCTCGGCCACCGCCGCCTCGCCTACGTGGGCGCGGGCGAGGGCGCCGAGTCCACCGTGGACCGCATCCGCGGCTTCACCGAAGCCACCGCCCACAGGCTCGGCACCGACCTCGTGGTACGGCCCGACGAGCCTTCGCCGGCGACCGCGGGCGACGCCCTGGCGATGCACCTGCGGGCAGCGGGGCGGACGGCGGAACAGGTGCTCGACGCGCTGGCGGCGGCGGGGGTGACCGTGGCGCTGGCCGAGGACGCGGCCGACGCGGTGGCCATCGTGCACGCGGCCCGAGCCCGGGGCCTCGACGTCCCGGGCGAGCTGTCCATCGTCGCGCTCGGCGCGCCGACCAGGCCGGTGCACGTGGACATCGACTTCACCGGATTCCGGATGCCCCGGCAGGAGATGGGGCGCAGGGCCGTCGAGCTGCTCACCGAGCTGCTCGAGAACGGCGGGACCCCGCAGGAACTTCTCGACTGCGAGCTGATCGACGGCTCGACCCTCGCACCGAACAACAGGAGGTAACCCCCAGTGGTGGAACTATCGGCGGACGCCGTGGTCGTGGGCGGCGGGCTGGGCGGCGTCGCCGCGGCCCTCGCGCTGCTCCGGGCCGGGCGCTCGGTGATCATGACCGAGGAGTACGACTGGCTGGGCGGGCAGCTCACCAGCCAGGCCGTGCCGCCGGACGAGCACTCGTGGGTCGAGCGGTTCGGCGTCACGGCGAGCTACCGGGCGCTACGCGACGGGATCCGCGACTACTACCGGGCGTACTACCCGCTGACCGAGCGGTCGCGGGCCTGGCGGGAGCTGAACCCGGGCGCCGGTCACGTCAGCCGCCTGTGCCACGAGCCGAGGGTGGCGGTGGCGGTGATCGAGTCGATGCTGGCGCCCTACCGGGGGGCGGGCCGGCTGCGGGTGCTGCAGCCGTACCGGCCGGTGGGCGCGGAGGTCGACGGCGACCGGGTGAGCGCGGTCCACCTGGCCCACCGCGACGACGGCGGCGAGCGGGTCACGGTGTGCGCGCCGTACGTCCTGGACGCCACCGAGACCGGTGAGCTGCTGCCGCTGACCGGGACCGAGTACGTCACCGGGTTCGAGGCGCAGGGCGACACCGGGGAGCCGAGCGCGCCCGCCGCGGCGCAGCCGCTGAACATGCAGGCCGTGTCGGTGTGCTTCGCGATGGACCACGTCGACGGCGACCACACCATCGACCGGCCCGCCGCCTACGACTACTGGCGCGACTACCAGCCCCCGTTCTGGGGCGACAGGCTGCTGTCCTGGCGCTCCCCGCACCCCAGGACCCTGGAGCTCGTCGAGCGGTCCTTCACCCCCAACCCCGACGACGACCCCCTGCTGGTGGACGCCGACCAGCGGGTCAACCCTGGCGACGCCAACCTGTGGACCTTCCGCAGGATCGCCGCCAGGCGCAACTTCACCGACGGCGCGTACCCCAGCGACATCACGCTGGTGAACTGGCCGATGATCGACTACCTGGACGGCCCGGTCATCGACGTGCCCGACGCCGCCCAGCACGTCCAGGCGGCGCGGGAACTGTCGCGGTCGGTGCTGTACTGGCTGCAGACCGAGGCCCCCCGTACCGACGGCGGCACCGGCTTCCCGGGACTGCGGCTGCGCGGCGACGTCACCGGCAGCGCCGACGGCCTGGCCCAGGCGCCCTACATCAGGGAGTCGCGCCGCATCCGCGCCCTCTACACCGTCGCCGAGCAGGACCTCTCGCTGGCCGTGCGCGGCGACAAGGGCGCGGTCTCCTACGCCGACTCGGTCGGCGTCGGCATGTACCGCATCGACCTGCACCCCTCGACCGGCGGCGACACCTACATCGACGTGGGCTGCTCGCCGTTCGAGATCCCGCTCGGCGCGCTCCTGCCGCAGCGCGTCGTCAACCTGCTGCCCGCCTCCAAGAACATCGGCACCACCCACATCACCAACGGCGCCTACCGGCTGCACCCCGTCGAATGGAACGTCGGCGAGGCCGCGGGCGCCCTGGCGGCCTTCTGCCTGGACCAGGCCACCACCCCGCACGCCGTACGGCGAAGCGCCGCCCTGCTGGAGGACTTCCAGCGACGGCTCACCCGCGAGGGCGTCGAGCTGCGCTGGCCCCAGGTGGCAGGTTACTGACCGACCCCCCAAGGAGAACAGATGATCAAGAAGAGCCTGACCGGCCTCGCGCTGGCGGGGCTGCTGGCCACCACCGCGTGCGGCGGCTCGGCGCAGCCCGCTCCCGCCGCCGCCAAAGGCCTGCGGATGACCATCTGGACCTCGAACGAGGCCCATCTCAAGCTGTTCGGCGACATCGCCGCCGAGTACACCAGGGCGCACCCGGAGGCCGGGCCGATCACCTTCGACCCGCTGCCGTTCGAGAGCTACACCACCACGCTCACCACCCAGATCGCCGGCGGCAACGCGCCCGACCTGGCCTGGATCCTGGAGAGCGCGGCCCCCGACTTCGTCTCCTCCGGCGCGCTGGCGCCGCTGGACGGGAAGCTGACCGAGGCCGGCGACCTCACCCCGTCGTCGACCAAGCTGTGGCAGCGCGACGGCAAGCTCTACGCCTACCCGTTCTCCACCTCGCCGTTCGCCGTGTTCGTCAACACCGATCTGCTGAAGAAGGCCGGGCAGAAGCCGCCCGCGAAGGGCTGGACCTGGGAGCAGGCGGTGGCGAGCGCCGCGGCCGTCGCGGCGAAGGAGGGCAAGGCCGGGCTGGTCGTGCGCGACTTCGACTACAAGAACTGGGACAACCTCGCCTCGCTGTGGCGCGGCTGGGGCGCCCAGGCGTGGAGCGAGGACGGCAGGACCTGCGGCTTCAACCAGCCCGAGATGGTCGAGGCGATGACGTTCCTGCACAAGGCCGTCTTCACCGACAAGGCGCTGCCGGGCCCCGGCACCACCGCCGACTTCTTCGCCGGAGAGGCGGCGATGACGATCACCCAGATCTCCCGGGCCTCGCTGCTGAAGGACGCGACGTTCGGCTGGGACCTGGTGCCGCTGCCCACCGGCCCCAAGGGCGAGTACTCGGTGATCGGCCAGGCCGGGATCGGCGTGTTCGCCAAGTCGCCGAACAAGGACGCCGCCACCGACTTCCTGGCCTTCTTCAGCAACCCGGCCAACTCCGCCAAGCTGGCCGCCTACTTCCCGCCGCCCAGGGCCTCCCAGCTCAACGTGGAGACGCTGGCCAAGAGCAACCCGCTGCTCAAGCCCGAGCAACTGAGCGAGGTCGTGATCGGCGGCATCGAGAGCGGCGTGGTCAAGCCCAGCCACACCGGCCAGGCGGAGCTGTCGCAGACGGTCAGGGCCGCGCTCGACCCGCTGTGGCTGCCCGGCGCCGACGTCAAGGCCGTCCTCGACGGGGTCTGCGCGAAGATCCAGCCCATGCTCGGGGCCTGAGGTGGGGCACGCGGCCTTCTGGACCGTACGGCGCCGCGACAACCTGGTCGGCTACCTGCTCGTGGCGCCGCAACTGCTCGGCAGCGCGCTGTTCGTGCTGCTGCCGCTCGCCCTGGTCGGCTGGTACAGCCTGCACGAGTGGAACGTGCTGGCCGGGACGTTCGAGTTCACCGGCGGCGACAACTACGCCAAGCTGCTGGCCGACCCCGGAGTGCGCGAGGCGCTCGCCGCGACTGGCCTGTTCTCCCTGGGCCTGGTCGTGCTCAACCTCGGCCTGGCGCTGCTCCTGGCCGTCCTGCTCAACCAGCGGCTGCGCGGCACCACGTTCTTCCGGACGCTGTTCTTCTCGCCCGTCGTGGTGTCGCTGGTCGCCTGGACGATCGTCTGGCAGTTCCTGCTCCAGGCCGACGGCGGCCTCAACGGGCTGCTGGAGGTCGCGGGCGTCACCGGGCCGAACTGGCTGCGCGGCGAGGGCACCGCCATGCTGTCGGTGATCATCGTCCAGGTGCTGAAGAACGTCGGCCTGAACATGGTGCTGTTCCTCGCCGCCCTGCAGGGCGTGCCGGCGCAGCTCTACGAGGCCGCCCAGCTCGACGGGGCGGGCGCGTGGCGGCGCTTCGCCCGGATCACCCTCCCGCTGATCAGCCCGACCGTCCTGCTCACCTCGATCATCACGGTCGTCGGCTCCCTGCAGGTGTTCGCCCAGATCGCCGTCCTCACCCAGGGCGGCCCAGGCACCTCGACCACCGTCCTCGTCTACTACCTGTACCAGCAGGCCTTCCAGTTCCATCATTTCGGCTACGGCGCGACCCTGTCGGTCCTGCTGTTCGCCATCGTCGCGGTGCTCACGATCGTGCAGTGGCGCATGCGCAGGAGGTGGGTCTTCCATGAGGCGTAGGGTCAAACTCCTGCTGTACGGCACGCTCCTGGTGCTGTGTGTGCCGTTCGTCTTCCCGACCTGGTGGATGGTCACCTCGTCGCTCAAACCGATCAGGGAGATCTTCGCCTTCCCGCCCAGCCTGCTGCCGGGCACGTGGGACTTCTCCGCCTACGCCAAGGTCTTCGAGCTGCAGCCGTTCGCGGGCCAGTACCTCAACAGCCTGTACATCGCCCTGGTGGTGACGGCGGGCACGATGGCGGTCGCCGCCATGGCCGGGTACGCCTTCGCCCGCATCCGCTTCCCCGGCCAGAACGCGCTGTTCGTCGTCGTGCTGCTCGGCCTGCTGATCCCGAGCGAGGTGACGATCGTGCCGCTGTTCCAGATGTTCCACGGGCTCGGCCTCACCGACACGCACTGGCCGCTGATCGTGGTGCCGATCCTCGGCGCGCCGAGCGTGCTGGCCACGTTCATCATGCGCCAGTTCTTCGTCAGCCTGCCCGGCGAACTGGAGGAGGCGGCCCGCGTCGACGGCCTGGGCCGCTTCGGCACCTTCTACCGGGTGGCGCTGCCGCTGGCCAGACCGGCGCTCGGCGCGGTCGCCATCTTCACCTTCCTGCACAGCTGGAACCTGTACCTGGAACCGATCGTCTACCTGTCCACCCCCGCCAGGTTCACCCTGCCGCAGGCGCTCACCCAGTTCGTCGACGCCTACGGCGGGCCGATGTGGAACGTGCAGCTCGCCGCCGCCTCGATGACCGCCCTGCCGGTGCTCGTGGTGTTCGTGCTGGCCCAGCGCCAGTTCATCGAGGGCCTGGCGCACACCGGACTGAAGGGGTGATCAGCTCCCGACGCCGCCGCTCAGGCCGTCGCCGTAGGCGTGCCTGGTTCGTGCGAGCTTCGAGCCCAGCCGATGCTTGAATTCGCACAGCGACTCGACGGTCCGCCCCATCTGGTAGTACAGCCGCGGCGGGACGTGCGGGAGCAGCGAGGACTCCCGCCGGGACTGCAAAGCGACCAGCTCCATCGGTGGAAGGTCGATGTACCGCGGCAGGTTCTCGTACCACTGGGCGCTGTAGCGGGCCGCTTTGTGGAACTGCCGAATCGTGGATCTGCGTTGCTGCTCGTAGCCGGCGAGGCCGGGCCGGAGTCGCGTGTCCCCGTGCAGCGCGGCGACCAGGTAGGCGGCGTCTTCCAGCGCGAGGGTGGTGCCCGCGCCGATGGAGAAGTGCGTCGTGTGCGCGGCGTCCCCGAGCAGCACGAGGTTGCCGCGATACCACCGGCGGTTGGTCAGGGTGCGGAAGTTCAGCCAGTGCGCGCTGCCGTCGGCCTGCGGCCGGCCGATCAGCGGGTGCCCGTCCAGGATGTCGGCGAACAGCTTCTCCAGCAGGATCAGGCTCTCGGCCTCGTTCGCCTGGTCGAACTCGAGTCCCTTCCAGGTCGCCGGAGCGCACTCGATGACGCAGGTGCTCTGGTCCTCGCTGAACCTGTAGCCGTAACACCAGATCCAGCCGTGCTCGGTCTGCACGAAGGCGAAGATGAAGGAGTCGAAGACCTTGGTGGTGCCGAGCCAGATGTAGGTGTTCCGCTCGACCCTGACCTCGGCGCCGAAATGGTCGGCGTGGCGCTCGCGCAGCACGCTGTTGACACCGTCACCGGCCACCACCAGGTCCGCGTCGGCCAGCTCGTCCTCGCCGGCGATCTCACGCTGGAACTCGACGCGCACGCCGAGGGCGCGGGCCCGGTCGGCGAGGATGGCCAGCAGCCGGTGGCGGCTGATGCCGAAGCCCTCCTCCGCCTGCTCCGTCACCGTCGCGCGGTCGTGGATGCGCGTGACCCAGTTGTCCCAGGAGACCGAGCTCTCGCTGATGGCGCGCGCGGATTCGGGCTCGGCGACGTGGAGATAGCTGAGCAGTTCGGCCCCGAAGGTCACGCCCCAGCCGTACGTCGAGGTGGCCGGGTTCCGCTCGTAGACGGTGATGTCGTGGGACGGGTCCACTCGCTTCATCAGGATCGAGAAGTACAGGCTGGCGGGCCCGCCGCCGACGCAGGCAACCTTCACAACAGCTCCCACTGTCACTTAAAGCGATCAATTAATGACATAGAGTAGCAGGAGTGTGTATGGCGGAACGATCTCGTCCAGCTGAACCGCCGGTCACGAGATGGGCGATCCCACGTCCCACGTCCGGCGTCCCGGCCCGCTGACCTGCGCGCCTTCGCCGCGCCGGGAACAGGGCCGATAGGCTGGGACGATCTTCTACCCATCACGGAGGCGTGACGTGCGGGCCCAGCCGACCGACGACCTTGTCCACGACTTCCCCTTCGACCCGACCTACGGCTACGACCTCGACGCGCTGCTCGCCGTACCGGCTCCCGAGGCGCCCGACGGCTTCGACGACTTCTGGCGGGCGCGGCACGCCGAGGCGCGGGCCGTGGACGTGGCGGCCGAGCTGGGGCCGGTGGAGTGGGAGGCCGGCGGGTTCCGGGCGCACGGCGTCACCTTCACCTCGACCGGCGGGTTCCGGCTCGGCGGCTGGCTGACGCTGCCCGCGGACGGGAATGTGGTGCGGGGCCTGGTGTCCGTGCACGGGTACAGCGGGCGCGACCGCCCCGAGCCCGAGACGCTGCTCCCCGGGACCGCCGCCATCTGGCCGTGCGCCCGCGGCATCGGCGCCCGCAGCCTGCGCGACGACCTGCCCGCCCCGGCCGCCGGCCATGTGCTGCAGGGGATCGGCTCGCGCGAGACGTACATCCACGGCGGCTGCGCCGGCGACGTGTGGTGCGCCGCCACCGCGCTGCTCCACCTGGTGCCGGAGGCCGCCGGGCGGCTCGGCTACAGCGGCATCAGCTTCGGCGGCGGGATCGGCGCGCTCGCCCTGCCCTGGGACGACCGCTTCCGCGTCGCCGCCCTGGTGGTGCCCAGCTTCGGGCAGTACCCGCTGCGCCTGACGATGCCGTGCGTCGGCAGCGGCGAGGCGGTGCGGACCCACCACGCCGAGCACCCCGAGGTCGTGGAGGTGCTGCGCTACTTCGACGCGGCCACCGCCTCGACCCGCACCCGGATCCCCGTGCACGTCGGCGCCGCCCTGTTCGACCCGGCGGTCCAGCCGCCCGGCCAGTTCGCCGTGTACAACGCGCTGGCCGGGCCGAAGGAGCTCTTCGTCACCACCGCGGGGCACTTCGAGTACCCGGGCAAGGCCGCCGAGAAGCGGGCCCTGCTGGCGTCCGAGCACGAGTTCTTCCTGGCACGGGAGTGATTCCCCGCCCCAGGCCGAAGAGGTGCGCGGAATCGCCCCGCCTGGGTAGGGCGTTACGGGACGATGTGATCAGTTCCAGAGATCGAGGAGGAGACGTGGACGGCGACGTGACGCGGAGCCAGGAGTGGGCCGCGCTGGCCAAGCACCACGAGGCGCTGGGCGGCAGGCATCTGCGCGAGCTGTTCGCCGAGGACCCCGGCCGCGCGACCAGGATGAGCCTCACCGCGGGCGACCTCTACCTCGACTACTCCAAGCACCGGGCCACCGACGAGACGCTGCGCCTGCTGGTGGCGCTGGCCGAGCGGGCGGGCCTGCGCGAGCGCGTCGAGGCCATGTTCCGCGGCGAGCACATCAACGTCAGCGAGGACCGGGCCGTCCTGCACGTCGCGCTGCGCCTGCCGCGCGGGAGCGCGCTCGAGGTCGACGGCCAGGACGTCACGGGCGACGTGCACGCGGTGCTCGACCGCATGGGCGACTTCGCCCGCCGGGTCCGCTCGGGGGAGTGGAAGGGCCACACCGGCGAGCGCATCACCACCGTGGTCAACATCGGCATCGGCGGCTCCGACCTCGGGCCCGCCATGGCCTACGAGGCGCTGCGCGACTACGCCGACGCCGGGATCGAGGCCAGGTTCGTCTCCAACATCGACCCCGCCGACATCACCGGCAACCTGCGCGGCCTCGACCCGGCCCGCACGCTGTTCGTGATCAGCTCCAAGACCTTCACCACGCTGGAGACGCTGACCAACGCCAAGGTGGCCCGCTCCTGGCTGGTCGGCGCGCTCGGCGACGAGGCGGTGTCGCGGCACTTCGTCGCCGTCTCCACCAACGCCGCCAAGGTCGCCGAGTTCGGCATCGACACCGACAACATGTTCGGCTTCTGGGACTGGGTGGGCGGGCGCTACTCCTACGACGGGGCGATCGGGCTGTCGCTGATGCTCGCCGTCGGGCCGGAGCGGTTCGGCGAGATGCTCGCCGGGTTCCACACCATCGACGAGCACTTCCGCACCGCGCCGTTCGAGGCGAACATGCCGGTGCTGATGGCGCTGCTCGGCGTCTGGTACACCGACTTCTTCGACGCCCAGACCCGGGCGGTCCTGCCGTACAGCCAGCGTCTGCATCGTTTTCCCGCCTACCTGCAGCAGCTCACCATGGAGTCCAACGGGAAGTCGGTGCGGGCCGACGGCACGCCGGTGACCGTGGACACCGGGGAGATCTTCTGGGGCGAGCCGGGCACCAACGGGCAGCACGCCTTCTACCAGCTCCTGCACCAGGGCACCCGGCTGGTCCCGGCCGACTTCCTGGGCTTCGCCGAGCCGCAGGAGGACCGCGAGGGCATGCACGACCTGCTCACCGCGAACCTGCTGGCGCAGACCTCGGCCCTGGCCTTCGGCAAGACGGCCGAGGAGATCGCCGCCGAGGGCACGGCCGAGGGCGTTGTGCCGCACAAGGTGATGCCGGGCAACCGGCCCACCTCGACGATCCTCGCCCCCAGACTCACGCCGTCCACGCTGGGCCAGCTCGTCGCGCTGTACGAGCACATGGTGTTCGTCCAGGGCACGATCTGGGGCATCGACTCCTTCGACCAGTGGGGCGTCGAGCTGGGCAAGAAGATGGCGATGGACCTGGCCCCCGCCCTGACCTCCGCCGAACCGCCCGCCACGGCCCCCGACCCGTCGACCGCGCAGCTCATCCGCCGCTACCGGGAATGGCGGGGCAGAGCCGTCTGATCGGGGGCTCCCCCTTCACCTACGCCTGCGCGCTGAGAGAGGATCTTGTCATAAGTCCTCCCCTTTTGACGCTGGAGCAGACATGCCCGTCCTGCAGGTCCCCGGACGCCCGAACACCTGGGCCGCCGTCACCGAGACCACCACCTACCTGCTCAGCGTCGAGGAGGGCGAGGAGGTCAAGGTCGTGCAGTGGTACTGGGGGCCGCGGCTGCCGGTCGCCGCGCTGGCCGAGGTGACGCTGCAGCCGGCCCGCTACCACGGCACCAGCTTCCTCGACCCGGACGACATCGACGAGCTGCTGCCCGTCGACGGCGGGCGGCGCTGGGGGGTGCCGTCGCTGCAGGCCACATTCGAGGGCGGGGTGCGCTCGGTCGAGCTCGCCTTCGAACGGGCCGTCGAGAGTGACGACGAGCTGGAGCTGGTGTTGCGCGACGCCGCGCACGGGCTGCGGGTGAGCCTGCACCTGCGCTGCCCCGAGGGGGGCGACGTGATCGAGCGGTGGGTGAGCGTGGCCAACGAGGGGGCCGCGGCCGTACGGCTGCACCGGCTCGACTCCGGAAGCTGGGTGCTGCCCGCCAGGCCCCGCCACCGCTACACCGGCGTGTACGGCGGCTGGGCGCAGGAGACCCAGCTCCAGCGTGCCGAGCTGCCCGTCGGCGAGACCACCTTCACCAGCAGGACCGGCACCACCTCGCACAAGGCCAACCCGTGGATCATGGTCGACGCGGGCGACGCCACCGAGGAGACCGGCGAGGTGTGGACCGTCGCCCTGGCCTGGAGCGGCTCGTGGCGGCTGACCGCCCAGCGCAGGCCGGAGGGCGACGTCGCGATCAGCGCCGGATTCGGCCACGAGGGCCCGTCCTGGTACCTGACCCCCGGCGACACGCTGGAGACCCCGCCCGCCCTCGGCCTGCACACCACCGGCGGGTACGGCACCGCCAGCCGGTCCTGGCACGAGTACGCCCGGCGGCACGTGCTGCCCCACCCCGGCGAGCTGCGCCCGGTCCTCTACAACTCCTGGGAGGCGACCTGGTTCGAGGTCACCGAGGCGGGCCAGCTCGACCTGGCCCGCCGCGCCGCCGACCTGGGCGTGGAGCTGTTCGTCGTCGACGACGGCTGGTTCGGCGAGCGCACCGACGACACCCGCGGCCTCGGCGACTGGTGGCCCAACCCCGACCGCTTCCCCCAGGGGCTGAACGGCCTGTTCGACGCCGTGCGCGGCCTCGGCATGCAGGCCGGGCTGTGGGTGGAGCCCGAGATGGTCAACCCCGACAGCGACCTGTACCGCAAGAACCCCGACTGGGTGCTGCACTACCCCGGCAGGCGCCGCGACACCATGCGCAACCAGCTGGTGCTCAACTTCGCCCGCGACGACGTCCGCGCCTGGGCGGTCGGCTGGCTCGACCCGCTGGTGCGCGACCACGGCCTGGTCTACCTGAAGTGGGACATGAACCGCAGCTTCACCCAGGCGGGCTGGCCCGGCGAGGGGGAGCGCGGCGACCTGCTGTGGATCAAGCACACCCGGGGCGTCTACGCCGTCATGGACGAGCTGCGCCGCCGCAACCCCGGCCTGCGCATCGAGTCGTGCTCGGGCGGCGGCGGCCGGGTCGACCTGGGCATCCTGCGCCGCACCGACCAGGTGTGGACCTCCGACAACACCGACGCCCGCGACCGGCAGGCCATCCAGCAGGGCTACTCCTACCTCTACCCGGCGGGCGCCATGTCGTGCTGGGTGACCGACCGCGCCAACGCCATCACCGGCCGGGTGGTGCCGCTGCGCTACCGCTTCCACGTGGCGATGGCCGGCACCCTCGGCATCGGCGGCGACCTGCCGGAGTGGACCGCCGAGGAACTGGCCGAGGCACGCGAGCTGGTCGCCGCCTACAAGGAGGTACGGCACGTCGTCCAGCACGGCCGCCTGCACCGCCTGGCGGGCACGCCCGGGGTGACCGCCTCGGCCGTGCAGTACACCCTGGGCGCGGAGGTCGTGGTCCTCGCCTACCACCCGTACGGGTACAACGGCAGCGTGTCGGGGCGGCTGCGGCTGGCCGGGCTCGACCCCGACGCCGTGTACGAGGTGGTCGGCGGTGACGGCGGGCCCGCCGTACCGGAGGGGTCGCGCTGGCACGGGCGCACGCTGATGTCGCACGGCCTGGCGCTGCCGACCTGGGCTCCGGCCGGGCCCGACTACCGCAGCGAACTGCTCGCCCTGCGCCGGATGACCTCCTGACTTTGCCGAGCCGATCGAGGGCCTTGGTCTTGGCTCTAGCCGGGAGCGGCGACATATGGGCGGATGGAGGGTGAAGGCGGCGGGCGCGCGGCGGTGTTCTTCCGTGAGGGGAAGGACACCTGGTGAGCCTCGTCCAGGTGCGGGGCCTGCGTAAGACGTTCCCCGGCGTGGTGGCGCTCGACGAGGTCGACCTCGACCTGAACCCCGGCGAGGTGCACGTGCTGCTCGGTGAGAACGGCGCGGGCAAGAGCACCCTCATCAAGATGCTGTCGGGCGCCTACCAGCCGGACGCCGGCGAGATCCGCGTCGACGGCGAGCCGGTACGCGTCCACCACGCCGGCGACGCCCGGCGGCTCGGCATCGCCACCATCTACCAGGAGTTCAACCTGGTCCCCGAGCTGAGCGTGGCCGAGAACCTGATGCTCGGCCGCCAGCCGCGCCGCTTCGGCCTGCTCGACCGCGGGCGGATGTACGCGCGGGCGGCCGAACTGCTCAAGCGGGTCGGCGTCGACGTCGACCCGCGCACGCCCGTCGGCCGCCTCGGCATCGCCCGCATGCAGATGGTCGAGATCGCCAAGGCGCTCGACCTGAACGCCCGGGTGCTCATCATGGACGAGCCCACGGCGGTGCTCACCACCAGCGAGGTCGAGCGGCTGTTCGCCATCGTCAGGCAGCTGCGCGACCAGGGCGTGGCGATCGTCTTCATCACCCACCACCTGGAGGAGATCCCGCAGATCGGCGACCGGGTCACGGTCCTGCGCGACGGCCGCTCGGTGGCCGAGGTGCGCGCGGACACCGCCGAGAACGAGCTGATCAGGCTCATGGTGGGCCGCCCGATCGACCAGCAGTTCCCGAGGAAGCGCGGCACGCCGGGCGAGCCGCTGCTGCGGGTGCGCGCGCTCGGCAGGAGGGGGGCGTTCAAGGACGTCTCGTTCGAGGTCAGGGCCGGTGAGGTGGTCGGGATGGCCGGGCTGGTCGGCGCCGGCCGTACCGAGGTGGCGCGGGCGGTCTTCGGGGCGGACTTCCATGACGCGGGAGAGGTCCTGGTGGAGGGCAGGCGGCTGCCGCCGGGGGACGTGAGCGCCGCGCTGGAGGCCGGGCTCGGGCTGGTCCCCGAGGATCGCAAGGGACAGGGGCTGGTGCTCGGCGCCGATGTGGGGGAGAACCTCGGACTGGTCACCCTGGGCAGAACCAGCCGGGCGGGCTTCGTCGACCGGGCCGGGCAGCGCACGGCGGCCGCCGCCGTGGCCGAACAGCTCGGCGTCCGGATGAGCGGCCTCGACCAGGAGGTCCGCACCCTGTCCGGCGGCAACCAGCAGAAAGTCGTCATCGGCAAGTGGCTGCTCGCCGAGGCCCGGGTGCTCGTGCTCGACGAACCCACGCGCGGCATCGACGTCGGCGCCAAGGTCGAGATCTACCAGTTGATCAACTCGCTCACCGCCTCGGGGCACGCGGTGCTCATGATCTCCAGCGATCTTCCCGAGATCCTGGGCATGAGCGACCGGATCCTGGTGATGGCCCGCGGCCGGCTCGTCGGCGAGCTGACGGGCCGGGCGGCGACCCAGGACGCGGTGATGGCCCTGGCCGTCACCGAGGTGGAGGACGCCCATGTCCGCTGAGACGTTCACCAGACGTTCGCCCGCCGTCGTCTGGCTGGCCGAGAACGGCGCGCTGGCGGCCCTCGTGGTCCTGGCCGTCGCGCTCTCCCTGCTGTCCAGCGACTTCCTGACCGTGACGAACCTGCTCAACGTGGGCGTGCAGGCGGCCGTCACCGCGATCCTGGCCTTCGGCGTCACGTTCGTCATCATCACCGGCGGCATCGACCTGTCGGTCGGCTCGGTCGCCGCGCTGTCGGCGATCGTGCTGGCCTGGTCGGCCACCGACGCCGGCCTGCCGTGGCCGCTCGCCACCCTCCTCGGGCTCGCCGTCGGCCTCGCCGCCGGCCTGGTCAACGCCACCCTGATCGCGTACGGCAAGCTGCCCCCGTTCATCGCCACCCTGGCCATGCTCGGCATCGCCAGGGGCCTGGCCCTGGTCATCTCGCAGGGCAGCCCGATCGCGATGCCCGAGGCCGTCGCCCACCTCGGCGACACGATCGGCTCCTACCTGCCGGTCCCGGTGATCGTCATGGTGGTCGTCGGCCTGATCACCTCGGTGATCCTCAACCGCACCTACGTGGGCCGCGCGATGTACGCCATCGGCGGCAACGAGGAGGCCGCCAGGCTCTCCGGCATCAGGGTCGACCGGCAGAAGCTCATCACCTACGCGCTGTCCGGCCTGTTCGCCGCCGTGGCCGGCATCGTGCTGGCCAGCCGCCTGGCCTCCGCGCAGCCGCAGGCCGCCGCCGGGTACGAGCTCGACGCGATCGCGGCCGTGGTGATCGGTGGGGCGAGCCTGTCCGGCGGCAAGGGCAGGGCGTTCGGCACGTTCGTCGGCGCGCTCATCCTCGCCGTGCTGCGCAACGGGCTCAACCTGCTGTCCGTGTCCGCCTTCTGGCAGCAGGTCGTCATCGGCGTGGTGATCGCGCTCGCGGTCCTGCTCGACACCCTGCGCCGCCGTACCACCATCTAGGGGGAACCACCATGAAGCGCACCGTCGGCCTCGTCGCCGTCCTCGTCCTCGCCCTGACCGCCTGCGACACGGACACCTCCGGCGGCGGGGGACCCGTCAAGCTCGGCATGTCGGTGTCGACGCTGAACAACCCCTACTTCGTCCAGCTCCGCCAGGGCGCCGAGGAGGAGGCCAGGACGCGGGGCGCGCAGCTCACCGTCACCGACGCCCAGAACGACGCCTCCCAGCAGGTCAACCAGGTGCAGAACTTCACCAGCCAGAGCATGAAGGCGATCATCCTGAACCCGGTCGACTCCGACGCCGCCGCGCCCGCCGTGAAGGCCGCCGACCGGGTGAAGATCCCGGTGATCGCCGTGGACCGGGGCGTCAACGGCGCCGAGGTCGCCCAGACCGTCGCCTCCGACAACGTGGCGGGCGGGCGGCTCGCCGCGCAGGAGCTTGCCGAGCAGATGGGGGAGAAGGGCGAGGTCGCCGTCCTCGAAGGCGTGCCGGGCACCTCCGCCGCCCGCGAGCGCGGCCAGGGCTTCACCGAGGGCATCAAGGCCTTCCCCGGCATCAGGGTCGTCGCCCAGCAGCCCGCCGACTTCGACCGGACCAAGGGCCTGGACGTGATGACGAATCTGCTGCAGTCCCAGCCGGGCATCACCGGCGTCTTCGCCCAGAACGACGAGATGGCGCTGGGCGCGATCAAGGCGCTGGGCGCCAAGGCCGGTCAGGAGGTCAAGGTCGTCGGCTTCGACGGCACCCCCGACGCGCTGAAGGCGGTGCAGGCGGGCACCATGGCCGCCACGATCGCCCAGCAGCCGAGACTCCTCGGCAAGCAGGCCGTGCAGGCCGCGATCAAGGCGGCGGGCGGCGAGACCCTGGGGAAGACCGTGGCCGTCCCCGTGAAGGTCGTCACCAAGGAGAACGTCGCCGAGTTCGTGAGCTGAGCGCCGTCTGTATGCTCCCCTGATGCCCCTGGTCGGCGCGTTGCGCAGGCTGTTTCGCCAGGCCCTAACCGACGAGTGCCCGCACCTCGGGCTCGGAAACCGCGAGCAGGGCCCGGGTGTCGGCGATCGCCCTGATCAGCAGGTCGCGCAGGATCGTGTCGGGGTCGGGCACGCAGGCCTGGGCGATGCCGACCACGGCGAGCTGGACGGCGTTCGGCGCGGCGAACCTGCGGAAGTTCCTGGCGGTCATCCTGGCGGCGCGGCTGAACCGGCGCGCCGACTCGGCGGCCAGCGGCACCTGCCGGAAGGCCGCCCTGCTCTGCTCCTCCAGCCTCGGCTCGCGCCTGTCGAGCTTGGCCAGCATCTCCTCGGCGGCCAGCACCGAGACCGCGAGCGCGAGCTGCCGCTCGGCGGCGGCCACCGGCAGCGCCGTGGTGGCGGCACGCAGCGCGATGCGGGCGTCCAGCCGCAGGTCGTCGCCGGCCACGCCGATGATGGACGGCACCAGGTCGATCAGCTCGCTCCGCCGCGCGTCGGTGGTGTGGTCGTTGACCAGGCGGGCGAGCCCGGCGAGCAGCGGGTGTGTGCAGGATGGATGATCGCTCCAGCGTTCACCCGCCAGGTAGGAGGCCAGCTCCATGAAGCAGGCGCCCTTGCGTGGGTTACGGTGTCTGCCTCTCGACAGAAGCGGCATGTGATCGAACTGTGTGTCCACGTTTGCTCCACATGTGTGCCTGTGCCTGCTTCCAGTCTGCGTGGGCGGCTTGTCATGCGCCAGTGGTTATGGGACCTAACCTCCCCAAGATCTGAAATTTTCTTTTAGTTCACCCCAAAGTCTTGAAACTTATATGCAGGACCGATTGAGTTCGGTCGTGCTCACCCTCAGATTCGCGGCCGCCGCGGCGCTCGTGTTAACGATCGCCGTGCCCGCACAGGCCGATCCCCAGCCCCCCATCGAGGACGCCCTCAAGGCGTCGTCCTATCCCGCGGCCTCCACGCTGCTCGCCGTACCAGGGGCGAAGCGCCTGGAGACGGCGACCAGGACCAGGCCGGTCGCGCCCGGACTGACCCTCACCTCCTTCGACCGCTACGACGCCGCCGGATGGACCCGCGCCGACGCCCTCACCGCCGACCTGTCCGGCGGGGTCAAGGCCGGGTACCTGAACTCCGGGGAGGTGTCCAAGACCGAGCCGCTGTCCGGGCCCGCCGGGCGCGCCCGCGCGGTCGCCGCCGTCAACGGCGACTTCTTCGACATCAACCGCTCCGGCGCCGCCCTCGGCGTCGGCGTGCGCGACGGCGAACTCGTCCAGTCGCCCAGCGGCGGCTGGACCAACGCCGCCGCCATCTCGGCCGAAGGCGTCGGCCGGGTGTTGTCCATGCACTTCGAGGGCAGCGCCACCCCCGGCGGCGGCGCGCCGATCGCGCTCACCCAGTTCAACCAGCTCATCCAGAAGGACGGCGTCGGCCTGTTCACCCCGCTCTGGGGCTCCTACACCCGCGCCCGCGCGGTCGAGGGCGCCACGGCGGTGACCGAGGTCGTGCTCAACGGCGGCGTCGTCGCCGAGGTGCGCACCGAGGCCGGCACCGGCCCGATCCCCGCCGGCACCACGATCCTGCTCGCCAGGGACGCGGGCGCGGCCAAGCTCGCCGCGCTCAAGCCCGGCGACAAGGTCGACGTGCGCTACCAGCCCAAGCCCTCCGACGGCGACCAGGTCGACACCGCCGTCGGCGGCAGCTACGTGCTCGTCAAGGACGGCAAGGCGCAGGTCTCCGGCGACCCCGCCGCCCACCCGCGCACCGCGGTCGGCTTCTCCGCCGACGGCCGCGAGATGTACCTGCTCACCGTCGACGGACGGCAGGCCGACAGCCGCGGCGTCACGCTCGACGAACTGGCCGCGCTGATGATCGAGATGGGCGCGCACAGCGCGCTCAACCTCGACGGCGGCGGCTCCTCGACCCTGCTCGCCCGCGAGCCCGGCTCCGCCGCGGTGCAGGTCGAGAACAGCCCGTCCGACGGCGGCGAGCGCCACGTGCCCAACGGCCTGGCCCTCTACGCCCCGCAGGGCAGCGGCGCGCTCAAGGGCTTCTGGCTGGAGACCGCCGCCGACCCGGCCAAGGCGCCCGGCGTCGGTCCCGTCGCCGGTGGCCGCCCCGACCGCGTCTTCCCCGGCCTCACCCGGCGGCTGACCGCCGCGGGCTACGACGAGACGTACGGCCCCGCCGCCGGCACCCCGTCGTGGCGGAGCAACCCCGCCGTGCACGGCCTCGTCGGCAAGGGCGGCGTCTTCCGGGCGCTGGTGCCCGGCCAGACCAAGGTCACCGCCTCGCGCGGCGCCGCCAAGGGCGCCATCGAGCTGACCGTCCTGCAGCCGCTGGCCAGGCTCGGCGCCACCGCCGACCGGGTCGGCCTGGCCGGAGCCGACGCCACCGGCGCGTTCGGCGTGGTCGGCTACGACCGCAACGGCAACTCCGCGCCCATCGAGCCGGACGACCTGCGCCTCGACTACGACCGCGCGCTGCTCGAGGTGACCCCGTCCGAGCACGGCTTCTTCACCGTCAAGGCGCTCAAGGCCGGCGGCTCCGGCCTGGTCACCGCCAAGGTGGGCAAGCTGTCGGTCGCCGTACCGGTGACGATCGGCTACGAGGACGTGCCCGTGGCCGCGTTCGACGACGCCGCGTCGTGGACGTTCGCCGCCGCCAGGGCCACCGGCTCGCTGTCGGCCGCGCCCGGCCAGAGCGGCGGCGGGCTGAAGCTCGCCTACGACTTCACCCAGTCCACCGCCACCCGCGCCGCGTACGCCAGCCCGCCACAGCAGATCGTGGTGGCCGGCCAGCCGCAGGCGTTCGGGATGTGGATCAACTCGACCGGCAAGGGCGAGTGGCCGAGCCTGGAGTTCTACGACGCCCAGGGGCAGTCGCAGGTGCTGCGCGGGCCGTACCTGACGTGGAGCGGCTGGAAGTACGTCGAGTTCACCGTTCCGCCGGGCGTCAGCTACCCGCTGAAGCTGCGGCGCTTCTACGTCGCCGAGACCAAGGGCGAGGCGAGCTACACCAGCGAGATCGTCATCGACGGGCTGGTGGCCAAGGTGACGCCGACCGTCGAGGTGCCCCCCGCGGCCAAGGTCGCCGACCCGGTGGTCAGGCCCGAGGTGGCGCGGATGCCGTGGCGGTTCGCGGTCATGTCCGACGCGCAGTTCGTCGCCCGCGATCCGGACAGCGACATCGTCAGGAACGCCCGCCGTACCCTGCAGGAGATCAAGGCCGCCGGGCCGGACTTCCTGCTGATCAACGGTGACCTGGTGGACGAGGCCTCGCCCGGGGACTTCGCGCTGGCCAAGCGCATCCTGGACGAGGAGTTGAAGGGGGAGCTGCCCTACTACTACGTGCCCGGGAACCACGAGGTGATGGGCGGGAAGATCGACAACTTCACGGCGGTCTTCGGGGACACCTTCCGCTCCTTCGACCACAAGGGGACCAGGTTCGTCACGCTGGACACCTCGCGGCTGAACCTGCGCGGCGGCGGCTTCGACCAGATCGCCATGCTGCGCGAGAAGCTGGACACCGCGGCCAAGGACGCCTCCGTCGGATCGGTCGTCGTGCTGTTCCACGTGCCGCCGCGTGACCCCACGCCCGGCAAGGGCAGCCAGCTCGGCGACCGGAAGGAGGCCGCGCTGGTCGAGGGATGGCTGGCCGACTTCCAGCGGACCACCGGCAAGGGGGCGGCCTTCATCGGCAGCCATGTCGGGACCTTCCACGCCTCGCGGGTGGACGCTGTGCCGTACTTCATCAACGGCAACTCCGGCAAGAACCCGGCCACCTCCGCCGACGACGGCGGGTTCACCGGGTGGTCGCTGTGGGGTGTGGACCCGGTCAGCGAGCAGGAGGCGGCGCAGGTGCGGCGCAACTGGTTCGTCGACGCGCCGGCCTGGATCGGAACGCAGGTCCGGCCGCACCTGGACACGCTCACGCTGAACGCGCCCGCCTCCGTCGAGGTCGGCACGCCCGGCAAGGTGTCGGCGACGCTGAAGCAGGGGGAGCGGGAGGTGCCGGTGGCCTATCCGGTGTCGGTGAGCTGGTCGGGGTCGCCCAACCTGCACATCGGGTCCCGCTCGGGCGCCAAGGCCCGCCATGTGGCGGTCCTCGACCCGGCGACGGGCACGCTCACCGCCCTGCGCGAGGGCCTGGTGGTCGTCGCGGTCACCGTCAACGGCACCACCCGCCAGGCGACCGTGCCGCTGTCGGCCCGCGCGGCCGCCTGACGGCGCCGCTCGGGCCGGGAGCCCGGCCTCGGATCTCGCCGTACGCCCGGTCCGGGAGCCCGGTCCCGGACCTCGCCATACGGCAGGCCGGGGCCGGGCTCCTCCGGGGTCACCGGCTGACCTCCACCCGGCCGACGCCACTCGGGCGCGACGGCTCGTCGCCGTGACGTCGCCTGGGTGACGACGGCCCTCTTGGACAAGAATTGACGGTTCCACAGCCCACGACACCGACCCCTTACACCCAGGGGCTTTCCCGCTCATCCCGTCGGCGGAGCCGAACGGCGGAGGTGAGAAACCTGGCGTCAGGATGGTTGGAGGCGGGAAGCAGGGGAATGGCGTGCAGTTCATGTAAGCCGACCACTGAGGAGGGGCCACAGTGCTCACCCTGACCGCAAACGCCGCCCAGGCGATCCGTGACCTCACCGCGGGCTCGTCCGAGCCCGAAGACAGCGGCGTGCGCATCTCGTCGCAGGGCAACGGGGAAGGGTCGCTGGTGCTCACGATCGACCGGCCGCACCCGACCGACGAGGTGGTCGAGGCCGAGGGTGCGAGGGTGTACCTCGACCCCGTCGCCGCCAGCGTCCTGGAGGACAAGAAGCTCGACGCCGGAGCCGACGACAAGGGCGGCGTCGCCTTCCGAGTCGCCGACCAGAGCACCTGACACCCCGCACCCGCGCGGCCCGGCACACCGTGCCGGGCCCGGGGTGCCGCACGCCCGCCGAGCCCTGGCGCCGCCTCTGCGGGCGGCCGTGCTACAGCGAATTCCGCCCCTCCGCGAGCACCTGCGCCACGCGGGAGTAGGCGTCGGCGCCGTGCCCGGCGTCGATCGCCCGCCGGGTGGAGGCGAGGGCGGAGTTCAGTACGCCGTCGTCCAGGCCGCGGTCCCGCGCCGTGTGGACGACGTGCTCCATGGCGGCGGCCGCCGAGACGAGGGAGGATTCCTCGCCCGGGTAGTGGCCGTCGCCGATGTGCTGCGCGAAGACGTCGATCATGCCGGGGAGGTAGCCGCCGAGCTCCTTGGCGTACGGCAGCAACTCCTCCGCCGGGACGCCCTCCGCCGAGGCCAGCGCGAAGGCGTGCACGACGCCGCTCATGGACGTCCAGAAGAGGTCGAGCAGCGCCACGTCGTACGCGGCCGCCCGGCCGGGGTCCGCGCCCAGGTAGGAGGCGGTGCCGCCCAGGCTCGCCAGCGAGGGGCGGTGCGCCTCGTACAGGGCTTCCGGGCCGCTGTACAGGAAGGCGGCCTCAGGCCCGCCGATGGTCACGGCCGGGGTCAGGATCGCGCCGTCGAGGTAGCCGGCCCCCTGCTCGGCGGCCCAGGCGGCCATCTCGCGGGCCCGCTGTGGCGTGTCGCCGGTGAGGTTGACCAGCGTACGGCCCCCCAGCGCGGCGCCCACGCCGCCGAGGATCGATCGCACCGCGTGGTAGTCCAGCACGCAGACGACCACCAGCGGGCTCGACGAGGGCGACCTGCAGGTGCCGACCTGCCCGGAGCTGGTCACCGGCCTGTCCAGGGAACGCGAGCGGCTGGACGAGGCCATCGACGACCTGGAGACCGCCCGCGCCAACCTGGACGCCATCATCGCCGCCCGCGCGCTTCCAGCAGATCGACAGTGAGTTTCAAGTCAGCATTTATCGCTTTTCACTACAGTTCGCTGGCATGACTCGCTTGTCCCCCCGTCTGGGTCGACTCAGCCCGCGCCAGCACTGGCGCAGGGCCAGGTTGCAGACCTACTCCTGGTTGCTGACCGGCGCCTACCAGCTCGGCTCGATGCATCCGGCCGTCTGGAAGTTCGTGGCCCGCACCTACCACCCGGCCCTCGACCGGCTGGCCGCCCTGCACGCGCGCGTCGCCTGCCAGTTCGCCGCCGTCGACGTGCCCGCCTACCGTGACTTCCTCACCGGGAACGGCGCCGGGAACGCCCGCCGCCTGGGCGACTTCCCCGAGACCAGCAAGCAGAACTACGCCGGGGTGTACGACGAGCGGAGCCGCTGCCAGGAGGGCAGGCTGCACCGGCCTGGCGTGATCGTCGACGAGTCGTCGGGGTCGAGCGGCAAGCCGTACAACTGGGTGCGCGGGCCGCGTGAGCTCAAGGGCATCTACCGCAACGCGGCCGGGTACATCGAGCTGGTCTTCCCCGGTGACAAGCTGTTCGTGATCAACGCCTACTCGATGGGCGCCTGGGCGACGGGCACGACCACCGGCACCGCGATGGCGCGGATCGCGATGGTCAAGAACACCGGGCCCGACCTGGAGAAGATCGTCGACACACTGCTGCACTTCGGGCCGGGATACGACTACGTGGTGGCCGCCTATCCGCCCTTCCTGAAGCACCTGCGCGACCGGCTGGACGCCGACGGCTTCCCGTGGGCCGACTACCGGGTGCGCGGGCTGGTGGGCGGCGAGGGCATGACCGAGGCGCTGCGCGACTACCTGGAGGAGCGCTTCGAGGAGGTGCGGTCGGGCTACGGGGCCAGCGACCTGACGATCGGGATGGGGGCGGAGAGCGGCTTCTCCGTACGGCTGCGCAAGCTGCTGGCCACCGACGAGCGGGTGCGGCGCGAGCTGCTCGGCCCCGGCGAGCAGCGGCTCCCGATGATCTTCCACTACAACCCGCTGGAGACCTTCCTGGAGGTCAACGAGCGGGGCGAGCTGCTGTGCACGATCAACACCAAGAGCTGCCTGCAGCCCAAGCTGCGCTACAACATCGGCGACGAGGCGCGCCTGCGCACGCTGGCGGAGGTGAAGCGGGTGCTCGGGCCCGCCTACCGGGAGACCTGGACCGACGAGCGGATGAACCTGCCGCTGCTGTTCCTGTTCGGGCGCAAGGACTCGACGATCTCCTACATGGGCGCCAACCTCTACCCGCAGGACGTGGAGTACGGGCTGTACGAGGGCAACCCGTACGCCGCCGACATCGCCCGGTTCTGCCTGTCGCTGGAGGAGCTGCCCGGTCTGGAGTACCGGCCGGTGGTCAACATCGAGCTGCGCGAGGGGTCCACGGCCGACCACGGCAAGCTCGCCGAGATCTGCCGCGGGGGAGTCGTGGAGCACCTGGTGAAGGTCTCGCGGGACTTCGCCGAGTCGCTGAAGGAGGATCCGACGGCGGCCGACCTGCGGGTGCGGATCCACAAGCTGGGCGAGGGGCCGTTCGCCGGGCTGACCAAGATGAAGAACGTCTATCTGGTGAAGGACGCATGAGGACCACCGATTTCAGCCAGGCGCCGCCGCAGGGGCAGGCGACGGCCATGTTCGTCGGGGCCACCCGCTACCGGAGCCCGTTGTCGATCTTCACGTTGAGCTTCACCTGGTTCCGGATGGTGCGCGACATGAAGCGCATGCGCGGGTACTGCTGGCACAAGGTCTACTGGGAGTTCCCCTTCACGCTCGGCACGATGGCCTTCTTCACCGACCGCGACGCCCTGCTGCGCTTCGCCCGCAGCCGCCACCACCGGAAGCTGATGCAGTGGGTGACCGACGGCACCAAGAACGCCACCGCCGGATATATCCGGATTTATACGGCTGAACCGGCTGGGTACTCCAACGGGCTGTGGCGGGCCGAAGGCGGCGAGATGGCGCACATCCCGACCTTCACCCCGCTGTCCGGCGAGGTCGGCGACGGCCCCGCGGTGGTGCGCCGGTGACCCTCCGGACCGTGGCCACCCGCCGCGACCTGCGCGACTTCCTCACCCTCACCGACCGCCTGCACGGCGGCGACCCCCGCTTCATCCCACCGCTGCGCGCGCAGGTGCGCGCCTGGCGCGAGCAGGGGGTACGGCTCTGCGTGTTCAGGCGCGGCGGCGAGGTGGTCGGCCGCACCACCCTGCACGAGGACCCCGCCTTCGACGCCAAGCTCGGCAGGCCCACGCGGCTGTTCGGACTGACCGAGTTCACCGAGGACGCGGGGGAGGAGCTCCTGGAGGCGATCTGCGCCGAAGGCCGCGCCTCGGGGAAGGCCGCCGCGTTCGGGCCCGTCTCCCTGCTGCCCAACCACTCGGGCGGCGTGATCACCTCGGGCTTCGAGGAACGCGGCTTCATCGACAGCGCCTGGAACCCGCCCTACTACCCGGGCGTCTACGAGGCGTCCGGGTTCGGGCGCAGGTTCGAGGCCGACACCTGGATCTGCCCGGTGCCCGCCGAGGACGTGTTCGCCTTCGACGACGCGCGGATCGCGGCCGAGGACCTGGTGGTGCATCGCGGGGACCGCAGGCGGATCGGGGAGCAGCTACCGATTCTGCGCGGCATGCTGAACGCCAGCTTCGCCGAGCTGGGCTACTACACGGAGATCTCCGCCGAGCAGCTCGCGGCGCAGACCGACGGGCTCGCCTACCTGCTGGACGAGGCCCTGCTGCTGTACCTGACCAAGGCGGGGCGGCCGGTCGCCTTCGTGCTGTGCCTGCCGGATATTTCGGAGTTCGTCGCGAAAATGCGTGGGAATCTGGGGCTGCTGCAGCAGCTCCGGCTGCTGGCCACCCGCTCGCGGTACCGCCGCGACGCCGTCCTCATCATCAAGGGCACCGTTCCCGGCGAGCAAGGCCGGGGCTACATGCGGCTGCTCTGCCGCGACCTGCACGACGGCCTGCGTCAGGGCGGCTACCACACCCTGCGCAGCACCTACGTCGAACGCACCAACCCCGGCTCCGCCGCCCAGTACCTCACCATGGGCGGCCGGCCGCTGCACGGCTACACCTTCTACGGCAAGGACCTGGCGTGAAGGAGCTACGGGACCTGGAACCCGACTTCTGGCGGGCGCCCAGCGCGCACAACACCCAGCCCTGGACGCTGCGCTACGGCGACCAGGAGGCGGAGATCGGCTGGGACCCCGCCCACGCGCTGCCGATCAGCGACCCCACAAGCCGCGACCTGCGCCTGAGCCTCGGCGCGTTCGTCGAGTGCTGCCTGATCGTCTGCGCCTCCGCGGGCCTGCGCGTCGCCTTCCGCCCCGACCCCGGCCCATCCCGCATCGGCTTCCTGTACGGCACGCCGCACCCGTACCAGACACCCTTCACCACCGCGGACGTGCGCGCCCGAGGCTCCAACCGCGGGCCGTACCTCCCGGGACGCCTGGACGACGGCGTCATCAAGGAGGTCATCCGGCACGCCTTCACCGGCGAGCTGCCGCTGCTTCCCGGGGCCGGAGCCGGCGGCGACGGGCGATTCGCGAGAGCGGGATCCGCCGGATCGTGGGCCGGGGGAGTGGGCGGCGCAGGGGTGTGGCGGGTGGCGTGCCGGGAGCTGGTGGGGTTGCTGCACGACGCCGACCGGCACCAGTTCGGGGATCCGCGGGTCACGGGCGAGTTGCGGGAGTGGCTGCGGCTGACCCCGCGGCATCCGCGCTACCGGCAGGACGGGCTCACCGACCGCGCGCTGTCGCTGAGCAGGGCCGAGGCGCTCGGCCTGCGGGCGGTGCTGAGCCGTCCCGCCTACCCGCTGCTGCGCCCGATCGGCCTGCCCAAGGTGCTCGCCGACAGCTCACGCGGACTGCTCGACTACGACGGCGAGGTGCTGGTGCTGGTCGGGCCGGTGGAGGATCAGGTCACGATGGGCCGGGTGCTCATGCGGCAGTGGCTCGCCCTGTCCGGCCTCGGATACGCCGCCCACCCGCTCAGCCAGGTCATCGACTGCGCGGACACCAGGGCCGCTCTGGCCCGCCTGCTCGGCGTGGCCGACCCCGCGCGGCTGCTCAGCGTCGCCAGGGTGGGGCGTCCGCTCAGGCCCGCCGTACGGTCGGCCAGGATCAGGACCCGACCAGACCCAGGACGCTGATCTTCGTACGGGAGCACGACAGAGCGCGCGGGGTTCGTGCCGCCACACGAAGTGCTCGCGGCGCACGGTGACGGAGGGTACTCGAAAGCTCTCGACCGACGGAGGCCGCATGGGACTCGTTGACACTGGCTCGCTCCCCGAGACGGAGTGGACCCCCGCGCGGATACGCAAGACTGCCACCGTCACCGTCGGCCTGCTCATGGGCGCATGGGTCATCGACTACGTGGACCGGGTGATGATGGCGGTCGCGCTGCCGTTCATCGGTGCCGAATTCGAGCTCAGCAAGACCGAGCAGGGATGGCTGATCACCGTCTTCTCCCTGGCCTACCTGCTCTGCCAGCTCCCCGGCGGCATCCTGGCCGACCGCTTCGGGGCACGGCGGCTGCTCGTGGTGTCGCTGCTGCTGTGGTCGGTGTTCACCGCCCTCACCGGGCTGGCCTGGGGGCTGGCGGCGCTGCTGGTGATCCGGGCGCTGTTCGGTGTCGGGCAGGGGCTGTTCCCCGGAGCCTCGTTCAAGGCGCTGGCCGAGCGGACGACCCCGGAGCGGCGGGCCACCGCGACCGGGTCGATGCTGGGCGCCAACCAGCTCGGCGCGGGCCTTGCGCCGCTGATCGTGGCTCCGCTGCTGCTGGTGTTCGGGTGGCGGCACACCTTCTGGGTGACGGCCGCCGCGGGCGTGGTGATCGGCCTCGCGCTGTGGGCGCTGCTGCCGAAGCGGCTGCCCGCCGCGCTGAACGGCTCCGACCAGGTGGCCGGCGCGTCCGTCGGGGTCTCGTCGGTGCTGCGGTCGCCGTCGGTGTGGAAGTTCGCCGCGCTGTTCTGCGCGACCAACATGCTCGGCTACGGCATGATCACCTGGGTGCCCAGCTACCTCATGGAGGAGCGCGGCATCTCGTTGCTGAACACGGGCCTGTTCGCGGCCATCCCGGCCCTGGTGATGACGGTGACGACCATCGCCGGCGGCTGGCTGTTCGACCGCTACTTCCACCAGCGGGCCCGGCTGTACGTGATCCCGCTGCTGCTGTGCACGGCCGTCCTGCTGGTGCTCATGGTGCAGGCGGAGACCACCGCCGGGTTCACGCTGTTCCAGACGCTGGCGCTGGCCGTGTCCGGGCTGTCCGCGATGGGCATCCTCGGCATGCCGGTACGGGCTCTGCCGCCGGCCGTGATCGGGGCGGGCATGGGCGTGGTCAACGTGGGCGGCCAGATCGCCGGCGCCGTCACCCCCGTCCTGATGGGCTTCCTCGTCGACCGCTTCTCGTATACCGCCGCCTTCGGGCTGCTTATCGGCACAACCGTGCTGGGCGCGCTGATCGCCTTCGTCGTCCCCCAGCGCGCCGACCAGTTCCACCTGCGTGTTAAGGAGTCCGTATGACCACCTACGACCTGGTCCTCGCCAACGGGCGGGTGATCGACCCGGAGACAGGGCTCGACGCCGTCCGCGACGTCGGTGTCACCGGCGGCGCCGTGCGGGCGGTGTCGGAGACACCCCTCGACGGCACGACGCGCGTCGACGTGACGGGGTTGGTGGTCTGCCCGGGGTTCATCGACCTGCACAGCCACAGCGTCGACGTGGCCGGGCAGCGGCTGCAGGCGCTCGACGGCGTGACCACCGTGCTGGAGCTGGAGGCGGGCTGCTACCCCGTCGGCGCCGCCTACCGCAGGGCGGGGCTGGAGGGCAGGCCGCTCAACTACGGCTTCGCGACGTCGTGGGCGGTGGCCCGGATGGCGGTGCTCCTCGGCCTGGAACCCACCGGAGAGCTGTCCGACTTCTTCCTCAACATCGGCCGCGACGCCTGGCAGCGCCCCGCCGAGCGGGCCGCCGTGGACCGCATCGTCGGGCTGCTCGAACGCGACCTCGCCGACGGCGCACTCGGCATCGGCATCCTCGTCGGGTACGCCCCCCGGATCGACCCGGCGGAGTACCTGTCGGTGGCGGGACTGGCCGCGCGCACCGGCCTGCCGACCTACACGCACGCCCGCGAGCTGGTCGAGATGGACCCGGGCACCCCGGTCGACGGCGCCGAGGAGATCGTCAGGGCCGCCGCCGAGACGGGCGCGCACATGCACTACTGCCACGTCAACAGCACCTCGGTCCGGCACGTCGACCGGGTGCTCGGGCTGGTGGAGCGGGTACGCGCCGAGGGGGCGCGGGTCACGACCGAGGCGTACCCGTACGGCGCGGGCATGACCGGCGTGGGCGCCGCCTTCCTCGCGCCCGAGCTGCTGCACCGGCGCGGGCTCACCCCGCACTCGATCGGCCTGCTCGGCGCGGCCGGGCGGCTCTCCGGCGAGGCGGCGCTGCGCGAGGCCAGGGAGCGGGAGCCCGGGGCGGCGGCGTTCGTGCACCTGCTCGACGAGGACGACCCCGCCCAGTTCGCCTTCATCGAGCGCGCCCTGGCCTTCCCCGACGCGGCCGTGGCCACCGACGCGGTGCCGCTGCTGTGGCGCTCCGGCGTCGCCGACCCGCTGGAGTGGCCGCTGCCGCCCGCCGCCGTCACCCACCCCCGCACGGCCGGAACCTACGGGCGCGCCCTGCGCATGCTGGTACGGGAGCAGGGCGTGCTGAGCCTGCCCGAAGTCGTCCGCCGCTGCACGCTGGTCCCCGCCGACGTGGTCGGTGCGGGCGTGCCCGCGATGCGGCGCAAGGGGCGGCTCCAGCCGGGCGCCGATGCCGACATCACCGTGTTCGACCCGGCGGCCGTCACCGACCGGGCCACCTACGACGACACCGCCCGCCCGTCGGCCGGGTTCACGCACGTGATCGTCGGCGGCGAGTTCGTGGTCCGCGACGCTCACCTGCGCACGGACGCGTTCCCGGGCAGGCCGGTCCGGGCGAACTGAGTGGCGGGCTACTCCTCGAGTAATCACTTTCTGTGTTCAAATAGTCACTGAACGCTGCTTTACTCTGCCCGCCCCATCCGCAAGGAGCGTCCATGCGTGCCGTCTCCACCTGTGTCGCCATCGCCACGCTCGGCATCGTCGTGTCGACCGCACTGCCGGCGTCGGCGAAGGAGGTGCCGTACCTGGGCTCGTTCGCCACACGCGAGGAATGCGTGTCGGTGCAGTCCACCTACCGCCGCTACTACAAGATCGTGAAGGAGTGTTACGACACGGGATTCCTGGCCTGGACCTTCACGTACGACAACGGGCGGTGACCGGTCTGGGGTCAGCCGCCCAGGTGGGCCGGTGGACGGGTGCCTGATCCCTCGCCGGGAGGGATCAGGCACATGTGTGTTCAGTCGAGGACGGCGGTGACCGTGCCCGCGCCGACGGTCAGGCCGCCCTCGCGGATCGCGAAGCCCAGCCCGGCCTCCAGCGCGACCGCCTTGCCCAGCTCCACGGTCACCTCGACCGTGTCGCCGGGGTGCGCCACGTCCGGCAGGTCCAGCCGCCCCGGCACGTCCGTCGTGCGCAGGTAGAACTGCGGCCGGTACCCGGACACGACCGGCTTGCGACGGCCGCCCTCCTCGGCGGTGAGCAGGTACACCCGGGCGGTGAACGCCCGGTGGGCGCTCTGTGTGCCCGGTGCGGCCAGCACCTGGCCGCGCCGTACCTGCTCGCGCCTGACCCCGCGGAGCAGGACCGCCGCGTTGTCGCCCGCCTCGCCCCGCTCCATGATCTTGCCGAAGGTCTCCACCCCGGTCACCACCGCGGTGAAGCCGTCGCCGAGACCGACCGCCTGGACGGTGTCGCCGACGCTGACGGTGCCGCGCTCGATCGCCCCGGTCAGCACGGTGCCCCGGCCGGTGACGCTGAGCACGTTCTCCACCGGCATCAGGAACGGCGCGTCGGTGTAGCGCACCGGCACGGGCACGTGCTCGTCGACCGCCTGGAGCAGCGCCTCGACCGACGCCGTCCAGACCGGGTCGCCGGCCAGCGCCCGCAGCCCCGAGACCCTGACCATCGGCACCTCGCCGTACCCGTGCTCGGCGAGCAGCTCGCTCAGCTCCAGCTCGACCAGGTCGGCCAGCTCGGGGTCGGCCCCGTCGGCCTTGTTGAGCGCGACGACCAGGTGCTCCACGCCGACCCGCCGGGCGAGCATTACGTGCTCGCGGGTCTGCGGCATGATCCCGTCCTGCGCGGACACGACCAGGATCGCGCCGTCGAGCTGCGCCGCCCCCGTGATCATGTTCTTCACGTAGTCGGCGTGGCCGGGCATGTCCACGTGGGCGTAGTGCCGGGTGGCGGTCTCGTACTCGACGTGCGAGATGTTGATGGTGATGCCGCGGGCGGCCTCCTCCGGCGTCCGGTCGATCCGCTCGAACGGCGTGTAGCGCGCCCCGCCCCGCTCGCTGAGCACCTTGGTGATCGCCGCGGTGAGCGTGGTCTTGCCGTGGTCGACGTGACCCATGGTGCCGATGTTGAGGTGCGGCTTGCTCCGCACGTAGGCCTGCTTGGCCATGATCCCTGTTCCTTCGATGCCGTTCCGGTGGTGACCCGAGGGTCGTCAACCCCTCCCCGCCGGGTCACCTTCGGGACTCACGGGAAAGGGTCAGCGCTCCAGGCCGTCGCGCGACATCAGGGCACGCTCCAGCGCGCCCGCGCAGGCGGGCGTCGCGAAGTGGGCGTGCCGGATCATGTCGACCATGATGTGGTACGGCCATAGGCGGTGGCAACCGCTTTTCGTTTGGAATCGCGCACAACAGGACCGATCGCGTTCGTCCTGGAGACCGAAGAACAGACGGGAAGGCTCGCCTAACGTTCGCTCATGCCTCGCCTCACGCTGGACGACCTCTACCACATCGCGCAGCCGGGGGATCCGCACCTGCGCCCCGACGGGAGCGCCGTCGCCTACACGGTGACCACCGCCGTCGAGGACTCCGACGAGAACCGCACCGAGATCTGGCTCGCCGCCCCCGGCGACGAGCCACGCCGCCTGACGGGTGGCCCGCGCGACTCCTCCCCGCGCTGGTCACCCGACGGGCGGACGCTCGCCTTCCTGCGGCCCGTCGACGGCAAGCCGCAGATCCACCTGCTGCCGATGGACGGCGGCGACGCCCGGCCGATCACCTCGGCCGAGCTCGGCGCCGGCGCCCCGGTGTGGTCCCCCGACGGCACCCGCCTGGCCTACTCCGGCCCGTACGGCACGCTCGACCCGAACGCCCCGGTCGTGGCCGACCGCCTGGACTACAAGGCCGACGGCGCCGGCCTGCTGCGCGACCTGCGCACCCACCTGTTCGTCGTGGACGCCGACGGCGAGGAGACCCGGCAGCTCACCGACGGCGACTTCCACGCCGGCGGCCCCTCCTGGTCGCCCGACGGGGAGCGGATCGCCTTCACCACGAGCATGGCGGACGACCGTGACCTGACGCCCGAGGGCGGGGTCTACGTGGTGGACGCGGCGGGCGGCGAGCCCAAGCGGCTGACCGGCACGGACGTGATCGCCTTGGCCGTGTGGTGGGTGGGCGAGCGCCTGGTGGCCGCCGGATTCGCGGGCGGTCCGACCGGGCACACCCGGCTGTTCACGGTCGCCGACGAGGGCACGACCGAGCTGGAGACGGGGCTGGACCGCAACGTCATGGTGGGCGCGCCGGGCTATCCGGGCTCCGTGCCGCAGGCGTTCGGCGACGACCTGCTCTTCTGCGCCCGCGACCGCGGCCTCACCCACGGCTACCGGCTGTCCGGCGGCACGCCGGCGGTGAAGATCGTCGGGGACGACGCCAGTGTGTCGGGGATGAGCGCGGCGGCGGGGCGGATCGCCTACGTCGCGGCCACGCCGTACAGCGCGGGCGACGTGTACCTGGCCACCGGTGAGGGGCCCGCGCTCAGGCTCACCGACCACGCGGTGCCCGCCGTCGAGCTGTACACCCCGCGCGCCCGCGTCTTCACCGCGCCCGACGGCACCGAGGTCGAGGCCTTCGTGCTGCGCGACGAGACGATCGAGGGGCCGCAGCCGCTGCTGCTCGACGTGCACGGCGGGCCGCACAACGCCTGGGCGCCGGTCTTCGACGGCGTGCACCTCTACCACCAGATCCTGGCCGCGCGCGGCTGGACCATCCTGACCGTCAACCCCCGCGCCAGCGACGGGTACGGCGAAGCCTTCTACACCGCCGCCCTCGGCGCATGGGGCGTGGCCGACGCGCAGGACTTCCTACAGGCCATCGACGACCTGGTCGCCGAGGGCGTCGCCGACCCCGAACGGCTGGCGGTGACCGGCTACAGTTACGGCGGCTACATGTCCTGCTGGCTGCCGACCGTCACCGACCGCTTCAAGGCCGCCATCCCGGGCGGCGCGGTCGCCGACCTGACCAGCATGTCCGGCACCTCGGACGCGGGCGTCTACCTCAAGGAGTTCGAGTGCGGCGGTGACGTCGAACCGCAGTCGCCGCTCGTCCGCGTCTCCCAGGTCAACACCCCCACCCTGATCCTGCACGGCGAGGCCGACGACCGCTGCCCGGTCGGGCAGGCCGAGCAGTGGTTCGCCGCGCTGCGCGAGCGCGGGGTGCCCGTCCGCCTGGTCAGGTACCCGGGCGGTTCGCACCTGTTCATTCTCAACGGACGTCCCTCACACCGGCGGGACTACAACGAAAGGATCGTGCAGTGGCTGGAGCAATGGGTCACCGGCTCGCCGAGCTGATCAAGAAGTACGACGTCCCGGGGGCCGCTCTGGCCTACCACCACCAGGGAGAGCTCCACGAGTACGCCGCGGGCGTGCTGCACACCGGTACCGGTGTCGAGGCCACCACCGAAGCCCTCTACCAGATCGGGTCGGTCACCAAGGTCTGGACCGCCACCATGCTCATGAAGCTGGCCGAGCAGGGCAAGCTCACCCTCGACACCCCGGTCGTGGACCTGCTGCCCGAGTTCAAGGTGGCCGACGCCGAGGTGACCAAGACGGTGACCGTACGGCACCTGCTGAACCACACCTCCGGCATCGACGGCGACCTGTTCCTCGACACCGGCCGCGGCGACGACTGCGTGGAGAAGTACACGGCGGCCTGCGCCGACCTGGCGCAGAACCACCCCCTGGGAGCCACCCACTCCTACTGCAACTCCGGTTTCGTCATCGCCGGGCGGATCGCCGAGCGCCTCACCGGTAAGACCTGGGACGAGGCGCTGCGCGAGCTGGTCCTCGACCCGCTCGGCCTGACCCACACCTGGACGCTGCCCGAGGACGTGCTGCGCTTCCGCTCGGCCATGGGCCACGTGGACGGCGGCGCACCGGCGCCCGCCTGGGGTCTCATGCGTTCGGCCGGCCCGGCCGGGCTGATCTGCGCCCGCCCCGCCGACGTGGTCGCCTTCGGCCGCGCCCACCTGGAGAGCGGCCTGCTGGAGAACCCGCAGGCCATGTGGGAGCCGCAGGTCGACCTGCCGGACCCGAACGCCATCGGCAGGCAGTGGGCGATCGGCTGGATCCTCGACGAGTGGTCCGGACACAAGGTCCTGCTGCACGGCGGCAACACCATCGGCCAGCACGCGATGCTCTGGGTCGTCCCCGACACCGGGACGGTCGTCTGCGTGACCGCCAACGGCGGCCGCTCGGGCGCCTTCACCCACGCGGTGGCCACCGAGTTGTTCGCCGAGCTGGACGGGCTGACCGTGCCGGCGAAGCTGACGCCGCCGGAGGTCCCGGTCGAGGTCGACGTCGAGCGCTACGCCGGCACCTACGAGCGGGTCGGCGCGCGGCTGGCGCTGACCGTGCGCGAGGGCGACCTGTGGCTCCGGATGGAGGCGACCGGCGCCCTGGCCGAGCTGAGCCCGCCCGTGGAGTTCCAGCTCGTCCCCGTGGACGACCGCACGTTCGTCGGCCGGGTGGGCGACCAGCCCGACTGGATCTCGGCGGTGTTCTACGAGCTTGAGGACGGTTCGCCGTACATGCACCTGGGCGTCCGCGCCACCCCCAAGATCGCCTGAGGAGCAGTAGATGGACCTGCAGAAGAGATTGGACGAGGCGGCCCGCGCGCACGGCGTGCCCGGCGCGGCCGTCGCGGTGTGGACCCGCGGCGAACTCGTCGAGGCCGCCACCGGCGTGGTCAACGCGAACACCGGGGTGGAGACCACCCCCGACAGCGTCTTCCAGGTCGGCTCCACCACGAAGGTGTGGACCGCCGCCCTGGTCATGCAGCTCGTCGAGGAGGGCCTGGTCGAGCTGGACCGGCCGGTCAAGGACTACCTGCCGGAGTTCGCGGTCGCCGACGGCTCGGAGAGCGCCATCACCGTGCGGCACCTGCTGACCCACACCGGCGGGTTCGACGGCGACCTGTTCGAGGACACCGGGCGCGGTGACGACTGCCTGGACAAGTACCTCGCCTACCTGACCGGCGCCGGCCACGTGCATCCGGTGGGCGAGCTGTTCTCCTACTGCAACGCCGGATTCGCGGTGCTCGGCGCGCTGGTCGCCAGGCTGCGCGGCAAGACGTGGGAGCAGGCGATGCGCGAGCACCTGCTCGACCCGCTCGGCGCCACCCACGCCGCGCTGCTGCCCGAGGAGGCGGTGCTGTACCGCGCCGCGGCCGGGCACATCGGGCCGGACAACGCCGTCTACACCAAGGGGGAGCTGCCGCGCTCCAACGCCCCGGCAGGGTCGACGATGTACGCCGCGCCGCGCGAGCTGGTGCGCTTCGGCCGGATGTTCACGGCCGGCGGCACCGCCGAGGACGGCACCAGGCTGCTGTCGGCGGAGACCGTCGCGGCCATGCGCACCCCGCAGGTCGAGGTGCCCGGCGTGTCGGGGATGCTGGGCGACCGGTGGGGGCTCGGCTTCGAGCTGTTCGACTGGGGCGGCGAGGTGTTCGGCCACGACGGCGGCACGCCGGGCCAGAGCACGTTCTGGCGCGTCGTGCCCGGCGCCGACTTCGTGATCGCGATCAGCTGCAACGGCGGGGCGTTCTTCGGGCTGATCAACGATCTGGTGCTGCCGGTCATCCGCGAGTGCACGGGTCTGGCAGTGCCGGAGTCGCCGGTGCCCGCCGAGCAGCCCGCCCGCGTGGACACCGCGCCCTACGTGGGCCGCTACGCCGGGCCGATGATCGCCTACGAGGTCGCCGCCGCCGACGGCGGGCTGGACGTCACGCTCATCCCCAGCGAGCTGATGCGGACCATGGGCGCGGAGGGCAAGACCACCCGTTTCGTGCACTACGCCGGCGACTCCTTCATCGCCGCCGAGGTCGAGGACGGCATGTACGAGACCGCCACGTTCGTGATGGGCGACGGCAAGGCCGCCTACCTGCACAACAGCAGGGCGCTTCCCCGTGCGTGAGCTCTTCGAGGAGGCGGGCGCCCAGGGGTTCGTGCACGCCCGAGAGGTCGACGGTGACCGCGAGGTCGGCCTGGGCGCGGACGACGGCGTGGTGCTCGCCTCCGTCTTCAAGATCCCGATCGTGCTGGAGTACGCCAGGCAGGCCGCCGCGGGCGCCATCGAGCGCACCGAGCGGCTGACCGTCACCGCCGCCGACAAGGACGGCGGGATCGGCACCTCCGGCTGCGCCGACGACGTCTCGCTCACGCTGCGCGACCTGGCCCACTTCATGATGACCATGAGCGACAACGCCGCCACCGACGTGCTGCTGCGCAAGGTCGGCTGCGACCGGGTCAACGCCACCCTGGCCGAGCTCGGCCTGAAGCGGACGCGTCTCGTCGGCGGCTGCTCCGACCTGTTCGCCTCGATCACGGAGGAGCTCGGCGGCGCCGACCTGGAAGGAGTGAGCGAGGACCAGATCAGGGCGCTGTCCGTGCACGACCCTGAGCGCACCAGCGGGAGCACCCCGCGCGAGACCACCACCCTGCTCAGCGCGATCTGGCGGGACGAGGCCGGGCCCCCCGAGGCTTGCGCCGAGGTCCGCACGATCATGGGCAACCAGGTCTGGCCGCACCGGCTCTCCTCGGGTTTCGACGACGAGGTGAAGGTGTCGGCCAAGACCGGCACCCTGTGGGGCATCCGCAACGAGGCGGGCGTGGTGGAGTATCCGGACGGCAAGCGGTACGCGGTCGCCGTCTTCGTCCGCACGCACTCGCTGGCCTACCGCCTGCCGAAGGCGGACGCGGTAATCGGCCGGGCGGCGAGGCTAGCCATCGACCAGTTGCGCGTCTGATGTCCCTTTATGTCCAGTATCGTGAGCGGATGAACACCCGGCCACGTGCCAGTCTGAGCCGAATTCTGGACGACCTCGGCAGTACGGTTCTGGACGTGGCCGCGTCTCCCGGTGACCTCGACACCGAGGTCACCGGGGTGTACATCTACGATCCGCTCGACGAGCCGCTCATCCCCGCGGGCGGCCTGCTGCTCGCGGTCGGCGTCGGCGGCGCCGACCGCGTCTGCGACCTGCTCGACCAGGCCGGGCAGGCTGCGGGCGTCGTCGTCAAGCATCCCGTCGAGGTCGACGAGCAGGTCAGAGCCAAGGTGCTGGAGACCGGCGTGGCCGTGCTCGGGCTCACTCGCGCCGCCTCCTGGGCCCAGGTGGCGGCGCTGCTGCGTTCCCTGCTGGCCGAGGGCGACCTGGCCGAGGCCGGCGCGAACCCGGCCGACGACCTGTTCTCCCTGGCCAACGCGGTGTGCGCGCTGCTGGACGCGCCCGTCACCATCGAGGACAGATCCGCGCGGGTGCTCGCCTACTCCGGGCGGCAGGACGAGGCCGACGCCGGCCGCATCCAGACCGTGCTCGGCCGCCAGGTGCCCGAGCGCTACACGCGCATGCTGGAGGAGCGAGGCTTCTTCAAGCAGCTCTACCAGAGCCGCGATCCCATCTACATCGAGCTGGGCGACGGGAGCATCAACCGGGCCGCCGTCGCCGTGCGCTCCGGTGACGAGATCCTCGGCTCCATCTGGGTCGCCGTCCACGAGCCGCTGAGCGACCAGCGGCAGCGGGCGCTCGCCGACGCCGCGAAGATCGTCGCGCTGCAACTGCTGCGCGAACGCGCCGGCTCCGACACCCACCGGCGCCTGCGCGCCGACCTGCTGTCCACCGTGCTGGCCGGCGGCAGCGACGCCGCCGAGGCGGCCGGGCGGCTCGGCGTGGCCAGCCAGCGGCTGTGCGTGCTGGCCGCCCAGCTCACCGGCTCCTCCGACGCCGACCCCGCGCGCACCGAGAGCGACCGGCTGCGCTTCTGCGACGCGCTCGCGCTGCACGTCGGAGCCATCCACCCGCGTTCGGCGGCGGCGCTCGTCGGCTCGGTGGCCTACGCCGTGCTGCCGCTGCACTCGGCGGGGGAGGAGGAGGCGCGGGCCGTACGTGTGGCTGAGAGCTTCCTGGCCCGGGTCGGGCCCCGGCACGCCGCCAACGTCGGCGTCGGTCGGCTGGCCGCCAACCTGACGGAGGTGGCCAGATCGCGCGCCGACGCCGACCGGGCGCTGCGGGTGCTGCGCGCCCGCGGCACCTCCGGCGCGGTGGCCGGATACACCGCCGTGCACTTCGAGTCGCTGCTGCTGCAGGTCGCCGATGTCGTCGCCGCCGAGGAGCAGTCGCCGACCGGCCCCTACGAGCGGCTGCTGCGGCACGACGCCGAGCACGGCAGCGACCTGGTGGCCACCCTGCGGGCCTACCTGGACGCGTTCGGCGACGTCAACGCCGCCTCGGCGCGGGTGCACGTGCACGCCAACACCTTCCGCTACCGGCTCAAGCGGCTGACCGAGATCAGCGGCCTGGACCTGTCCGATCCCGACGCGCGACTCACAGTGATGCTTCAGATGCGAATCTTCGGCCGCTAGCACCACGCGGTCGGCGCTTTTCGTGTCCGGGCACGAAGAAAGGTTCCCCGGTTAGGACGAATGTGGGCACACCTCCCACCCCCTGGAGTATTCCCATGAGAAAAGCCGCTGCCGTCCTCGGCGTCCTCGCTTTTGCCGCCACCGCTTGTGGCGGTACGTCAGGCACCCCGTCGGGCCGCCCCGCCTCGGGAGGCACCTTCACCTACGCCATGCCCACCGACCCGGGTGTGCTCGACCCGGCCATGGGCGTGCTGTCCGTGACCAACACCGTGCTGTCCTTCGCCTACGACACGCTCGTGAACACCGCCCAGGACGGGACGATCACTCCGGGGCTGGCCGAGAAGTGGGACGTCAAGCCCGACTCGGTGACCTACACCCTGCGCAAGGACGTCACCTGCTCCGACGGGTCCAAGCTGACCCCCGCCGACGTGGCCGCGAACGTCAACCACATCGTTGACCCGGCCACCAAGTCGCCCATCTACGGCGTGCTCGTCCCAGCCGGCATGAAGGCCGCCGCCGACGACGCGGCCGGCACCGTGACGCTGTCTACGCCCCAGCCTTTCAGCTTCATCCTGGAGAGCTCCCGGCTGATCTTCATCGTCTGCGGCAAGGGCGTCAAGGACCGCTCCCTGCTGGCCCGCGGCACCTCCGGCTCGGGGGCGTACACGCTCACCGAGGCGGTGCCCGGTGACCGCTACACCTTCGGAGTGCGCAAGGACTACAAGTGGGGGCCGAACGGCAGGACCGCCGAGGGGCTGCCCGACAAGGTCGTGCTGAAGGTCGTGCCCAACGAGCAGACCGCCGCCAACCTGCTGGTGTCGGGCGCTCTCAACGCCGTCACCGTCTACGGCGCCGACCGCGCCAGGCTGGAGGCGACCCCCGGACTCGGGAAGCAGATCGAGACGGGAGGCAACGGCCAGTTCTTCTACCACCAGGGCGACGGCCGGCCCACCAAGGACCTGGCCGTGCGCAAGGCGCTCACTCAGGCCATCAACCTCAAGGAGCTGGCCGGCATCGCCTCCAGCGGCACCGGCCGTCCCGCCACCGGGCTGGTGCTGGAGCCGCGCCCGTGCAAGGGCGACACGATAACCGGTCACGTGCCCGCCTTCGACGCCGCCGCGGCCGCCTCCGCGCTGGACGCGGCAGGCTGGAAGGCCGGTGAGGGCGGCATCAGGTCGAAGGACGGCGAGCCGCTGACCCTGCGCGTGCTCTACGCCACCACCAAGGGCGCGGGCGTGCAGGCCGCCGCCGAGTACATGGGCGCCGAATGGCGCAAGATCGGCGTCGACGTGAAGCTCAACGGCGTCATCGACACCAAGCTGTCGGAGTCGCTCACCACCACCCAGGACTGGGACGTGGTCTGGCTGCCCATCGGGGTCACCCTGCCCTCGCAGCTCGTCGGCTTCCTGTCCGGTCCCGCCGCGCCGAAGGGCGCCAACTTCGCGCACCTGGCCAACAAGCGCTACACGGAGCTGGTCGCCAAGGCCACGCTCGTGCCCGGCGAGGAGGGCTGCAAGATGTGGCTGGAGGCGGAGTCGGCCCTGTTCGAGAACGTCGACCTGGTGCCGGTGGTGGACACCACCGTCCTGACGGCCACCAAGGGCGCCACCTTCGAGACCATGGCCGGCCTGTTCGACCCCACCACGATCCGGCTGACCGAGGGAGGCTGAGTGCTCCGCCGCCTGGTGAGGTTCCTCGCGTCGATGGCCGCGCTGCTCGTGGCGTCGTTCGCGATGATCCACCTGATCCCCGGTGACCCCGTGCGCGCCGCGCTCGGCCCCGCCGCTCCCGTCGAGCTGGTCGAGGTCAGGCGCGCCGCGCTCGGCCTCGACCAGCCGGTGCCGCAGCAGTTGCTCACCTATGTGAGCAACATCTTCACCGGCGACTTCGGCACCTCCTTCCTCACGGGGGAGCCGGTCGCCGAAGTCATCGCCTCTCGGCTGCCGAACACGCTGAGCCTGGCCGTGCTCGCCACGCTGCTGTCACTGATCATCGCGGTGCCGCTCGGCATGTGGGCCGCCATCCGCACCGAGAACGGCCGCAACCGGGGCACCGACCTGACCTTCAGCTCGGCGACCGGCACCGCGGTCGCCATCCCCGAGTTCCTGTACGCCATCGGGCTGGTCGCCATCTTCGCCATCGGCCTCGGCTGGTTCCCGCCCGCGCAGAAGGCCGGCCCGGAGTCCTTCGTGCTGCCGATCATCGCCCTGGCCGCCGGCCCGATCGCGATGATCGCGCGCATCTCCCGCGTGCAGACCGCCCGCGAACTGGGCACCGACTACGTACGGCTGGCCAGGGCCAAACGCCTGCCCGGCGCCCGCCTGTACCTCAGGCACGTGCTGCCGAACACGCTGACCGCCACCCTGACCATGGGCGGCCTGCTGCTCAGCTCGCTCATCGCGGGCAGCCTGCTCGTCGAGTACGTCTTCGCCTGGCCCGGCCTCGGCCTGAAGATCGTGGAGTCGATCACCCAGAAGGACTACCCGGTCGCCCAGGCCGTGATCCTCGTCTACGGCGCCGTCGTGCTGATCGTGAACCTCCTGGTCGACCTGCTGCTCGGCGTGCTCGATCCCACCTCCAAGATCAAGGAGGCGTAAGTGGCCCGCCTGCCGAGAACTCCCCCCGCGATCGCGGGGGCTTTCATCGTCACCCTGCTCGTGGTCCTGGCGATCATCGGCCCGCCCCTCTGGGGTGAACAGGCCGAACTCATCAACGCCGGCGCCATCCTGCAGGGCGCCAGCGCCGAGCACCCGCTCGGCACCGACAACCTGGGCCGAGACCTGCTGGCCCGGGTCCTGGTCGCCGGGCGCTTCTCCCTGGGCCTCGCGCTGCTGACCACGCTCATCGGCGCGGGGATCGGCATCGTGCTCGGCGCGCTGCCCGCCATCCTGCCGCGCAGGGCCGGGCGCGTCGTCACCAGCACGGTCAACGCGCTCGTCGCCTTCCCCGGCCTGCTGCTGGCCATGTTCACCGCCGTGATCGCCGGACTGGGCGCCAAAGGCGCCGTGCTCGGCATCGGCGTCGCCATCGCGCCCGGCTTCGCCCGGCTCACCCAGACGCTGGCCGCCTCCGTCGCCGGAGCCGACTACGTCGCCGCCGCGCGCATGCTCGGCGTCCCACGCCGGCGAATCCTGACCACGCACGTCCTGCCCAACATCGCCGAGCCGCTGATCCTGAACCTCACCCAGGCGATGGGCGGCGCGCTGCTCGGCCTGGCCGGGATGTCCTTCCTCGGGCTCGGCGTGCAGCCGCCCTCCTTCGACTGGGGACGGCTGCTGTTCGACGGCTTCAGCCGCATCTATGTCACCCCCGAGGTGGCGCTCGGGCCCGCCGTCGCCGTGGCGGTGGCCGGGATCGGCTTCAACCTGCTCGGCGACGCGCTGGCCAAGGCCGCCTCGCGCACCACCGCGCCCACGGGGAAGAGCGCCGGCGAGGTACCGCCCCCGGCCGGTGAGCCCGACCCCGAGGCCGTGCTGGAGGTGAGCGGGCTCAGCGTCACCTTCCCCGGCGGCGTGCGGCCCGTGCGGGAGCTGTCCCTGACCGTCGCGCCGGGCGAGATCGTCGGGCTGGTGGGGGAGTCGGGCAGTGGCAAGAGCCTCACCGCCGCCGCGATCGGCGGGCTGGTGCCGTACCCCGGAGTGGTCTCCGGTGCGCGGCTGCGGCTGGCCGGGCAGGACCTCGGCGAGCTGAGCGAGCAGCAGCGGCGCAAGCTGCTCGGCACCTCGCTGGCCATGGTCTTCCAGGACCCGATGGCCTCGCTCAACCCCGCGCTCAAGGTCGGCGGCCAGCTCGCCGAGGTGGCCGTCGTGCACCAGGGCGCCACCCGCGCCGAGGCGCGCGAGCGGGCCGTCGACCGGCTCGGCCACGTGCACCTGCCCGAGCCGGACAAGCAGGCCAGGCGGCACCCGCACGAGCTGTCCGGCGGCATGCGGCAGCGGGCCGTGATCGCCATGGGCCTCATGGGCACGCCCAAGCTGATCATCGCCGACGAGCCGACCACCGCGCTCGACGTCACCGTGCAGCGCCAGATCCTGCGGCTGCTGCGCGAGGTGAGCGCCGAGACCGGCGCGGCCACGCTGTTCATCTCGCACGACATCGCGGTGGTCGGCGAGCTGTGCGACCGGGTGGTGGTGATGTACGCCGGGCGGGTGGTCGAGGAACTGCCCGTCGAGCAGCTCGCCACCGGCGCCAGGCACCCCTACACGCGCGCCCTGATCGCCTCCCTGCCCGACATGGAGACGGACAGGACGCAGCCGCTGGCCAGCATCCCCGGTCGGCAGCCGTCGCCCGCGCAGGTGCCCGAGCAGGGCTGCGCCTTCGCCGACCGCTGCGCGCTGGCCACCTCGCGCTGCGCCGAACGCCCGTCCCTCGTCTCGTACGGCAAGGCGCACAGCGTCGCCTGCTGGGAGGTCGACTCATGAAGATCGAGAACCTGACCGTCCGCTACGGCTCGTTCACCGCCGTCGACGGGGTGAGCATCGAGGTGCCGCCCGGCGGCGTCGTCGGCCTGGTGGGGGAGTCGGGGTCGGGCAAGTCGACGCTGGCCAGAGCGGTCAGCGGGCTGGTGCCGTACGAGGGGAGGATCGAGGGGGCGCGGCGGATCCAGATGGTCTTCCAGGATCCGTACGCCTCCCTGGACCCGCGGATGAGCGTGGGCGCGTCCGTCGCCGAAGGCGTGCGGGCGCCCCGCGCCCAGCGGCAGGCCGAGGTGGAGCGGCTGCTCGGGCTCGTGTCGCTGCCGGCCGAGGTGGCCACGCGCTACCCGCGCGAGCTCTCGGGCGGGCAGCGGCAGCGGGTCGCGATCGCCAGGGCGCTCGGCGCCGAACCGGACCTGCTGGTCGCCGACGAGATCACCTCGGCACTGGACGTGTCGGTGCAGGGATCGGTGCTCAACCTGGTCAAGCGGCTACGCGAGGAGCTGGGGCTGTCGATCCTGTTCATCTCGCACAACCTGGCCGTGGTGCGGTACGTCTCGGACTCGGTGGCCGTGATGCACGGCGGGAAGCTGGTCGAGTTCGGGCCCACCGAGCAGGTGGTGGACGAGCCCACGCACGAGTACACCCGTTCGCTGCTGGAGGCGGTGCCCCGCCTGGTCAGGCACTGATCCCACCGGACGACGAAACGGCGCCCCACCCGGTCGGGTGGGGCGCCGTTTCGTCGTGCCTAGCGTTCGACCACGTAGAACGTCTTGCGGTGGAAGCCGGTCACCTGGGCGCCCTCCTCCAGAAGGGTGCCCAGGACGTCACGGGTCGCGTGCCGCCACGCCTTGGCCGTGCCGGGGTCGCGGGGGCGCAGCCCCTCGATGTCCTCGGGCACCGCCACCAGCACCACCCGCGCGTCCGTCCGTCCCACGACGGGGGCGCCGTCCACGTCGGCGAGCCCCACGGCCGCGTCCGCGGGCACCTCCAGCGGGTACGGCCGGCGCAGCACCGCCGCCTCCACCTGCGGGTCCTTGAGCCGCCAGACGGCCAGCATGCGGTCCGACTCGTCGCCCTGGTTGATGGCGTCGGCCATCTCCCCGTAGAACGACGGCAGGTACTCCGCGGGCCGCGCGCCCAGCTTGGCCAGGTTGAAGTGCGCGTTCCTGCGCACCAGCGGGTCGTAGGTCCAGGTGATGCGCTCCAGGCCGCGGTCCAGCGCCCACTCGCGCTGGTGCACCTTCAGGTCGAAGCCGATGCCCCGGCCCGTGGTCGCGCCGGTGATGTGCGAGTGCAGGCTGCCGTCGGCGCCGAAGAAGCCCACCGAGGCGCCGACCAGGTCGTCGCCGTCGAAGGCGCCCGCCACGTAGTTGCCCGCGTGGGTCAGCGCGCGCATCAGCTCGGCGCTGATCGGCCTGCCGCCGGGCTCGAAGTTCCAGATCGTCGCGAACAACGCGTCGACCTGCTCGAACTCGCCGAGCTCGTGGAGCTCTCTGATGACGGGGTGCACGTTTTCCAGCCTCCGAGTACGTGGTTAACCGCGACGGTATGACACCGTGAGCCCGGCTGAATTCGTCGCCGATCACCAACACACGGGAGTCGTTCGTCCGCCCGGCCAAAAGCGAATCTACTTTGTAAAGGGGTGCGGCAGAAGCCGGTCGAAAGCCCGGCTCGGTAGCGTCGCGAGCGTTGATCACACCAGCGTTCAAGGGAGTACACATGATCCGGCGCGCAGCTCTGCCAGCCGCTCTCGCGGCCGCGGTGATCGCCTCACCGCCTACGCCACACCCGCCTCGGCGGCCTCCGCCTCGGCGGCCTCCGCCTCGGCCGGGAAGGTGTGCGTGAGCACCGTCGCCGGGTCCGCCGCACGATGCGTCCTCGTCGGCAAGCCGACCGTCATCGCCCTGCGCGGGTACGCGGTCTCGAGCATCGCGGTCGGCCCCGCACGAGTTGCGGCGTCGGCCCTGTGGGCCGCTAGGAATCTCGCCAGGCCCGTGGGGGGCGCGAGCCTGTAGCTCGGGGTTGGGCTACAGGCTCGCGGGCGTTGTCAGAGGGCGATCCACTCGACGGAGGTGGTGACCTCGTCCAGGATCTCCTTGATCGGCTCGACACCCAGTCCCGGCCCCGCCGGCACGGTGAGGTGGCCGTCCTCCAGCTCGAACGGCTCGGTGATGTCGGTCGCGTAGTAGCGGCGCGACCCCGAGGTGTCGCCCGGCAGCGTGAACCCGGGCAGCGCGGCCAGCGCGACGTTCGCGGCCCGGCCCAGCCCCGTCTCCAGCATGCCGCCGCACCACACCGCCACCCCGTGCGCCCTGCACAGGTCGTGGATGCGCCGCGCCTCCAGATACCCGCCGATCCGTCCCGGCTTGATGTTGATGATCGAGCACGACCCCAGCGAGATCGCGGCCGCCGCGTGCTCGGCCGACTCGATCGACTCGTCCAGGCAGATCGGCGTCCTGAGCAGCTTGGCGAGCTGCGCGTGCTGCACGAGGTCGTCGTTGGCCAGCGGCTGCTCGATCAGCAGCAGGCCGAACTCGTCCAGCTTGGCCAGCTGCGGCGCGTCCACCAGGGTGTACGCGGCGTTCGCGTCCACCTGCAGCAGCACGTCGTCGCCGAACCTCTCCCGTACGGCACGCACCGGCGCGACGTCCCAGCCCGGCTCGATCTTCAGCTTGATCCGGACGTACCCCTCGTCGAGGAAGCCCTCCACCGCCTCCAGCAGCTCCGGGATCGAGTCCATGATGCCGACCGACACCCCGCACGGCACCCGGTCCCTGGCGGCGCCGAGGAACTGGCCGAACGACTCACCCGCGGCCCTGAGCTGCGCGTCGAGGACGGCGGTCTCCACGGCGGCCTTCGCCATGCGGTGACCCTTGATCGGCTCCAGGGCGCGGCCCACACCGTACGCGTCCACCTCCGACGGCAGCGACGGCAGCAGGAACCGCTTGATCACCTCGGCCGCGCCGTCGACGAACTCGGAGGAGTACAGCGGCTCGGACATCGCCACGCACTCGCCCCACCCCTCCGCGTCCGGCGTGACCACCTTGACCAGCAGCACGTCGCGGGCCGTCTCCGTACCGAACGACGTCCTGAACGGCGCGACCAGCGGCATCGCGATCCGCCGCAGCTCGACTCCACTGATTTTCATACCTGTGTCTCCCACTCGTTAGCGCGCCACACTGTGGCCGTACCCGGCTTGCCCCAGCTCGGAGCGGAAAAGCCGCAGAACGTTTCCGCCAAGGACCTTGACGATGTCGTCCTCGTCCAGACCCCGCTTGACCAGCGCCTCGGTCACCAGCGGCAACCCGCGCGGCCCATCGAGACCCGGCACCGAGGCGTACGGGTCGATCTCGCCGAACCCGAGGTCCTCGCAGCAGGGCGGGGTGGTGTCCTGCAGCACCTCGCGCACGAAGTCCGGCCCCAGACCGACATGGTCGATCCCGGCGACACCCGCGATGTGCTCGATGTGGTCCACCAGCCGCTCCACCGTGAACTCGGCCGGATCGGCGCTCAGGAAGTGCGGCACGAAGTTCACGCAGACCACGCCGCCCGTCGCCGCGACAGCCCTGAGCTGGTCGTCGGTGAGGTTGCGGTGGTGGTCGCGCAGCGCGCGGGCGGAGGAATGCGTCGCCATGACCGGCCTGGTGGCCAGCTCCAGCACGTGCGCGACACCCGAGGCGCCGAGGTGCGACACGTCGAACACGATGCCGAGCCGTTCCATCTCGGCCAGCGCCTCGACGCCCGCCCCCGTCAGCCTGCTGCCGGTGGCGTCCTCGCCGCTGCCGTCGGCCAGCGGGGTACGGCCCCAGTGCGCGATCGACGCCACCCGGACGCCGAGCCGGTACAGGGTGGACAGCAGTTCCACGCTGTCGTCGATGCCCGGCGCGCTCTCCAGCGCCAGCACCAGCGCGACTTTGCCCGCGCCCAGTGCCGCGTCGATGTCGTCACCGTTCAGGCACAGGCTCACCTCGTCGGCATTGCCTTCCGCCAGCACGTGCGCGCACTCGATCATGCGCAGCGTCTCGCGCAGCGATCCCTCGGGGCGGTACCTGTCGTCGATGAACACCGGCAGCACCTGCAGGTCGACACCGCCGTCCCGAAGCTGAGGCAGCCACCGCTCCCGGAAGAACGACGCCCACCGGGCTGGAGGCCTGGCGGTGACCGCCATCAGCAGATCATTGTGAGTATCGGCGACGACGGCCCGACGATGCAGCTCCCCAGCCATGCACAAACCTCCGAAAAAGGTACGGTCCCCGCGACGCTACGACACCCTCCCCACCCCCGGATTCGTCCCCCACCACCAACGAACCCCCCTACTTCGTCCCCCGGTACCAACTCTCCCGGCGTCTCGCCCTCAGGAACTCCCAATCCGGCGACGAGGTCCTGCCCTGGCTGTGGTGCAAGGTGTCCGGCCATGCGGGGCACTTTGTGCTTGGATTGGATCCAAAGAGCAAAGAGGAGCCCCCGTGGCCGGCGAACCGGTGAGGCAGGGGCCGCGCTCGTCCACCTCGACAGCGGTGCGCCCGGCGGGGGTCGAGCCGGCCGATGCCGTACGAGGGCCTGACAGCGTACGGCGGGAGCGAGGCGCGGCCTCCTGGCCGCCACGCGAGGAAAGGCGGGAGATGCCTGGTCAAGAGGCTGTTCGCGGGCGCGACGGGGAAGCCTCCCAGAACGGGGGCGGCAAGGTCGCGGACGGCGCGGGGGAGGCAGGCGAGAGTCCCGTCGAGGCGACCTTCGCCGAGGTCGTGGGCCGGATGTCGGGCGGATACAAGACAGTCGGGCAGATGGCGTACGACATCATCCGCGAGGCGATCATCATCGGTGTGCTCGCTCCTGGTCAGCACCTGCGGCAGGAAGATCTGGCCGAGCGCATCGGGGTGTCCAGGATCCCGGTCAGGACCGCGCTGATGCAGCTCGAGGCGGAAGGGCTGGTCTCGTTCAACCCGCACAAGGGGGCGGTGGTGCGTACGCTCACCGTCGAGCAGGTGCGCGAGATCTACGAGCTGCGCGAGCTGCTGGAGTCGCACGCGCTGCGCAAGTCGATCGCCCGGATGACCTCCGCGAGGGCGGCCAGGCTGCGCGAGCTCGGCACCGCACTGGACGAGCCACACGAGAGCAGCTCACTGGTGGAGGAGCGGGTGGCGTTCTACCGGGAGCTGTACGACGTCAGTGAGAACCCCGTCGCCGTGGAGATCATCGAGGATCTGCGCAACTCGGTCGGCCGGTACCTGCTCAACCTGCGAGTGGAGCACGGCGCCGGTGGGCATCGGGAGCTGGCCAGGCTCGCCTCCAGAGGCGACGCCGACCAGGCGGTGGCACACCTGAGCGAGCATCTGGGCCAGGTGTCCAGGCGCATCGTCGCGGTCCTGTCGGAGGAGGCCGAATCAGAACCCGCCCCCAAACCGCGGCGCCGCAAACCTGCTCCCGCATAGGACCGATACTGCCCCCGGCGGTCGCGGCGCTCGCCGTGGCGCCCACCGCCGGGATCCAGACCACATGCGCGGCCGTCCTTCTCCGGACACGCACCCACCTGCCGCCGTATCACCATGTCCATGCCATCGCCTACACATCATCTTCGGATGGAGCGGTTTGTCGGAGGTGGGTGGGATTGGGTTGCGGGATGGGGGAGGTCGTATCAGGATGATCTCCAGGGAGGGGTATGGCGGCGCGTCGAAGTGTGATCGCGGCCGGGTTGATGGCGAGTATGGCGCTGGCCGCCATCGACGGCACCATCGTCGCCACCGCCGTACCCGCGATCGTTCGCGACCTCGGTTCGTTCTCCCTGTTCCCCTGGGTGATCGCCGCCTACATGCTCACCCAGGCCGTCAGCACCCCCGTGTACGGCAAGCTGGCCGACCTGTTCGGTCGCAGGCCCATGCTGCTCACCGGTATGACGATCTTCCTGGTCGGTTCCCTCCTCGGCGGCCTGGCCTGGTCCATGCCGGCGCTCATCGTCGCCAGAGCGATCCAAGGCGTGGGAGCGGGCGCGATCCAGTCGATCGTGCAGGTGATCGCCGGCGATCTGTACCCGCTGGAGGAGCGCGGCAAGATCAGTGGCCTGCTCTCCTCGGTCTGGGGCGTCTCGGCGCTGGTCGGTCCCGCGCTGGGCGGAGTGCTGTCGGAGCTCGTCTCGTGGCGCTGGATCTTCCTGCTGAACCTGCCCGTCGGCGCCGCCGCCGTCACTCTCATCGTGGTGTGGCTGCGCGAGTCGGTCGAACGCCGCCGCCCCCGCCTCGACCTGCTCGGCACCTTACTGCTCACCGGCGGCGTGATCGCCGTGATGCTCGGCCTGCAGGCCGCCTCCCCGTGGCCGGTGGCGCTCGGCGTGCTGACGCTCGTCGCGTTCGGCTGGTGGGAGACCCGCGCGGCCGAGCCGCTGCTGCCGCCGTGGATGTGGCGCGATCGGGTGCTCCTCGGCTCGTTCCTGGGCAGCGCCGTCGTCGGCATGGTGCTGGTCGGCCCCACCGTCTACCTCCCGACGTACGCCCAGGGCGTGCTGGGTGCGGGCGCGGTGCTGGCCGGCTTCGCGCTGGCGGTCCAGTCGATCGGCTGGCCGATCATGGTGTCCTTCTCGGCCAGGCTCTACCTGAAGTACGGCTTCCGCGACACCGCCCTGATCGGTTTAGCCCTGATAGGCGTCTCGGCCGTGCTGTTCGCCCTCATGACCCCAGAATCCCCCCTCCTGTACGCCGGAGTGTGCGCCTTCGTGAACGGCTGCGGCCTGGGCCTGGTCTCGGTCTCGATGCTGGTCGGCGCCCAGGCGCGGGTCGGCTGGGAACGCCGGGGCGTGGTGACGGGCGGGGTGGTCTTCTTCCGGATCGCGGGCGGCGCGCTCGGCACGGCGATCCTCGCCGCCGTGGCCAACGCCAGTCTCGCTTCGAGCCTGGGCGGCGGAGCGTCTGTCGACGAGGCGGCCAGGGCGCTGGACGGTCCCGGCGCGCAGGCGGTGAGGGAGGCGCTGGCCGGCGCGGTGCACCACGTGTTTCTCGTGATGGGCGGGATGGTAGTGCTCGGGGTGCTCGCCGTACTCATCCTGCCGAGGGTTCCGCAGCATGGCACCGAGGGGTGATGGCGGGGTTTCGGGCAGTGGTAGCGACCACACAACCGATCCACCTAATGTCTTAACAAAGGGAGGCATCCATGCGTCTCGGCGTCATCGGTCTTGGGCTCATCGCCCAGGCCGTGCACCTGCAGAACCTCCAGACGCTACGCGAGAAGTACCAGGTGACACACGTCTGTGACCTGTCGCCCACCCTGGCCGCCCAGGTCGCCGCCGAGCACGGCGGGCCGATCCGCCACTCCACCGACGCCGAAGCCGTCCTGGCCGACCCCGACGTGGACGCGGTGCTCCTCCTCACCCCCGGCACCCACGCCGAACTGACCCGCAAGGCGCTGCGGGCGGGCAAGCACGTGCTGGCCGAGAAGCCGTTCGCGCACACGGTCGCCGAGGCCCGCGAGCTGGACGCCCTGGCCACCCAGAAGGGCCTGATCCTGCAGGTCGGCTACATGAAGATGTACGACCCGATCATGCCCAGGGCCCGCGCCGAACTGGCGAACATCGGCACTCCGCGGGTGGTCCGGGTGACGGTCCTGCACCCCGCCGACGCCCCGCAGTTCGCCCACGCCCGATTCCTCCGGTACGGCGACGCCGACACCTCGACACTCGACGGCACCTACGAACGCGACCGGGCACTCGAAGCCGTCGGCCCGATCGGCGAGCCGTTCCTGTCGATCTACACCGACGTCCTGCAGGGCTCGGTGGTCCACGAGCTGTCGGTCCTGCGCGCCCTGTTCGGCGAACCGCCCCTGCACATCGCGCACGCCCAGGCGTCGGGCATCGTGATCGGTGAGCGGCTCACCGAACCCCCGCAACTACAGGCACTCGGCACCCTCGGCGACACCCAGCTCTCCCTGTCGTGGAACTGGCTCCCCGACTACCCCGAGTACGGCGAGGAGATCGCCGTCTTCGGCTCCGCCGGACGCCTATACCTGCGCATGCCGGGGCCGTACCTGCGCGACAGCCGCGCCGAGCTGGTCGTGGAGTCGGTGCGGGACGGGGAGCGAGCGAGCACGCGGCTGATCTCGGAGCACCGTACCGGCTTCGTGCACGAGTTGCTCGCCTTCCACGCCTCGGTCACCGACGGCGCCCCCGTCCTGTCCACGGCCGCCGGGTCGGCCTACGACACCGCCGCGCTGCGGCAGATCGCGCGGGTCCTGGCCGCAGCGCACGGGGTGAAGCCCGCATGAAGATCGCATCCGCCCCCTGCAGCTACGGCGTGTTCGGCGGCTCGACCGTCGACATGAGGCCGGTCGAGCTCCTGGCCGCGATGGCCGCCGCCGGGTACACCGGCAGTGAGCTCGGCCCGCCCGGATTCTTCGGCAGCCCGGCCGAGACGGCCCGCGCGTTCGCCGACAACGGCCTGACCGTCGTCGGCTCCTACGTGCCGCTGCACCTGTCGCTGCCGGACGAGGTGATGGCCGCCGACCTGGAGGGCATGCGCCACACGCTGGAGGAACTGGCCGCCTCAGGCAACCCCGACGTGGTCGCGGTACTGGCCGACGAGGGCGACCCCGCGCTGCGCGCCTCCCCGTGGCGCGTCCCGGGCGAGCGCGGCATGGACGAGCCGGCCTGGCGCCGCGCCGCCGAGCGCATCGCCGCCGCCTGCGAGATGGTCGGCGGCTTCGGGGTACGGCCGGTCTTCCACCCGCACTACGCCACCTACGTCGAGCAGGCCGGGGAGATCGACACCCTGCTGGAGCTGACCGATGTCTCCCTCTGTCTGGACAGCGGCCACTTCGCGCTGGGCGGCGCCGAGCCCGCCGAGTACGCCGCCAAGTACGCCTCCCGAGTCGGCCACGTCCACGTGAAGGACGTCCGGCACGCCGTCGTGGAGCATGCCCGCCAGTCGGGCGACACCGCCCTGGAGACCTGGTGGGCCAACGTCGCCTGCCCACTCGGCGAGGGCGACGTCGCCCTGGACGCCTTCCTCGACCAGCTCAGGGCCAACGGCTACACCGGCTGGTACGTCATCGAGCAGGACCGCGCCGCCGTCGCCCCCGAAACCTGGGCCCAGACGATCGCCGACCAACGCCACAACCACACATGGCTCGCAAACCATCTCTGACCAGCGCATGCGGTGCGAGAATGATGGCCCAGCAGACGGAGCAGGTAGGGGCAGGCGGCAAGGGCAGGGCCGCCGTTCAGAGCAGGCGGGCGGCGATGTCGCGGGCGCACCCCCACGACATGCTGACGCCCACGCCCCCGTGCCCGTAGCAGTGGATCACGCGGGTGCCGTGCACCTGCTCCTCCTCCAGCCGGATCGAGGGCCGCCCAGGCCGCAGCCCCACCTCGACCCCCAGGACGCGCGCCTCGGCGAGCCGTGGCTCGACGGCGGCGCAGCGGTCCAGGATCTCCTGGGTCTGCCGTGGGTCCGGCTGGTCGTTCCAGTCTCCGTCGGACGCGTTCCCGCCCAGCACCACGCGCTCCTCGTGCGGCATGAAACTGGTCCACTCGCTCTCGAAGCCGCCCTCGAAGAAGAAGTCCTCGATACCGGGGTTGGACACGATCACGTGCTGCCCGCGCACCGGCCGTACCTCGGGATCGCCCGCCAACTCCCGCGCCCCCAGCCCGCTGCAGTTGACCACCACGGGTGCGCCGCCGAGTGAGGTCACCTCGCGTACCTCGACCCGTGTGCCCGCCGCCAGCAGCCGGAGCTCCAGGTAGCCGAGGTAGCGGGGCATGTCGACCAGCGGCGAGGAGATCCAGAACGCCACAGGGAACCCGGCGTGCTCGTCCGGCTCGCACGGCCGGTAGCCGGGCAGGTCGGCCGCCCACGGCGGCGGCTGCTCGCCGATCCTGCTCACCAGCCGCCCCCGCGCGACCCGTACCCCGGTGTCGGGGTCTGCGGCCAGCGCGGTGAACTCGGCCAGGCTGGTGCGCTGCCACCACACCGCCGAGTCCATCGGCTCGGTGAACACCGGCCCGCCGATCATCGCTCCGGCCACCATCGACGTGGTACGGCGAGGCGGCTCGGCCGCCACCACCCCCACCTCCAGGCCGCCCTCCGCCAGGCACACCGCCGTGGTCAGCCCGACCACACCCGCCCCGATGACCAGAACGTCCATCTCGTCCCCTCCGGCGCCGTCATACCGATCGACCCCGGCGCGGGACCGGGCGTGGACTCCCACCATACGGAGATCACCAGCAACGGGTCCACAGCCACGCTGCCGGGCCGCCACGTGTGCGCCAGGAGGCTCTCCAGCAGCGGCTTCAGTGCTCGACCACGTGCAGGTCGCGCGGGCTGCCGGACAGCAGTGCCGCGCCCTCGGGCGTGCAGGCCACCACGTCCGCCACCCGGGCGCCGAACAGCTCGGGCAGGCGGATCGCCGGTTCGAGGCAGAGCGTCATCCCGGTGCCGAGCACGACCTGGTCGGGCGCGCCCAGCCACGGGCCCTCGTCATGGCCCCGCCCCACGCCCCGGCCGAGGTGGGGTGCGGCGTAGCGGCCGTAGCCGCTCTCCTCGATCACTTCGCGGGCCGCTCTGGCGACGTCGGCGGCGGCCACGCCCGGCCGTACCGAGTCGAGGGCCGCCTGCTGGGCCGACAGGACCACGGAGTACATCGCCTCGAAGTCCTCGGGCGGCTCGGCCACCGCGAACACCCGGGCCACCTCCGCGCAGAAGCCGTCCCAGCGCCCGCACACCGACACCAGCAGCGCGTCCCCCGGGTTGATCACCCGGTCGGACGGGAGATGGCCGGGCAGCGCGGTGTGCTCGCCCGCGGCGATCACCACCGAGACCACCTCCTCGCAGCCGGTCTCCACCAACAGCATCCGGAAGCGGTGCGCCATCGCCCGCTCGGTCGTGCCGAACCAGGCCAGCTCGCGGGCCACGGTCAGCACCGCCTCGGCCGCCGCCGCCGCCCTGCCGATCGCGGCCACCTCGTGCGGCTGCTTGCGCAGCCTGAGCGGCGCCAGTACGGCGGAGGCGGGCACGAGCTCGGCGTCCACGGCCAGCCCGAACAGCTCCCGCACCCGCATCTCGTCGTCCACGCCGACCCGGCGGGCCCTGGGCGGCACCAGCGCCGCGGGGTCGGCGGTCTCGACGGGCGGCCCGTCGGTGGTGAGCACCAGGTAGCCGCCGCCCCGGCCGCCGAGGAAGCGGAAGTCGGGGGAGGGCCGAAGGACGAGCGCGTCCACGCCCGCCCCCAGCATGGCCCGGCGTACGGCGTCCAGTTCGACGCCCTCCGGTGTGCCGGTCATCGCGACCTCCGCGGCGTGCGCCGGGAGGCCGGCGCGGGCGCCCTCACCCGGGCTGGTGAAGCCAGCAGGCGACCGGGCCGAAGTCGGGCTCCTTGTCCCGGCACACGTCCATCACCTGCGGGCAGCGCGGATTGAACCGGCAGCCCGCGGGCGGGTCGGCCGGGTCGGGGACGTCGCCCGCCAGCTCGGCGGGCAGCACGCCGAGACCGTCCGGCTGCGGGATCGCGCCGAGCAGCGCCCGCGTGTACGGGTGCTGCGGGTCGGCCCACACCTCGGCGGTACGGCCCACCTCGACGATCTTCCCGAGGTACATCACCGCGATCCGGTCGGCGATCAGCCGTACCACCGACAGGTCGTGGCTGATGAACAGCAGGCCCGCGCCCGACTCCACGGCCAGGTCCCGCATCAGCCTGGCCACCTGGGCCTGGGCCGAGGCGTCCAGCGCGGAGATGGGCTCGTCGCCGATCAGCATCGACGGCCTGGCGGCCAGCGCCCTGGCGATCGCGATGCGCTGGCGCTGCCCGCCGGAGAACTCGTGCGGGTGGCGGCCGGCGAAGTCGCGCGGCAGGCCGACCCGCTCCAGCAGGTCGGCCGGCTTGGTCGCGGTGTCGCCCGCCGTGCGCAGGCCGTCGGCGATCTGGTCGCCGACCCGGCGGCGCGGGTTCAGCGAGGAGTAGGGGTCCTGGAAGACCATCTGGATGCCGGTGAGCTGCCTGCGGCGCAGGCCGAGCGGGGTGACCTGGCGCCCGTCGAAGGTGATGGACCCTTCGGTGACCGGGTTCAGCCCGCACACCGCGCGGGCCAGCGTCGACTTGCCGCAGCCGGACTCGCCGACCAGCCCGACGACCTCGCCGGGCGAGACGGTCAGGCTCGCCCCCGCCACCGCCCGCACGATCGGGCGGCCGGGGGAGCGGTGCTCGACGACCAGGTCCTTGATCTCCAGTGTCATGCGCTCTCCCCAGGCAGTGAGTCCAGCAGCGAGCGGGTGTAGGGGTGGGCGGGCTCGCGCAGCACCTGGGCGCGCTCGCCGGTCTCGACGACGAGGCCGTCCTTCATCACGCTCACCTCGTCGGCGACCGCGGACATCACGCCCAGGTCGTGGGTGACGAGCAGCACGGCCAGGCCCAGGTCGTCGCAGAGACCCCGGAGCAGCCGCAGGACGCCCGCCTGGACGGTGACGTCCAGCGCGGTGGTCGGCTCGTCGGCGATGAGCACCTTGGGGGAGCAGGCCAGCGCGATGGCGATCGCGATGCGCTGGCGCATGCCGCCGGAGAACTGGTGCGGGTAGCGGTCGTACGCCTCCGCCGCGCCGGGGATGCGCACCTTGCCGAGCAGCTCGATCGCCCGCGCGCGGGCCTCCCGCTTGCCCAGGCCCAGGTGGTGGCGCATGTGCTCGGTGAGCTGGCGGCCGATCGAGAGCATCGGGTGCAGGCTGGTGGCCGGGTCCTGGAAGACCATGGCGACCTCGCCGCCGCGCACCTGGTTGAGCTCCTTGAGCGGCAGTTTCAGCAGGTCGCGCTCGCCCAGCCGGATGGCGCCGCCGGTGCGGGCGCCGTGCGGGAGCAGGCCGAGGACGGCCAGGCCGGTCATGGTCTTGCCGGAGCCGCTCTCCCCGGCCAGGCCGTGCACGCGGCCCTCCTGCAGGTCCAGGTCGACGCCGCGGAGGATCTTCTTGTCGCCGATGGTGACGGTGAGGCCGGTGATCGAGAGGGTCAAAGCGCACGCTCCTTGATGGCGCGGGCCGTACGGGGGTCGAGGGCGTCGCGCAGGGTGTCGCCCAGGAAGTTGAAGGCGAGCACCACGGTCAGGATGGCCAGGCCGGGGAAGGTGGCCACCCACCAGCTGTCGAACACCTCCACGCCGTTGGCGACCATCGCGCCCCACTCGGGGGAGGGCGGCTTGGCGCCCAGGCCGAGGAAGGACAGGCCGGACAGCAGCAGCAGGGCGGTGCCGATGTCGAGCGTGGCCAGCACCAGGATCGGGCCGGTGACGTTCGGCAGCACGTCCACGCGCAGCGAGCGCCAGGCGGAGAAGCCGAGCAGCCGGCCGCTCAGCACGAACTCCCGCTCGCGCACGCCCAGCACCAGGCCGCGGGTGACGCGGGCGTAGGCGGGCCAGGCGACGACGAGGACGGCCAGTACCGCGTTGGTCAGGCTGGCGCCCAGGGCCGCGGCGACCACCATGGCCAGGATGATCGTGGGGAAGGCGAACACCAGGTCGGCCACCCGCATGATCGTCTCGCCGATCCACTTGCCGAAGTACCCGGCGCAGGCGCCGAGCAGGCCGCCGACCAGCACCGACAGCGCGACCAGCAGGAGGGTCAGCGGGATCGAGACGCGGGCGCCGTACATCACCCGGCTGAGGATGTCGCGGCCGAGCTGGTCGGTGCCGAACCAGTGGTCTGGGCCGGGCGGGGCCAGCCGGGGCAGTTCCTGGGCGAGTGGGTCGTGTGGCGCGAGCAGCGGCGCGGCCAGCGCGATGACCAGCCAGGCGAGTGCGATCAGGCCGCCGGCGATGGCCAGCGGCTGCCGCCACGCTTGCGGGAGTCTTCTCATTGCAGTCTCACTCGGGGGTCGATGACGCCGTACAGCACGTCGACGATGAGGTTGATGACGAGGTAGACCCCGCCGACGACCAGGCCGACGCCCATGACGGCGGGCAGGTCGAGGGTGGTGGCGCTCTTGTAGGCGTACTGCCCGATGCCGGGCCAGGCGAAGATCGCCTCGACCAGGACGGTGCCGGACAGCAGGCTGCCGAACGCCAGGCCGGCCACCGTGATGATGGGGACCAGCGCCGAGCGCAGCACGTAGCGGAAGAGGATCACCCGTCCGGGCAGCCCCTTGGCGCGGGCGGCGCGGACGTAGTCCTGGCCGAGCACCTCCAGGACCGCCGACCTGGTGAAGCGGGTCAGCAGGCCGATCGTGTAGAGGGCCAGCACCAGCGCGGGTGTGATCAGGTGGCCGACCGCGGAGCCGAACACGTCCCACTGCCCGGCGAGCGCGGCGTCGACCGTGGTGAGGCCGGTGACCGGCGGCGGCGCGCTCATGCCCGGATCGATGCGGCCGCTGCCGGGCGTGATCTGCAGCCTGAAGAAGAACACGTAGAAGGCCACCAGCGCCAGCCAGAACGTCGGCACCGAGATGCCGATCAGGCTGACCACGCGCAGCACCTGGTCCGAGAGCCGGTCGCGGCGCAGGGCCGCGATCACGCCGAACGCGACGCCCAGGATCAGCGAGACCACGATCGCCGCGCCCGCCAGCTCCAGCGTGGCCGGCACGAACTCGGCCAGGTCCTCGCTCACCGGCCGGTGGCTCTGCTGGCTCATCCCCAGGTCACCCTGGAGCAGGCCCTGCAGGTGAATCAGGTACTGCTCGGGCAGTGACTTGTCCAGGCCGTGCTCGGCCTTCCACTGTGCCACGATCGCCGGGTCGCCCAGCGCCCGCTGGCCCAGGTTCGCCGCCACCGGGTCGCCCGGGACCAGGTTCGTCAGCAGGAACGTGACCAGCGTGATGCCCCAGGCCAGCAGGAGCGCGGTCAGGATCCGGCGGACCAGGAATCGCGCCAGCGGGTGCTTGCCCGAGGTACGGCGACGCGGAAGCGCGCCCCCGGCAGGGCGCGGGGCCGAGGCGCCCGCGCCCTGCGTGTCGTCCTTCTCCGACACCGCGTGGTCCTTACTTCGCGCCGAGATCGGCGACGTCGACGGTCCAGACGGGGTGGTACTCCAGGTCGGTGACCGTGGCGGCGGTCACGATGTTCTGGCTCGGCTGGATCAGCGGGATGAACGGGCCCGAGGCGTTGAGCTTGTTCTGCACGTCGGCGTAGGCGCTCTTGCGGGCCTCGTCGCCGATCGCGGTGGCGGCCTTGTCGCCGGCGGCGGTCAGCTCCTTGTCGGAGCCGGCCTTCCAGCCGGAGCGCAGGCCCACCAGCTCGCCCGGCAGGAAGACCAGGTAGTCGCTGGGGTCCGGGTAGTCCGGGCCCCAGTACCACAGGCCGAGCTCCTCCTTGCCGTTGCGGTAGTTGTCCAGGGCCGTGGTGATCGGCGCGGGCGCCAGCTCCGCGGTGATGCCGACCTCCTTGAGGTTGGCCTGGATGCGCTCGGCCAGCGGCTGGAAGGACAGGCCGTTGACGGTCAGCTCGCTCGGGTACTCCAGCTTGACCGTCGGGTTGGCGACGCCGCTGGCGGCCAGGGCCGCCTTGGCGCCCTCGACGTCGCGGGTGGCCGCCTGGTCGGCGGGCAGCGCGCCGAGGATCTGCGAGGGGATGACGCCGGGAGCCTGGGTGGCGCCCTCACCGGCCAGCTCCAGCAGGCCCGAGTAGTCGACGCCCTTGCGGATCGCCTCGACGAACTTGGCGTTCGGGGTGGTCTTGCTGATCTCCGAGTTCTGGTTGGCCAGCAGGAAGATGACGTTGGCCGAGGCGGTCTTCTTCACCGTCAGGCCGCCGGACAGGCCCTTGACCTGGTCGCCGGACAGGTTCAGCGCCACCTGGCTGTCGCCGCGCTGCACGTTCAGCTTCTGCGTGGCGGCCTCGACGTTGCGGAGGACGACCTTCTCGTAGGCGGGCTTGGTGCCGTAGTACTTCGGGTTCGCCTTGAGCACGACCTGGCTGCTGACGTTGAACGACTCGATCGTGTACGGGCCCGACCCGGCCGAGGCCGAGTTCAGGTACTGCTCGGCCTTGTCCTGCGCGTCGGCCGTGGCGCCGTGCTCCTTGGCGACCTTGCTGTTCAGGATGCCGAGCGCCGGGTTCGGCAGGATGTACGGCAGCGCCGGGTTGGCCTTCTTCGAGGTCAGCGTGATGGTGCTCGCGTCGGTCTTTTCCACCTCGACGCCGTCGAGCAGGAAGGACGGCGTGCCCTTCATGTCGCGCACCCGGGTGAGGGAGAAGACCACGTCGTCGGCCGTGACGGGGGAGCCGTCGGCGAAGGTGGCGCCCTGCTTGAGCTTGAGGGTGAGCTGCTTGCCGTCCTTCGACAGCTCGTAGGACTCCGCGAGCAGCGGCACGGGCTTGGTCACGTCCGAGCCGTCGAAGGTGAGAAGAGTCTCATAGGCGGCCTTGCCGATGATCAGGCCGGTCGGCTCGTACGTCCTGCCCGGGTCACCGGTCTTCAGGTCGAAGGAGGTGTCGATGACGAGCGTCTTGCCCCCCGCCTGCGGGGATGCGGGGGTCGAGGAGCCGCCGCTGGAGCAGGCTGCGAGTGCGAGAGCACCGACGACCAGCAGAGCTGCCGTCTGTGAGCGGGTCGCCATGGTGTGTCCTCCGAAGATGGGCCGCGTAGACGTTTGGGTGAAGGTGGTGCTGGATTGTGCGGCAGAATGTCCAGATCGTGTCTCAACAATGAGACAAATCCCGATGTGAGGGCTTTCACGGTGACGGATATTTCTAGAAATGGTGGCGGTGGGGGTGGTCTCACTGGACGGATCGGTATCGGGCTGGAGCTCGACTCCACGCACCTGAAGATCCTTGAGGTGCTGCGGGAGAACGGCCGTATCTCGGTCGCCGCGCTGGCCGAGCGGGTGGGGATCTCCCGCGCCAACGCCTACACCCGCTTCGAGGCGCTGCGCGCCGACGGCGCGATCAAGCGCTTCACCGCCGAGATCGACCACGTCCGCGCCGGGCTCGGCATCACCGCGCTCATCTTCGTCACCGTCCGCCAGCAGATGTGGAAGCAGTTCAGGGCCGAACTGGCCAGGATGCCCGAGGTGGAGTACTGCGCGATCACCACCGGCCAGCACGACGCCATGATCCAGGTACGCGCGCAGGACGTCGCCGCGGTGCACACGATGGTGACCGACCGGCTGGCCAACATCCCCGCGGTGAAGGCCACCGAGACCGTCTTCATCCTGGACGAGGTGCTCAGGCGGCCCTACGTCCTGCCCAGCGACCGCCCCGCCGGACAGAGCCCGCGCCGCCCCGCCCAGCCGCCCGCCACCGGCGAGGTGCCGCTGGGCAAGATGCGCTTCGTCGGCGCCGCCGAAGGCCGGGCGGCCCTGCAGAAGGATTCCTGATCAAGGGCGCCACCAGCGCTGTGGCTGTCGCTCGGGTGTGGTCATCTGACACTCTTGGGGTCTGGCGCGGCGCGAGAGGCGGACACGAGCCCCAGCCGCAGACATTCTAGGAGAAACCCTGTGACCGCTCCGCGTGACAACCTCGAGCTCGCCGCGAGCGCCCGCGAGCTGGCCGACGCCGAACCCGCGGGCACGCTCACCCACGCGGCCGCCGCCTCGGTGGCCATCACCTTCGCCACCACCAGGACCGTCGACGACGCCCGCAGCGCCCTCGACGGCATCACACCCGACGAGGTGCGCCAGGCGGCCCTGGAAATCTTCGAGCGCCTCGCCGGAAGCTGACCCGCCGCGCGGCGGAGCCCGCCTCCTGACCGGGACCAGGGCCGGGTCCTCGGAATCCCCGACCTCGTAGTGGGCCGTCACCAGCCCGCAGCCCGGCGTCTTGCAGATCACCGCGGACAGCAGCCGGGCATCCTGAGCCTGCCTGGCCAGGTACCTGATCACGCCCTTGTACTTCTTCGGCGCGTTGGCGTGCGAGACGGGGCGGGTCTTCTCGTGGCCGCAGCGGTGCGCGGTCGGCTGGAGGACGTCGCGGCCGGTGGCGGCGCCGGTCTTGGCCAGGTACACGACCCGGGTGACCTGCGGTGGGGGCGGGGACTCGGTCGCGGGCGGGGGCTGCGCGGGTTCCGGCAGATCGGCCACCGGGGCCTCCCCGGATCGGGTCCACAGGGCCTACCCGTGGATCCCGCTGCACCGTCAGGCATCGCCCATACGGGTGCGCCCCTGCTGGAGAGGGACGGCGGGCAATGCTGGTGATTGCTTGAACCCGAAGCCGAGGCCCGGCGATTTTCGCTATCCCGGCGGCGTGGGGGGCTGTCAAGCGGCACTCGCGGGCAGGGCCTATCGTGATCGTCACCGATGTCGATCTGCATTGGAGCGCTCGTGTACGTGAGACGGTGGACCGCAGGGCTGGCGGCCGTGCTGGTGCTGGCGGCCGGAGGGTGCGCGCTCGGCACCGGCGACGACCAGCGCCTGGCCGAGGAAGTGGCCGCGAAGCAGTACCCGGGCCGGCTGAAGGTCGTCACCGCGCGCAACCTGTTCCCGGAGACGTCCGGCTCGGAGGTCGTCTTCGCGCTGACCGGCGATCCCGGCACGGTGGTCCGGCTGCGCGTCGACGCCGAGGCGGGCACCTGCAGGCGGGAATCCTGCGAGCGGCAGCTCGCCGAAGCCGTACGGGCCGGCGAGTCGCTGGGCGCGGCCTGGCGGCACCTGGCGACCGCCTTCCAGGGCTGCGGCCACCCGGTCATCGCCACCAACTGGCCGCTGAACGAGGTCTGGATCGAGGCCGCGCCGACGAACGCGACCGTCAAGGCGGTGCTGGCCGAGGTCGGCGAGTGCGTCCAGCGGTGGGCGGCGGACCGCGACGGCTCCAGCGACGCCGAGAAGAGCGGCTCACTCTCGGTCAACCTGATCGAGCCCGCGGTCGCCAGGAAGCGCCCCCAGGGTGCGCCTGAGTATCCGGCCATGCTCAGGCTGACCGACAGCGAGCTGCGCGCGGCGCTGTCCGAGAAATCACGGTTCATCGCCAGCTACACCGTCGCCGAGGATGAATCGAAGCCGCCGGCGGTGACCATGCGGATCTTCCGGCCCTTCGACGAGCGGCAGGCTTTCGAGAAGAAGGTCCAGGAGGCGGTGGCCGGGTGGCTGCGCGCCAACCGGCCGGGGGCCACCGTGGGCGGAGTGGTCGGCATCTGGTACCTGGAGCCCGGCACGGTGGACCGGCTGGCCGGGCATGTGCGGTTCTGCGAGGGGAAGCCCCAGGGCGGCCAGTGCCGCGGTGAAGAGGTGGTCGCCGTCGCGGTGGACCCGCAGGGCAACCCTGTGGGCGGCTTCGAGGTGATGCAGGACGAGAAGGGGGCCCCGCAACTGCCGGACGGCCCCGGCGGCGACCGGGGGACCGGGTGATGGAGGTCCGCCCGCCGGGTGGCATCGCGCTGCGAACCCTGGTGACGTCGGTGCTCGCGGGCGGCGTCGCCGGCCTGGCGACCGGCGGCATCACCACCGGGGCCCTGTTCGTGTGGGGCACGATGGAGTCCGGCCTGTCCGTCACACTCGAGTCGCTTCCGGGAGTGTTCGCGTTCGCCGTGCTCGGGCTGCTCGTGGGCTTGGCGCTGGGGGCGGTGGTGGCGATCCCGGTGACCCTGCTCCTGCTTCCGGTGGCCCGCTGGTCGGCGGCCGCCCGCCCGCGCGCGAGGGTGGCCGCCTGCCTCGCCTGCCTGGTGAGCACGGCGGCGCTGGAGGCCGCCTTCCTGGTGCTGACCCGCACGGGCGAGTCGTCCTCGTGGTTAAACCCGCTGCTGCTGGGCCCCGCACTGATCGTCGCCGGGGTCGCGGGCGCGTGGCGCGGCCCCGATCTGGTCAGCAGGGGGTCGTGACGGCGTCCCGCTTCAGTGCGGCCGGGACAGGCCGTCCAGTTCGGCGGTCATGTTGGCGCGGGCGGCGGCCTCCCACAGGTCGTGGGCCCTCGGGGTGCGGTAGAGGCGGGGCTGGGCGAGCAGGGCGCGCAGCACCGCGCCGCGACCGGCCCTGAACAGGTCGTCCGGCACGTGGGCGTACTCCTCGCGGATGGCGCGGGTGTAGGCCGGGTAGCCCGGCGCGGCCAGCACGGCCAGGTCGGCGTCGCACAGCACCGAGCCGTTGGCGTCGCCGGGCTCGGGGGAGTGGGCGGCGGTCAGCCGGATCAGCCTGGCGGTCTCGGTGACACGCGCCGGGCCGACGCCGCAGCGGGGCAGGGCCGCCTGGGCGAGCTGGGCGCTGCGCTCCTCGTCGAGGCCGGGTCTGCCGTCGTAGACCGCGTCATGGAACCAGGCGGCCAGCCGTACCGCCGCCGGGTCGGCGGCGAGCGCGGCCAGCGGGGTGATCGCATCGAGGACCGCTCGCAGGTGGTCGAGCGTGTGGTAGCGGCGGTGCGGCTCGGCCCACCTGGCCAGCAGTTCGGCGCCCACCGCCCGCGCCGCCCGCGAGTCTCCCGCCAGCCCAGTCCACCGCGTGATCAGCGACATGTCCGGCATTATGCCCGGCCCACTCAGCGCACGCCGCGCGGGCGGAACTGGATGCTGATCCGCGGGCCCGTCACCCTGGTGGTCTTCGGGATCGCGTGCTCCCAGGTGCGCTGGCAGCTTCCGCCCATCACGATCAGGTCGCCGTGCCCCAGATTGTGGCGGATCGTCGCGCCGCCTCCGCCGCGCGGGCGCAGCAGCAGCCCGCGAGGCGTGCCGATGGAGACGATCGCCACCATGGTGTCCTCGGTGGCGCCGCGCCCGATCGTGTCCCCGTGCCAGGCGACGCTGTCGCGGCCGTCGCGGTAGAGGCACAGGCCCGCCGTGCTGAACGGTTCGCCCAACTCCTCGCCGTAGTGCGCGTCGAGCGCCCGCCTGGCCTCCTCCAGCACCGGGTGGGGCAGCCTCTGGCCCTCGCCGTAGAAGCTGAGCAGCCTGGGCACGTCGACCACGTGGTCGTACATCTGCCGTCGCTCGGCGTGCCACGGCACGTCGTGCAGGAGGCTGTCGAGCAGCGCGTCGGCGCCCGAGATCCAGCCGGGACACACATCGATCCAGGCGCCGCGGGTCAGGTGCGTGCGCCGCACCGACGACCCGAGCGGCCCTGGCGCGACCTCGTCGCACGCGTCGAGCAGGGATGCCTGGAATGCCGTCATACCCTCAGCATAGAACAGGCATTCGACAAAGTCAGATGACCTCGTCGCACACGCTCACATGCAGGACGTCGTCCCCGGCGAACTGGAACTCCTCCACGAGCCGCAGCCGCCCGTCGTCACCGGTCTCGATGCGGCTCTCGCTCTGCCCTCCGGCGCGCCCGCCGGCCTTGAGCGCGTGCACATAGGAGATCGAGATCCGGTCGTCGTCCCTGGTGCCGACGAAACGACCGTGGGTCACGGTGTCGCCGGAGTACTCGCCCCAGATCACGCCGTCGGCTTCGGCGTACACGAACTCGGTGGGGGCCTCGGGGTCCACGGCGCTCGCCGTCGAGCTCACCATCACGAACCTGCGGCCGTTCAGTAGGTCTGTCACGATCGAGCATCGTGCCGTGCCTGGCCGGGCGCGCAACCCGGGTTGGACGTTTCGCGCGCGATGGCCCGGCCGCGGCGGCGATCCGTCCAGCGGGAAGGCTTCGGCGGGCCCGGCGGTTGGTGCGTACGTGGACGATGTGGTGGTGATCGGCGCCGGGCAGGCGGGCCTGTCCAGCGCGTACTTCCTGCGCAGGTTCGGCCTCGCCCCGGTCGTGCTCGACGCGGCGGCGGGCCCCGGCGGCGCCTGGCGGCACCGCTCGCCGTCCCTGACCATGGACAAGGTCCACGGCATCTTCGACCTGCCAGGTGTACGGCGCCCGCCGCACGGCGACGGCGGCCTGCCCGCCTCCGTCGTGGTCCCCGGCTACTACGGCGGCTACGAACGGGAGACCGGCCTGACCGTGCTCCGCCCCGTGAAGGTCGGCTCCGTGACCCGCGACGCGGCCGGGCTGCTCGTGGTCTCCGCGTCCGGGCGCGAGTGGACGGCCAGGGCCGTGGTGAACGCGACCGGCACCTGGACCCGCCCCTACTGGCCGTACTACCCGGGCGCCGCCTCGTTCACCGGACGGCAACTGCACTACGCGTCCTACCGGGGCCCCGCCGAGTTCACCGGACGCCGGGTGGTGGTGGTCGGCGGCGGCAACTCGGCCGCGCACGTGCTGTCGGAGATCGCCGGGGTGGCGGCGGCCACGCTGTGGGTCACCCGCAGGCCGCCCGTCTTCCGGGACGACGACTTCGGCGAGGAGGCGCGCCGGGAGGCCGTGGCCATGGTCGAGGAACGGGTGCGCGCGGGGCTCGCGCCGCGGAGCGTGGTGAGCGTCACCGGCCTCGGCATCGTGTGGGCCACCGGGTTCCGCTCCGCGCTGGACCATCTGGCGCCGCTGAGGCTACGCGCACCGGGCGGCGGGATCCCGGTCGACGGCACTCAGGTGGTGGCCGAGCCGCGGCTGCAAGTGGTCGGGTACGGGCCTTCGGCGAGCACGATCGGCGCGAACCGGGCGGGGCGGGCGGCGGCTCAGGCGGTCAGGCGCCTGCTGGGGGAGCGGGCGGTCGCCTGACTCAGTGGTGGTAGGCGTGGACCACCGCGTGGCCCTTGCCCTTGCCGATCAGCCACTTGTTGACCGGGGTGGTGATCACGAAGGCGACCAGGAAGGAGAAGGCCAGGGCGCCCCAGAACAGTCCGCTGGCCAGGCCCGAGTCCATCGCACCCGGGATGACGACCATGACGCCGTTGTCGACGATCTCCATCACCAGGATCGAGACCGTGTCGGCGGCCAGCGCCACCTTGAGCGCCTGCCCCCAGCTCACGCCCGCGCGGCGGACGCCGAGCAGCGTGAGCAGGTAGCCGAAGAAGAACGCCAGGGCGACCGCCAGGATGATGGTGGGCACGTTCGACCAGCCCAGCGCGGTGCCGATGACCATGCCGAGCACCTCGCCGATGGCACAGCCGGTGAGACAGTGCAGCGTCGCCGAGGCGGCCATCTTCCACGACACCGCCGACGATCCGTGCGCCGCATGTCCTTCGTGGGCTGAATGGTCCTGGTGGTGGCCTTCGTGTCCTTCGTGGCTGTCGCCGTGTCGCGTGTGCGCCGCGGGGTCTTCGTGGTGCATCGACATTGTTCAACTCCAAAACGGCTGGCTTGCGTCAGGGGCAAGACGCTATACCCCGGCAGGGTAAACGGGCAAACCGTGCAAACGAGTTGATCTACGACTGATCGTAGTGGGTGGGAAGTGCGAGGTGTAGAGGGGTATGGCGAGGGTGGAGGGTCTTGGGTCTCCTATGGCGGATAGGACAGGCTGAAGTGTCGGGGGGGTGAAATCTTGACAGAGGTATGGGGGTGACCAGGTCGCGCGGGTGGGGGTGGGGTGGCAGCTGAGCGGGCGGAGGCTGGTGCGGAGTAGGGAGAGGCGCTAGCCGTACAGGCTCAAGACGCGGGCGCGGGCGTGCGGCGGCGTGGGGCGGCGGAGAAGGTGCGGCGGCGCTGGGGATGGTGGGCCGGCGCCGCCGTTCGTGTCGGTTCGTTAAAGGGACTCGGCGGCCTCGGTGATCAAGGCGGTGATCTCGTCCGGGTGTGAGGCGAGTGAGGCGTGGCTGGCGTCGAGGGTGAGCAGTCCGCGTGGCTGCATCCGTTCGGCCATCCACTGCTCGGTGGTGGGCGGGATCATGCGGTCCCGGGTGGAGACCTGGTACCAGGTGGGCTTGGACTGCCAGGCGGGCGGGCCGGCGCGGTCCTCGAAGCAGCGGCCCGCGATGGGCTTCTGCGCCCGGCCCATCACCAGCGCGTCCTCGGCGTCGACGTCGGCGCAGAACGCCTGGTGGAAGAGGTCGAAGTCGAGCCAGAGGAAACCGTCGGCGTCGGGCCGGATCAGCCCTTCCGGCGGGGGCGTGCTCTGGTCCCGGCCCAGCAGCCCGGCCAGGTTCTCCCCCTCGTCGGGGGCGAACGCGGCCACGTAGACCAGGCCGGCCACGTTCGGCGCGTGCCCGGCTCCGCTGATCACGGCGCCGCCGTAGGAGTGGCCGACCAGCAGCGTCGGCCCGTCCTGGGCGTTGACCAGCGTCGTGGTGCGGTGGATGTCGTCGGCCAGGGAGGTGAGCGGATTCTGTACCGCGGTCACCTGGTAGCCCTTGGCGGCCAGCGGCGGGATCACCCTGCGCCAATGCGAGCCGTCTCCCCAGGCCCCGTGCACCAGGACCACGTTCTTCGCTGCCATGGATCGCTCCCCCTCACGGCCAGACACCACCCCCGACGAGACCACATCGAAGGCGCGCATTCGGGCAAGCAGAGCTCATAGCGGTGGCTGATCCGCGTGAAGACTTCACCAAACCGCGGACGCCCACCCCGTCGCCCGACCTCCGGCGATCGCATGGACAGGGCCTCAAAGCCAGCCGAGCTTCTCCAGTACGGTGGCGGCCACCTCGGTGACGGAGTGCTCGGTGGCGTCGACGACGATGTCCTCGACCTGGGCGTCGTCGAGGATCCGGTCGAGCTGCCCCGAGCGTTCGAGATGCCACCGCAGGTCGGCGTCCTGGCCCTCGTGGCGTCGCTCCAGCCGCCGGTGCACGACGGGAATCTCGACCCGGAGCCGGCACACCGTGAGATCGACGCCGACGGCGTCCCGATACCGCCGGCGCTCCTCGCGGCTCTCGACGACGCCGGCCAGGACGAGCCGCTGAGTTCCGGTGTCCAGGTAGTTGCGCGCGACGTCGCGCAGGTTCCGCAGGGTCATCTCAAGATTGAACGGGTCACCTGGCGGAGTCGGCCAGGCCCGCCGCAGCCAGTCGAGATCGATGACGGCATTGGGCACCTCGGCGTCGGTGAGCAGGTCGCCCGCCGCGTCCGCGACGGAAGTCTTCCCCACTCCCACGGTTCCTGTGATCAACAAGGCGTGAGCAGGCATCCGACCATATTGACGCTCAACCGAGGCGGACACCAACCGAATAACCGCCAGGCGCTGAACCGGCACCTGCGGGCTCTCACCGTCGATGGCATCGATCGTGACGATCGCCCGGGCGCGCTGGGTGCGCCGCCGCCGGAGGTCGGCCGCGGACGCGGCGGTCCGCGGCCGAGGTGCGGACCTGTTTCGCCCAGTTGAGCGCTCCGGCGGCGAGCGGTCCCGGGCGGATGGGGGGAGGAGGTAGATCCGGTCGACGCAGTCCAGCGCGCCCGCCCAGGTCTCCGGCCGTTCGAAGTCGCCGTGCGCCGTCTCGACCCCGGCCGGGAGTCTCGCGGCCGTCGCCTGCGGGTCGCGGCTCATGGCGCGCACCCGCTGCCCCGCGCCGACGAGCCACTCTGTTGCCGGTCGTGCGACGGACGGCATGTCAGCGGGTGGTGCGTTCGCCGCCGTTGACGGCGAGGACCTGGCCGGTGATCTGCCGGGCGGCGGAGGAGACCAGGAAGCGCACCGCGCCGGCGATGTCCTCCGGGGTGCCGGGGCGGCGGGTGTGGGCGGCGGCGATGAGGGAGTCGCGGCGTTCGGCGGTCATCCGGTCGCGGAAGAACTCGGTGTCGGCGATGTAGCCGGGGGAGACGATGTTGGCGGTCACCTGGCGTGGGCCGAGCTCGGCGGACAGGTGCACGTTCCAGGAGGCCAAGGCCGCCTTGGCGGCGCCGTACGCGCCGGCGCCCTTGTCGGCGGCGATCGAGCCGATGCTGATCACGGTGCCGCCTTCGGTGAGGCGGTCGGTCAGCGCCGCGGTCATCAGGACCGCGCTGAGCAGGTTGGCTTCGAGGTTGGCCCGCCAGTTGCCGGCCAGGGTGCGCAGGTCGTGCGGGGGTTGCCGGTCGAAGTCGGTGTTGCCGCCCGCGTTGTTCACCAGGACGTCGACGGAGTCCGGGAGCCGCTTCAGCAGCGCCTCCACCTGGTCCGGGTCGGTGGCGTCGCACACGAGGGCGCGGACGCCGAGCTCGGCGGCGGCCTTCTCAAGGGGTTCGGGGCGGCGGCCGGTGATCACGACGTGGTCGCCGTCCGCGGCGAACGCGGCGGCCACCGCGCGGCCGATCCCGGTGCCTGCGCCGGTGACCAGCACGTTGCGTGCCATGAGCATCTCCTTCAGGTAGGTTTAGGTCTAAACGATAAGCATTGTTTAGACCTAAACGCAAACCTGGAACGGAGACCACTGTGGAGGAGAATGATCGGGTGGACGCCATCGCGGCCGCCTGGCTGCGCGAGCGTCCCGGAACCCCGGTCGAGGGAATCGGTGTCGTCACCCGGATCTGGCAACTGGCCAAGATCTTCGGCGACGACCGGCGCCGGATACTCGCCGCCGCCGGTGCCGACTCGGCCACCCTGGACCTGCTCAGCGTGCTCAGGCGCAGCGGCCCGCCGTACCGGCTGACCACCCGCCAGCTCGGCGAACGCGCCCACGTCACCGCCGGGGCCGTCTCCCAGCGGGTGGCCCGCGCCGAAGCCGAGGGGCTCGTCACCAGGGAACCGCTCGGCGCCGGGTCGCGTTCCGTCGTGGTGACCCTCACGCCCGAGGGGCACACGCTGGTCGAGCGGCTCGTCGACCGGGTGCTCGGCCGGGAGGCGGATCTGATCTCCGGACTCACCGAGGAGCAGCGCGACGCCCTGACCGCCCTGCTCCGCACCCTCCTGGACGACCTGCAGGCACGACTCGGCGAGGAGAAGATCACACCGGTCGGATCCGACTGATGACCGGAGGCAGCCGGGTACGGCGGGCGCCGCCCTGTGGTCCCCATCCGCCCTGACCGGTTCCGCCGACATCCCGTTGGCCGCCCGATTTGGCTGCAGCGAGTTCTTCGTCACCTACGCCACTCCGAACCGGGTGGTGTTCGAGGTCCGCCGTCCGAAGCTCGGGGACGTGCACGTCTCCATCATGGGCACCGGATACCTCGGCCTGGCCAACGGCGTGACCGTCACCGTGGAGAAGATCGACGCGTCGGGCGCGGTGCTCCGCTTCTCGCCCACCACCTCGGACACGAAGCACGACAAGGCCTCGGGCACCGAAGGGCTGTCGATGTCCTGACCGGGGGCACGACCCCGGCATAGTGGCGAAACCAGGGTCCTGGCCGGGGGAGCGACTCAGCTACGGCCCGGCATGGTGGCGAAAACCAGGCATCCGCGCAGGGAAGCAAACAGGCGAGCTGGAAGGGGGTGAAATCTCGACACGTGGTATGACATCAGGCTAACGTCCCGAAATACGGATCTTTGCCTGGCGGGAGGATGCCCATGCACGTCCCCGGCTACCACGAGGTCCGAGAGCTCGGTCATGGCGGATCCGGTGTCGTGATGCTGGCCGTACGGGACTCCGACCGCCTTCCCGTCGCGATCAAGCACCTGTCCCGCGCCCACCTGGCCGACGAGGAGTTCGTCCGCCGGTTCAGGACCGAGGCGCACCTCATCGCCACCCTCGACAGCCCCTACATCGCCCGCCTCCTGGACTACCGCGAGGACGGCGGCGACGCCGCCATCGTCATGGAGCTGGTCGACGGCGTCACCCTGCGCCACCTGCTGCGGGAGGAGGGCGCGACCGGGCCGGAGGCGGCGCTGACGGTGCTCAAGGGGGCGCTGCTCGGGCTGGCCGCCGCGCATCGGGCGGGCGTGGTGCACCGCGACTTCAAACCGGAGAACGTCATCGTCACGGCCGACGGCGGCAGCAAGCTCGTCGATTTCGGCGTGGCCGCCCGCTCGGGCGAGACGGGCCCGGGCGTGGGCACCCCGCCGTACATGGCGCCCGAGCAGTGGCAGGACGCCCCCGCGAGCCCCGAGGGCGACGTGTACGCGGCCACCGTGGTCTTCTTCGAGTGCCTGACCGGCAGCAGGCCCTTCCACGGCGACAGCCTGGCTGCCCTCGCCCACCAGCACCGGAACGTGCCGCCGCCGGTGGAGAGCGTCGACGAGCCGATCAGGCCGCTGCTCGCGCACGGCCTGGCCAAGACCCCCGGGGAACGGCCGCGCTCGGCGGAGGACTTCCTGGCCGAGCTGGAGGAGACGGCCGCCGCCGCGTACGGCCCGGACTGGGAAGAGCGCGGCCGGGCCGGTCTGGCCGCGCTGGCGGTGCCGTACCTGGGGATGTTCCCGCTGGCCGAGCCGGTCGCCGCGAGCGCCACCGGCCTCGCGCGCACCACGCTGACGCCGATGGCCAAGCTGGCGGTCACCGTGGGCGTGACACTGGTGACGGCGGCGGCGGTGGTCTCGACGTTCGTCATCTGGAACGACCCTCCGCAGACGGTCCAGAGCCGGCGCCCCGTCTCCTCGTCGCCGTCGCCGACCGGCGCGCCCCCCACGCCGACTCCTTCCCGCACGGCGGGCCGCCCCTCCGGTACGGCCAAGCCGGTCCAGGCCACACCCTCGCCGAGCCCCGGCCCCACGCAACCCCGGCACATCCAGCGAACTCGACAACCCGAACCCACCAGGACCCCCACCCAAAAGCCGACCAGGGAACCCACGAGGAAGCCGACCAAGGAACCGACCAAGCAGCCCACCAAGGTCCCGACGAGCACCCCGGACGAGCCCACCCCGTCGCCCGACCCGCCGGAGACGCCAGGCCCGGGGGAGCCGTCCGAGCCCGAGCCGTCCGAGCAGTCCTCCCAGGACAGCCCGCCCCCGGACGGGGACCCCTTGATCAGCGCCGAGGTGCGGGTGTCGCTCGGCGCGCCGGGGAACGGCGGCGGCCTGGTCGACGCCGACATCGGCCTCAAGGTCGGCACCGGACTGCTGGGCGGCGTGGCCCTGCCGGGGACGCTGCTGCTGGGCAAGCACATCGCCACCAGGCGGGCGAGACGCGACTCAGACCAAACCCTTTGATTCCATCCCTGCTCCGTATATCCCCTACTATCGTCCATCGGACAGAGGGGCGTCCCGCGGCCTGAGCAGCATCCAAGGCCGTCGGCGTTCGGTGGCTCGGGCGAAGGAGAAGCGTGGCGGTTGCGGTCCCCGGCGACCGGCGGCGCGGCCCGCTCAAGCTCGTCATCGCGGTGCTGGTCTGCCTCGCGATGTGCGTGGGCGTGGCAGGGGCGGGGCACGCCGCGCCCAAGCCCAGCGTCAAGAAGCTGCGCAAGGAACTGAAGTCCCTGCAGAAGTCCTCCGACACGCTGATCAGCGACTACTACGCGGGCCGGATCGAGCTGCAGAAGGTCGAGAAGGCGGAGAAGGCGGCCCGGCGGAAGCTGGGCGCGGCGCAGGCGGTCTACGATCGCGAGTCGGCCCAGATCAGGCTCATGGCCGTGCAGTCGTACACCAATGGCGGGCTCGGCCTGGTCGACACCCTGCTCGGCGAGGGCGGGCTGAACGGCATGGCGCTCGTCCAGCAGCTCGCCAACGAGCAGAACGCCAGGCTGCACGGTTTCGCCGAGGTCCGCGACACGCACCTGGCGGCCAAGCGGGAGGCGGGCGCCAAGGCGGACGACCTGCGCGCCCGGCTCAAGACGCTCGACGGCAAGAAGCGCAAGGCCGAGAAGGTCATCGAGCAGATCAAGGACCGGATCGACCTGCTGCACGACGCCCCCGGCGCCAGATCGGACGGCACCTTCGTGCCCCAGCTACCAGCCGGGGCGGACAACATCACGCCCCGGATGCGCCTGGTCAAGCAGCTCATCGCGGAACGCTTCGGGGTGCCGTACGGGATCGGCTGCTACCGCTCGCTGAACGACGGCGGTGAGCATCCGCTGGGCCGGGCGTGTGACTTCATGCTGAGCCGGGGCGGCGCGATGCCGTCGGGCGCCGAGATTCAGCGCGGGCACGAGATCTCCGCTTGGGTGATCAAGAACGCCAAGCGGCTGGGCATCATGTACGTGATCTACCGCCAGCGCATCTGGCATGTCAGGACCGGCACCTGGCGGGTGATGTCCAACCGCGGCGGCACCACCGCCAACCACTACGACCACCCGCACATCTCGGTGTACTAGACCAGGTGGAGGGGTGCGAGGTCGACGAAGATCCGGTAGTCCGAGATCAGGCCGTCGTCGCGGGTGCGCCAGATCGAGACGGCCACGACGCTGACATCCTTGCCGTCGAGCCGCCGGTAGGTCACCTCGGTCTCGGCGATGGTGTCGGCGTCCACCTGCCAGTTCCTGACGATCCGGTGCCGCAGGCCGCCGATGGTGGAGTAGAACGCCCGCAACCCTGAGGTGATGGCCTCCCGTCCCGCCATCGGCTCGGCATTGCCGAACACCAGCGTGGCATCCTCGGCCAGCAACCGCACGAACTCGTCGGGGTCGAACGAGTCGACTGACTGGAAGACGCGTCGCACCACATCGTCGGTCATGCCGATCCTTCCGCGCACAGTCGGGATCACTGGTGGGGACGATACGGGACGAAAGACGACGCGCAACTATCGCAAGGGTGGGTATCTCATCGCCGAGGATCTTCTAACGGACGCGCCCCCGGGGCTTGAGCCGGATCGAGGGCAGGGCGGGGGCGGGCAGCGGGTCGCCGTCGAAGCCCTCGACCGTGCCGAACCCCTCGCCGTGCGCCCACTCGTCGCGGAAGGCGACGATCTCGTCGTGGGTGCGGCCGATGAAGTTCCACCACATGACGATCTCCTCCTCGAACGGCACGCCGCCGAGCAGCAGCACCCTGCCCTGCCCGCCCAGGTGTAGCGAGGTGCGCCCGCCGCCGAGGTAGACCAGCGTGCCCCGCTCCAGCGGCCCGCCCGCCACCTCGGCTTCGCCCGACAGCAGCAGCGCCGCGTGCTCGAAGCCGGGGTCCAGCGGCAGCGCGGCCGGCCCCTCGACGGCCACCTCGGCGCCGACCAGCGGCGTGTAGGCGCGGGCGGGGGAGGTGACGCCGCCGAGCGAGCCCATGATGACGGTCGCGCTGAACCCGGGACCCGACAGGACGGGCAGCGCCTCGTGGTGCTCGAAGTGCGGCGCCACCCGGCGGTCCCGCTCGGGCAGCGCCACCCACAGCTGTACGCCGTGCAGCATCGCCTCCGTCGACTCCTCCGCGTGCGAGATGCCGCGCCCGGCGGTCATCAGGTTGAGGCGGCCGGGCCGGATCGTCTGCAGGCTGCCGAGGCTGTCGCGGTGCAGCACCTCGCCCTTGACCAGCCACGTCACCGTCTGCAGGCCGGTGTGCGGGTGCGGCGGAACCCGCATCGCCGCCCGCTCGGGGCCGTAGTCGTCGACGAAGCACCACGCGCCGACCATCCGCCGGCCCCGGTTGGGCAGCGTCCTGGTCACCGTCATCGCGCGAGGACCGCCCAGCGCCACCTGGTGCCCGGTCAGCTCCTCGCGCGCCGGCGCGGCGGCACCGGCGGCCGGGCAGACGATCTCCTGCGGTTCCCGTTCAAGATTGCTCACCCCACGACTGTACGGCGACCGCTTCACAGGCTGAGCGTCTCCCACCAGCCGTCGACCGTCGGCGCGGCGTCGACGTCCACGCCCTCGCCCGGCCTCGGCACCACGATTCTGGCCTCCCGCGCCTTGGCCTCGTGCCACAGCCGGTTGACCGGTTCGGCCCACGGGTGCAGGGCCAGCGTGAACGTCGCCCAGTGCACCGGCAGCAGCAGGCTGCCGCCGAGGTCGAAGTGGGCGTTGACCGCCTCCTCCGGGTTCATGTGGATGTCCGGCCACGCGGGGCTGTAGGCGCCGACGGGCATGAGCGTGAGGTCGAACGGCCCGTGCTCGGCGCCGATCTTGGCGTACCCGTCGAAGTAGCCGGAGTCACCCGCGTAGAACACCCGCCGGTGCTCGCCCGCGACCACCCAGGAGCCCCACAGCGTGTCGTTGCGGGTGAACGCCCGGCCGGAGAAGTGCCGCGCCGCCGTCGAGACGAACCGCAGGCCCGCGACCCGCGTCTCTTCCTCCCAGTCCAGCTCGACGATCCGGTACATCGGCACGCCCCAGCGCTCCAGGTGCGCGCCGATGCCCAGCGGCACCAGGAACGGCGCCTTCTGCAGCCGGGTCAGCCTGCGTACGGTCTCCAGGTCCAGGTGGTCGTAGTGGTCGTGGGAGATGACGATCGCGTCGACGTCCGGCAGTTCCTCCAGCGGTACCGGCACCGGGTGCAGCCGCCGGGGGCCGACCAGCCGGGAGGGGGAGACGCGCTCGCTCCACACCGGGTCGAACAGCACCCGCTTGCCCTCGATCTGGACGAGCGTGGAGGCGTGGCCGAACCAGACCACGTGCAGGCCGTCCGGGGTCGGCGGCGCGGGAAGCGAGCGAAGCAGCGGCACCATGCCGGCCGGGCGGCGGTCGTCGCGGTCCTTGAGCAGGTCGCGCAGCAGGTTCGGGGGCGGCGCGCTGGGCGGGCCGTCGCTCACGCCCGGCATGGTGTTGACGAAGACGCCGTCCCTGAACTGCGGCGAGTTGCGCAGCCTGGCGACCCGGTCGGGCCCCGACTCCAGTGGTCGCACGCCCAGCTGGGCCGGGATGTCGCGCAGCGCCCACCCCGCCGCCGCCAGGGCCGCCCCGCCCGCCAGCGCCCGCCGTACAGTCCGCCTGCCTGCCATGAGTTCACGCTCCCCAAGTCGACTCATTCAGACCAACTGATCTAGGCGCCCGGCATGTTCCCGACTTTCGGAGATATATCGCGATAGATTCGTACCCGTTCAGTCGATCACCGGGAAGCCGCGCTCGGACCACAGGGCGCGGGAGAACGCCTCGGGGTCGAGGACGTCGGCGGGCTCGAGGTCGAACAGGTGGGTCGAGGCCTCCACTGGGTCGTAACCCGGCCAGCCGGGGTCGCCGGTGGCGGCGAACCTCGTCCACGCCGTACGGAACTGCCAGGACAGGCCCTCCGCTTCGGGGGCCTCGCCGAAGAGCATCGCGGTCAGCGGCGTGTCCAGGGTGCCGAACGTCAGCGGTACGTCCAGGCCGTGCACCGCGGCGCCGAACGCGGGGCTCGCCCAGGTCAGCTCGTAGGCGTAGGTGGGCCCGGTGTGGGCGTCGGCGAGCAGCGCGCTCGGCATCCGGAACAGCCAGTCCGACATCAGCACCTCGTACAGCTCCGCTTTCGCCGCGCCCGGTCTGGCGGCCCGGTAGACCACGTCCGCGTCCGGCGGGGCCAGCGCCTTGAGCGTGCGCGCCAGGTCCACCGGCTCCGGGTTCATGGCGGCGAACATCCGGAACTCGTCCCGGGTGAAGCCCACGATCAGCGGGATGTCGCTGCCCGCCCCGTCGGCCACCGCGTTCCACGGCGTGTCCGGCAGCACCTCGCCGTCCACCACGGGCGCGAACGGCATCGGGCAGTACGCCATCGGCCCCCACCGCGCCTCGTCGCCCATCTCCTCCTCGGTGAACGCCTCCGACGCCGCCACCAGCTCCTCGGGCGCGGCCGTGTACGGCGAGACGTCGCCGAGCCGCCGCATGAACGCGGCCGACACCGCGCGGGCCATGGCGGGGGTGTAGAACGGCCCCGGCACGCTCTGTGCGATCGCCCGGTGGAACAGGCCGCGAGCCGACGGCGCGGACAGCAGGCAGGCGACCGCTCCCGCCCCGGCCGACTCGCCGAACACCGTCACCTTGCCGGGGTCGCCGCCGAAGGCCGCGATGTTCTCCTGCACCCAGCGCAGCGCGGCGATCTGGTCGAGCAGCCACCGGTTGGCGGGCGCGCCGTCGAACCAGGCAAACCCTTCCACGCTCACGCGGTAGTTGAACGTGACGACGACCACGCCGTCGCCCGCCAGCCGCGCCCCGTCGTAGACGGGATGGTCGGCCGAGCCCGTGCGGTAGGCGCCGCCGTAGATCCACACCATCACCGGCAGCCCCGACCCACCGAGGTCCGGGGTCCACACGTTCACCGTGAGGCAGTCGAGCCCCTCGGCCGGGGACCACTCCGGCGTGCCGGCGATCAGCGTCGCCTGCGGCGGGCGGGGGCCGAACGCGGTGGCCTCGCGGGTGCCCTCCCACGGCTCGGCGGGGACCGGCGCGGCCAGGCGGTGCTCACCGAACGGGCTCCTGGCGTACGGGATCCCCTTGAAGACCGAGATCCCGTCCTGCTCCGAGCCGCGGACCGCTCCTGCCGAGACGCGTACCATGAGCCCTCCACCTTCCGGTCGCCGATCTTCCAGTGTCGGTCAGCCGGGCGCCCCCTTGGTGGAGCGGCTTCCGGCCAGTGGAAACGGCCACGGATTGGGGCGGCAGCCGCCCAGCGTCTTGCTCTGCTGCGCCATGACCGGCGCGGGCTGTCCCCGGCCGGGACAGTAGCCGTGGTGGTGGCCGAGCCCGTGCCCCACCTCGTGGTTGATCACGTAGTCGCGGTAGGCGGCCAGGTCGCCGCGGTACTGCGCCACGCCCTTGGCCCAGCGCACCGCGTTGATCACCGAGCGGGTGCCGTTCCAGCAGGACAGGTCGCCGCCGGTGCGCAGCGGCAGGCACTGGCGGTCGGTCGTCGCCGGGCTGCTCAGCGCGACGCGCAGCCGTACCGGCGGGCGGTCGACCCGCTGGAAGCGGGCCCAGCCGCGCGGATCGTTGAGCGTCCTGTGCACCGCCGCGGCGAAGTCGCCCTTGTCGAACGGCAGGCCGCGCTCCACCTCGACCAGGTAGCGCACCACGGATCCGCGCCCCTTCCTGGGCGCGGCCCGTCCGGGCACGACCGCATAGCCACCCGACGCCGAGTACGGCACGCGCACCTCACCCGCCCTCCGCCGGGAGGTGACCTTCTTCTTCGACGCGACCCGGACCGGCGCCTCCACGGTCGGCGCGGCGCGACCCGCCGAACCGGCAGGCAGGGGTGCGGCGACGGGGGGCGCGCAGCCGGACAGCAGCGAAGCCGCGCAGATAACGGCAGGCCATCGGCACGCGCCCACGTGTGTCTCCCCGAGCGATCGCTTCCAGGGGAGGCGATGATCATACCGAAACGATCGCGGTCTGGTTATGTTGACCGGGAGGGTCTTCGAGGGGAGGGGTGACGGTGGTAGTCGCACTGGTCGGCACACTGGACACCAAGGGCCAGGAGTACGCCTGGCTGCGAGAACGGCTGCGCGAGCTCGGCTGCGAGGTGGTCGTCGTCGACGCGGGGGTCGGCGAGGCGAGCACGCCCGCCGACATCGGCAACGCCCAGGTGGCCGAGGCCGCCGGCGCCGGCATCGAGGCGCTGCGGGCGGCCGGTGACCGGGGGGCCGCGGTCGCGGCGATGGGCGAGGGCGCCGCCGCGGTCCTGGCCGGGCTGCACGCCGGCGGCGGGCTCGACGGGGTGCTCGCCGTGGGCGGCAGCGGCGGGTCGTCCATCGCGGCGCGAGCCGTACGGGATCTGCCCATCGGGCTGCCCAAGGTGATCGTCTCGACGATGGCGTCCGGGGATGTGTCGCCCTATGTCGGGGCCAAGGATGTGACGATCATGTACAGCGTGGTCGACATCGCGGGGGTCAACCGCGTCTCCCGGCTCATCCTGGGCAACGCCGCCGCGGCGGTCGCGGGCATGGCGAGCGCGCGGCGGGCGGCCTCGGAGCAGGCGGCCGGGGATGACCGGCCGCTGGTGGCCGCGTCCATGTTCGGGGTCACCACGCCCGCCGTCGACGCCGCCCGCGCCCGCCTCGACGAGCTCGGCTACGAGGTGCTCGTCTTCCACGCCACCGGCTCGGGCGGCCGGGCCCTGGAAGGGCTCGTCGAGAGCGGCCTGATCGCCGGAGTGCTCGACCTGACCACCACCGAACTGGCCGACGACCTGGTCGGCGGCGTCCTGTCCGCCGGACCGGACCGGCTCACCGCGGCGGGCCGGCGCGGCGTCCCGCAGGTGGTCGCGCCCGGCGCGCTCGACATGGTCAACTTCGGCCCGCGCGAGACCGTCCCCGAACGCTTCGAGCACCGCACCCTGTACGTCCACAACCCCACCGTCACGCTCATGCGCACCACCCCCGAGGAGATGGCCGAACTCGGCCGCAGGGTGGCCGCCAAGCTGAGCCGGGCCACCGGGCCCGCCGTGCTGTTCGTGCCGCTCGGCGGAGTCTCCGCGCTCGACGCGCCCGGCCTGGCCTTCCACGACCCCAAGGCCGACCAGGCGCTGTTCGAGGCGCTCTCCGGCGTGCCCGGCGCCGAGCGGCTCGACCTGCACATCAACGATCCCGCCTTCGGCCGCGCGATGGCCGAACGGCTGCACGAGCTCATCTCCACGGGAGGACCGAAGTGAACCGGCAGGACATACTCCAGCGGCTGCGCCGTACCGTCGCCGAAGGCAGCCCCGTGATCGGCGCGGGCGCCGGGACCGGCCTGTCGGCCAAGTGCGCCGAGGCGGGCGGCGTCGACCTGATCATCATCTACAACTCCGGCCGCTACCGGATGGCCGGGCGCGGCTCGCTGGCCGGGCTGCTGCCGTACGGCGACGCCAACCAGATCGTCGTCGAGATGGCAGCCGAGGTGCTGCCCGTCGTCAGGGACACGCCCGTGCTGGCGGGAGTCTGCGGCACCGACCCCTTCCGGGTCATGCCGCGCTTCCTCGACCAGCTCAAGGACATGGGCTTCGCCGGAGTCCAGAACTTCCCCACCGTCGGCCTGTACGACGGCGTGTTCCGGCAGAACCTCGAAGAGACCGGCATGGGCTTCGACCTCGAGATCGAGATGGTCCGGCTGGCGCACGAACGCGACCTGGTCACCGCCCCCTACGTGTTCGACGAGGACCAGGCGCGCGCGATGGCCGAGGCGGGCGCCGACGTCCTGGTCCCGCACGTCGGCCTGACCACCAAGGGCAGCATCGGCGCGGGCACCGCGCTCAGCCTCGACGAAGCGGTGGCCCGGGTGCAGGCGATGCGCGACGCGGCGGCGGCCGTACGGCCCGACATCCTGGTGCTGTGCCACGGCGGGCCCATCGCCGAGCCGTCCGACGCCGCTTACGTGCTGGCGCGGACCAAGGGGGTCGTGGGGTTCTTCGGCGCCTCGTCGGTCGAGCGGCTGCCGACCGAGCGGGCCATCACCGAGCAGGTCGGCGCGTTCAAGAGGATGGAGATCTAGATGCTGGTGAGTCCTGAACGGGTGGGCACGATGACCTTCGACTGGGGGTCTATCAAGTGGTTCGTCACCCCGTCGTCGGTTCCGGGCGCGGGCAGCACGCTCGGCGAGGTGATCGTCAATCCTGGGCGCGGGCACGCCAGGCACAACCATCCGAACGCCGAGGAGATCATCTACGTGATCTCGGGGGAGGCGGTGCAGATGGTGGACGACGGCGAGCCGTTCCCCATCAAGGAGGGGGACGCGGTGCACATCCCCGCCGGGGCGTACCACTCGACGTTCAACACGACCTGGCGTCCGCTGCGCCTGATCGTCACCTACACGCCCGGGGGAGAGGAGAAGGCGCTGGCGGGCGCGCCCGACTACTGCCTGCACGAGACGGGCGTCATCCCCGAGTGGCGGCAGGCGGGGGCCTGAGCCGGGTCCCGCTAGCCGTCGGCCGCCCAGCCGTGGGTGCGCATGAGCGCCTTGGCCACCCGGGTGAACCGGGCGCGGTCCAGCACCGCGCCCTCGCGCCTGATGTCGTCCTCGCCCAGCGCGAACACCCGGTCGAGGCGGGCGTAGGAGTCGCGCCCGTCCGCGCCCCACGCGCCGATGGCCAGCCATTCGGGGCCGTCGTCGCCCCGGCTGGACAGCATCAGGCCCAGCAGCCTGCGCCCGTGCCTGCCGACGACCAGCAGCGGCCGGTCCTTGCCCCGGCCGGGATCCTCCTCGTACGGCACCCACGCCCAGACGATCTCCCCGGGGTCGGCCAGGCCGTCGAGGTCCGGGGAGTAGGCGAGCGTCGCGGTCTGGTCGACGTTGTAGATCTCCCGGACCGCACCCCGCGCCGGACGCGGGTCATCGTCATGGAAACGCATCCGAGGAGCCTACGGTACGCCCCGGTCTGAGAGGAAGATCGCTGGTCCGGGTGGGATGCGGCGGACGCCCGGTTCGTGCCGTCGTGTGGCGAGCAGGCGGCGCAGGGCCGCAGGAGTGTGGCCGACCTGGGCGTGGATGGTCCTGGTCAGGTGGGCCTGGTCGCTGAAGCCCAGGTCGGCGGCGAGCGCGGCCAGGCTGGGCTCGCCCTGCTCAAGCCGGTCGAGCGCCCTGCCCACGCGCACCCTGGTGCGGTACTGCGTCAGGGAGACGCCCAGCTCGCGGGTGAAGGCCCTGCTGAGCCGGTACGGCGAGACGCCGAGCAGCTCCGCCGTGGTCAGCAGGCCCTCGGCGGCGGGATGCCCCGAGGCGATGAGCTCACCGGCGTCGGCGACGAGCCTCGCCGGAGAAGGGGGAGCGGCGGCGGGGTGGCGGCGGGTCCCGCCGGGGTGGCGGCGCGGATGGGCGCGGGAGGCGGGCGTCGCGGTCCCGGGGCCGCCCGCGGCGGCCTGGGACAGGGTGCGGGAGAGCAGGACGAGAAGCTCTTCGACGACGCCGAAACGCACGTCGCCGCGGGCGGCCGCCAGCAGGACGCGGCGGTGGGCCAGGTCGAGGCGGGCGTCGACGTAGACGGCCGGGCGGAGCGGGACGTCCCCGGCGAGCCGATGCCACAGCTCGGGAGAGAAGCTCAGCGCCGTGCACACGTCGCCCCCGGCCGGGTGGGCGAAGTGCTCCTCCTGGCCGGGGGCGCCCACATAGGCCAGCGCCGGATCGGCGTCGGCCTCGACCCCGTCGGCCAGGCGGCGGAAGCGGCCACGGCGGACCAGCACCAGGCGGTGGTCGGTGCACGACTCGGGCTCCGACCACGACCGGTGCTCGTCGACGCAGGTCACCGCGTCGACCGAGAAGCCGGGACCGGCGGCCACCCGCTGGGCTGTACGCACCTCCCGCACGGTACGCGGCGCCACCGACAGTTCCCGCAAGGATGTTCAAGACGCCGCCGCCCGGCACCGGCAGTCTTGGAGCCATGACGGACAACCATCCCGCACAGCTTCTCGGCGTGGTCATCGACTGCGCCGACCCCGCCGCCCTGGCGGCCTTCTACCAGCAGGCGGTCGGCGGCCAGGTCACCTTCAACGACGGCCAGTACGCCGTCCTGGAGGGCGGGCCGATCGAGCTGCTCTTCCAGCGGGTCGTCGGCTACCGCCCCCCGGCCTGGCCCGGCGACGCCAAGCACGCCCACCTCGACCTCAAGGTCGCCGCCCTGGACACGGCAGCCAAGGCTCTGGTGGAGCTCGGCGCCACCCTGCCCGAGCACCAGCCGGGCGGCGGCGACTGGCTGGTGCTGCAGGACCCGGAGGGTCACCTGTTCTGCATCACGACCGGTCACTGACGCGCCAGGCGGGTCGGCGGTTCACCGGAGGGTGATGGAGCGGGTGGGGCAGCCGGTCACCGCCCGCCGTACCTCCGGGCCGGAGGCGGTCGCGTCGAGCAGCACCACGCGGCCGTCCTCCTCGTCCTGGGTGAACACCTCGGGCGCGGCCAGCACGCACTGCCCCGAGGACGCGCACCGCTCCCGGTCCACGGCGATCACCAGTCCACCTCCAACCGGTGCACCCCGTAGATCGACATGTTGTCCCTGAACGGCACCTCCTCCAGGGGTACGGCAAGGCGCAGCCCCGGGAAGCGGCGCAGCAGCGCTGGATAGGCGATCTCCATCTCCAGCCTGGCCAGGTTCTGCCCCAGGCACGCGTGCGGCCCGAACCCGAACGCCACATGCGGCGTCTTCGGCCGCGTGACGTCGAGCTCGTCGGGCCGCTCGCACAGCGCCGGATCACGGTTGGCGGCGGCCAGCGACGCGGTCAAGAACTCGCCCTCCCGGGCGGCGAGGTCACCGATCGGCAGATCGGCCGATGCCCTGCGGTACATCCCGACGTCGACGACCGACAGGTAGCGCAGCAGCTCGTCCACCGCCGTCCTCGCCGCCTCGGGACTGTCCCGCACCAGCGCGAGCTGGTCGGGCCGCCGTAGGAGCAGCAGCGTGCCAAGGCTGATCATGTTCGCGGTCGTCTCGTGCCCGGCGATGAGCAGCAGCATCGCCACACCGGTCAGCTCCTCGTCGGACAGGCCGCTGCCGAGCAGCTCGTCGAGCAGCCCGTCACCGGGCGCGGCCTGCTTGCGCCCGATGAGCTCCATCAGGTACGCCACGAGCTGCATCGTGGCAGCGTCGACCGCCTCCATCGACCCGTCCAGCCGCAGCAGCTCCTGCCCGGCCCGCTGGAACTCCTCCCGGTCCCCGTACGGCACGCCGAGCAGCTCGCAGATCACCAGCGACGGAATCGGCAGCGCGAACAGCGCCACCAGATCGGCCGGCCTGGGCGCCTCCGCCAGCGCGTCGAGCCGCTCGGCGACGATCGCCTCGATCCTCGGCCTGAGCCGGTTCATCCGCTGCACGGTGAACCGCCCGGTGAGCAGCCGCCGCAACCGGGTGTGTCCGGGCGGATCCATCTGGATGAACATGCCGGGCATCGGCTCGACGGCGTGCAGCCGCTGGTCGTAGTAGCCGCCGTCGATCTGGGAGCTCCAGCGGGTGTCGCCGAGCACCTGGCGGACCAGGTCGTGCCGGGTGACCAGCCACACCTCGTCGCCGGTGGAGATCCGTACCTTGCCGGCGGGCTCGTCGGCCATGCCGTCCGGCGGCGCGAACGGGCAGCTTCGCTCAGTGGGCAGCGCTCTCATGAGCCGTCTCCTTCTCTGGGTCGGGTTCTTCGATGACGGCGGCGACGCCCCGCAGCGTGTACAGGGCGCTCACCGCCACGACGGCCACCAGGCCGCCGCAGGCCAGCGCGGTGATGTTGACCGCGTCGACGTAGGCGCCGGACGCGGCGGCGGTGACCGCGTCGGCCAGGTGCGCGGGCAGCGCGGCGGCGGCGTGCACGGCGGCCCCGATGGAGTCCCTGGCCGCGGCGGCGGCCTCCGGCGGCAGTCCGGCGGGCAGGTCGAGGTTGTTGCGGTACAGGCCGCCGAGGACGCTGCCGATGATCGCGATGCCCAGGGCGGCGCCCAGCTCGTAGGCGGTCTCGGCGATCGCAGAGGCGGCCCCGGCCCGCTCCTTGGGCACGGTGGCGAGGACGGTGTCGGCGGTGACGGTGAATGACAGCCCCGCCCCGACGCCCATCAGGAACAGCGAGCCGAGCACGACGGGATAGCCGTCGCTCGGCGGCAGCAGGGCCAGCGTCACCAGGCTCGCCGCGCACATCCCGAGCCCGGTGGAGATCGCCGCCGCCCTGCCCCACCGGGCGACGAACCGGGCCGCCAGCAGCGCCGCGAGCATGGAGGCCACCATCGCGGGAAGCTGGGCGAGGCCCGCCTGCAGCGGCGTCCAGCCCAGCACGAGCTGCAGGTACAGCGAGAGGAAGAACAGCGTGCCGATCAGCGCGAACACCGCGACCACGTCGCCGCCGACGGCCGCCGAGAACGACCTGTGGCGAAACAGGCGCACGTCGATCAGCGGGTGGGCGAGCCTGGTCTGGCGGCGCAGGAACAGCAGCAGCCCGCCTGCCCCGGCCAGCGCGGCGATCCCCACACCCGGCTGGGCGAGGCCGCCGTGCGCCGCCTCCTTGATGGCGTAGATGACGCCGACCACGCCGGTGACGGAGGTGAGGACGCTGAACGCGTCGAGCGGCCCCGCCGCCGGGTTGCGCGACTCCGGCAGCGTGAACACGGCGGCGACCAGCACCAGCGCCATCACCGGCACGTTGATCAGGAACACCGACCCCCACCAGAACCGGTCCAGCAGCAGCCCGCCGATCACCGGGCCCGCCGCCGCGCTCGCCGTGGTCACCGAGCTCCACAGCCCGATCGCGGTGGTCCGCTCGCGCGGGTCGGTGAAGACGTTGCGGATGATCGACAGCGTGGACGGCATGATGGTCGCCCCCGCCACGCCGAGCAGCGCCCTGGCCGCGATCAGCATTTCGGGCGTCGGCGCGTAGGCGGTCGCCAGCGAGGCCAGGCCGAAGGCGAGCACCCCGATCAGCAGGACCCGCTTCCGGCCGAACCGGTCACCCGCGTTGCCCGCCGTGATGAGCAGCCCGCCCAGCACGAAGGGGTAGATGTCGGCGATCCACAGGATCTGCGTGCTCGTCGGCAGCAGCGCCTCGGTCAGCCGCGGGACGGCCAGGTGCAGGACCGTGCCGTCGATCGCGATCAGCGACACGGCCAGGCAGAGGGTGGCCAGCGCCGTCCAGCGCCGGGCCTTGGTCAGGACTTCCATACCGTCCACGGTGCGCGGCGGCGCGCACGGGGTGCGCACCGCGCGCTGACACCGGCGCACGGCGCGCTGACGTCAGCCCCTCAGCACGTCCCCCACGCGATCGCGGGGGAGCAGCGCGCCCCGCCCGCGGGCCCGCTCGTACGCCTCGGCCCCCAGCACCCGCCTGGCCCCGGCGGCGGTACGCGCCACGTCCGGGCCCTCGTGCCCCTCGGTCCCCTTCAACGCGACGGCCGCGCCCAGCAGGAACGCGGCCCGCTCGGCGTCCCCGCCGAGCAGCGCCACCTCGGCGAGCGCCTCCACCGCGGCCGAGGCCCCCGGCAGGTCCAGCACCTTGACCAGCCGGTCGAAGGCGTCGGTCAGGCAGGCGAGCGCGAGGTCCGTCGCGCCGCAGGCGGCTTCCAGGCGGCCCAGGCCGGTCAGCACCCGCCCGCGCGTCTCGAGCGACCCGAGCCACAGCTCCCGGCAGCCCGCCAGAGCCTGCTCGTACAGCTCCCGCGCCCTCGGCAGGTCCCCTTCGAGCCTGGCGATCTCGGCCAGTTCGTACGTCGCGACCGCCTGCGCCTCGGTCCCCGGCAGGGTCCGCGTCAGCCGTACGGCCCGCTCCAGGTCGGCGCGGCTGCCCGCCAGGTCGCCCGCGCGGGCCCGCTCGGCGCCCTGCCTGGCGAGCAGGATCGCGGTGTCCTCGTCCGCGCCGAGCGGGGCGGTCAGCTCCAGCGCCGCCTCGGTCGTGGCCAGCGCGGTCGCGTGGTCGCCGCGCCAGCCCGCCAGCTCGGCGAGCTGCATCATGGCCTGTCCGGCGCCCCACCTGTCACCGGCCGCGCGGAACCCGGCCACCGTCTCGCGCAGATCCTTCTCGGCGTCGCCGACGTCGCCCGCGCCGAGGCGCAGGTAGCCGAGCAGCAGGCGGGCGAACGACCGCGCCCACGGATCGGACTCCCCTTCCGCGGCGGCGAGCAGCGCCGGCAGCATCGCCCGGTAGTCGGCGTCGACGATCGCCACGTACGGCCTGAGCATGCGCAGCAGCGGGTGGTCCGGCGGCGCCGGCAGCGCGTCCACGAGTTCCTGCGCGCGGATGATCGTGGGGCGCACGTCCTCGCGGGTGCCGCCCGCCGTGGCCAGTTGCAGCGCGCACATCGCATACTCCGCCTCGAGCCCGGCGGGCGGGGTGTCGCCGACCAGGCCGAGCACCTCCTCCGACAGGCTGCCGGCCTCGTGCCGCAGCCCGCGCAGCACCCAGTAGATCCACAGCGAGCCCGCCAGGCGCAGCGCGACGCCCGCCCGCCCGGTGTCGATCGCCCAGCGCAGCGCCGCGCGCAGCTCGTCGTGCTCGGCCGCCAGCTCACCCAGCCGGGCGAGCTGCTCGGTGCCTTTCAGGTACGGCTCGGCCGCCGCGGCCAGGTCGGCGAAGTGCTCGGCGTGCGCCCGCCGTACGGCCTCCTGTTCGCCGGACTCGGCCAGCCGTTCGGCGCAGAAGGCACGTACGGTCTCCAGCATCCTGAAGCGCCCGCCGTCGCTCCGCACGAGCGACTTGTCGGCCAGTGCCGTCAGCAGGTCCAGGGTGGCGCCGCAGACCCGTTCGGCGCTCGGGGCGGTCGCGCCGGAGGCGAACACCGACAGCCTGGCGGCCAGGTCCCGCTCGACCGGGGTGAGCAGGTCCCAGCTCCAGGCCACGACCGCGTGCAGGGTGCGGTGCCGGGGCAGCGCGACGCGGCTGCCCGAGGTGAGCAGCCGGAACCGGTCGTCGAGCCGGGCGGCCAGGTCCTCGGGCGTCATGACGCGCAGGCGGGCGGCGGCCAGTTCGATGGCCAGCGGCAGGCCGTCGAGGGCGCGGCAGATGCGCAGGACCGCGCCGAGGTTGGCGGCGGTCACGGTGAAGTCGGGCCGCGCGGCGGCGGCCCGGTCGGCCAGCAGCCGTACGGCGGGCTGACCGGCGGCCTCGGCCAGCGGCAGGTCCTCGTCGGGCAGGGGCAGCGGCGCGAGCGGCAGCAGCGTCTCACCCGGTACTCCGATCGCCTCGCGGCTGGTGGCCAGCACCCGTACCCGGGGGCAGGCGCCCAGCAGTCGGTCGAGGAACGGCGCCACCGCCTCGACCAGGTGCTCGCAGTTGTCCAGCACCAGCAGCGTGCCGCGGTCGGCGAGGGCGCGGGCCAGCAGCCCGGCCGACCCCTCGGGGGCCGCCCTCGGGAGCGGGAGCGGCGCGCGGACGCCGAGCGCGGTCAGCACCGCCAGCGGCAGGTCGGCGCCGTCGCCGAGCGGGGCCAGCTCCACGAAGCAGACGTCGTCCAGGTCGCGCGCCGCCTCCGCGGCCAGGCTCGTCTTCCCCGACCCGCCGGGCCCGGTCACCGTGACCAGCCGCCCGGCCCGCACCATGCCCGCCAGCCGCTCGATCTCCTCGTCCCTGCCCACGAAACTGGTCAGCCGCGCCCTCGGCCCCTGCGGCCCCGCGGCTGGGACAGGTCCGTGCTGACGCCGGGGCTCGTGTTCCGCGTGCCGGTCGGGACGAGTGGCTGTGCCGTTGCGGCCGGGTGTCGGGGGAGTGCCTCGGAGGATGGCCTGGTGCACCTGCTCGAGTTCACGGGAAGGGCCTGTCCCGAGTGCGCCCGACAGTTCGGCGCGGCCGTCGTGGAAGACCTGCAGGGCCTCTACCCGGCGGCCCGAGTCGGCCAGCGCGCGCATGAGCTGGGCGCGCAGCCGCTCCCTCAGGGGGTGCTTGAGCACCAGCTCGCGTAGCTCGTCCACCAGCGTGTCGGGGTCGACGAGCAGCAGGTCGGCCTCGATCCGGTGCTCGGTCGCGGCCAAGCGCGCCGCGTCCAGCCGTACGGCCTGCGGTTCGGCGAACGGCAGCGCGCGCACGTCCGCCAGGGCCGGGCCGCGCCACAGTCGCAGGGCCTCGCGCAGCGTGGTGGCGGCGGCGCGGGGATCGCCCCCGGTCAGGGCCCGCTGCCCGTCGCCGGCGAGCGCGGCGAAGCGGTGGGCGTCGACGTCGCCGGGGTCGGCGCACAGCCGGTAGCCGGAGGGTGTCAGCCTGACCTCGGCCGATTCGCCGAGGAGTCCGCGCAGCCGCGACACCTGCGACTGCAGGGCGTTGACCGCGCCGGTCGGCGGGGTCTCGCCGTACAGGCCGTCGAGGAGGCGGGTCACGCCGACCGTGCGGCCCGCCTCCAGGAGCAGCATGGCCAGCAGGCCGCGCAGTCTGAGCCCGCCGACGGGCTCGCCCGTCACCTCCGTCGCCCCCAGCACCCCGAACCGCATACCCCGATTGTGTCCGACACGGTCAGGGGCCGGGGTCCGGTTGATTGTGAATCTACTTAGTAAAGGCGCTCGGCCCGGTCGCCTGACCAGTCCGTATGAAAGACCCCTTCGCGATCGACGCGCCGGTAGGTGTGCGCGCCGAAGTAGTCGCGCAGGCCCTGCACCAGCGCCGCGGGCAGGCGGTCGCGGCGCAGGCCGTCGTAGTAGGCCAGCGCGGAGGAGAAGCCCGGCGTCGGCACGCCGATCGACACGGCGGTGGTCACCACCCGGCGCCAGGCGTCCTGCCCGGCCGCCAGCGCGGCGGCGAAGGTGGGGTCGGTCAGTAGCGTCGGCAGCGCCGGGTCGGTGTCGTAGGCCTCCTTGATCCGGTCCAGGAAGCGCGCCCTGATGATGCAGCCGCCCCGCCAGATGGTGGCCATCGCGCCCAGGTCGACGCCCCAGTCGTACTCCTTGGAGGCGGCGGCGATCTGGTCGAACCCCTGGGCGTAGGCGACGATCTTCGAGGCGTACAGCGCCTGCCGGACGTCCTCGACGAGTTCGCGGCCCGCGACCCCGGCGCGCGTCGGTCCCGTCAGGGAACGGGCGGCGGCCCGCTGCTCCGGGTGGCCGGACAGGGCGCGCGCGAACACCGCCTCGGCGATGCCGGTGACCGGTACGCCCAGCTCCAGCGCGCTCTGCACGGTCCAGCGGCCGGTGCCCTTCTGCTCGGCCTGGTCCACCACGACGTCCACGAACGGCTCGCCGGTGGCCTCGTCCACCTGGTCGAGCACCTCGGCGGTGATCTCGATCAGGTACGACTCCAGCTCGCCCTCGTTCCACTCGCGGAAGATCTCCGCCAGCTCGGCCGGGGTCGCGCTGAGCGCCTGGCGCAGCAGGTCGTAGGACTCGGCGATGAGCTGCATGTCGGCGTATTCGATGCCGTTGTGCACCATCTTCACGAAGTGCCCGGCCCCGTCGGGCCCGACGTATGTCGCTGTAGGCACGCCGCCGACCTTGGCGGCGATGTCCTCCAGCAGCGGCCCGAGCGTCTCGTAGGCCTCGCGGGAGCCGCCCGGCATGATGCTGGGGCCGTTGAGCGCGCCCTCCTCGCCGCCGGAGATGCCGGTGCCGACGAAGTGCAGGCCATGCTCGCGCAGTGCGGCCTCCCTGCGCCTGGTGTCCGCGAAGTGCGCGTTCCCGCCATCGATGATCATGTCGCCGGGCTCCATCAGGCCGGCCAGTTCGTCGATCACCGCGTCCGTGCCCGCGCCCGCCTTCACCATGATGATCGCCTTACGCGGTCGCTTCAGCGAGGCGACGAACCCGGCGAGGTCGGCGGAGGGCAGGAACACCCCCTCCTTGCCATGCTCCTTGACCAGGCTGTCCGTGCGCGCGGTGGTGCGGTTGTGCACCGCGACCGCGTAGCCGTGCCGGGCGAAGTTGCGGGCCAGGTTGCGGCCCATCGTCGCCAGGCCGGTCACGCCGATGTCTGCCATGTCCATGAGTGCTCCTCCGGCGGGGATATGTGATCTTCGATAAGGCGGTCCGGTTCCGCGCTATTCCCTGACGCCGAGCTCGTCGAGCCTGGCCAGCATCTCGGCGGGGTCGGCGTAGACGCGGAAGGCGCCCGAGCGCTCCAGTTCGTCCCTGCCGTAGCCGCCTGACAGCAGGCCGACGCCGAGCGCGCCGGCCCTGCGCGCGGCCAGCAGGTCCCACACGCTGTCGCCGACCACCATCGTGTGGTGCGGGTCGATGCCGAGCAGGGCCGCGCCGGCCAGGAACAGGTCGGGGTCGGGCTTGGCCCTGCGTACCAGGTCGCGGGTCACCATCGGGGTGTCCGGCGGCAGGCCGAGCATGCCCAGCGCGAGTCTGGCGGTCTGCGCGTAGCCGCTGGTGGCGATGGCCCACGGCACTCCGCGGGCGGTCAGTTCGGTCAGCAGTTCGGGCGCGCCCGGCAGTGGGCGCACCGAGTCGATCTGCTCCTTGTAGGCGGCGGCGTGCTGCTGTTGCAGGTCGTCGATCTGCTGTTGGGTGAGGGTGAGCCCGGTTTCGCGCAGCAGCGCGCTGACGAACAGGCCTCCGCTCATCCCGATTCGCCGGTGGATGCGCCATACCGACAGGTCGATGCCCTGGTCGGACAGCGCGTTCCGCCAGGCGATGACGTGCTGGTAGACGCTGTCGATCAGGGTGCCGTCCAGGTCGAACAGGAAGGCGGGACGCGGCGGTTCAGGGTAGGCCATTCCCCCATTGTCGTAGCCGTCCGTGTCATGATCGGGACAGGGGGTGGGACATGCGCGTCGTCATCGCGGGTGGACACGGAAAGATAGCGCTGCGGCTGGAGCGGCTCCTGGCGAAGCGCGGCGGCAGGGTCGTCGGCCTGGTGCGCAATCCGGCTCACGCCGCCGACCTTGAGGCCCGGGGGGCCGAGTCGGTGCTGTGCGACCTGGAGAACGCGGACATGGGGCGGGTCGCGGAGATTCTGAAGGACGCCGACGCGGCCGTCTTCGCGGCCGGCGCGGGACCGGGCAGCGGGGTCGCGCGCAAGTACACCGTCGACCGGGGAGCCTCGGTGCTGCTGGCCGAGGCGGCGGAGCGGGCCGGGGTGCGCAGGTTCGTGCAGATCTCCTCCATGGGCGCGGGGCAACCGCCGCCGGCGGGCTCCGACGAGGTCTGGACGGCCTACATCACCGCGAAGACCGAGGCGGAGGACGATCTGCGGGCCCGTGACCTGGACTGGACGATCGTGCGGCCCGGCATGCTGACCGACGACCCCGGCACCGGCCTGGTCAGGCTGGCCGAGCCGCCGGTGGCCCGCGGGCAGGTTCCGCGCGACGACGTGGCCGCCGTCGTCGCCGCGCTCCTCGGCGCTCCCGGTACGGCGGGCCGCACGCTGGAACTCGTCAGCGGCGAGGTCCCCATCAGCGCGGCGGTCCACGTGCTCGTCGACTGAATGGGGGAGGTTGTCGGGGTGACGGAATATCGCGTACTTGGGCGCACCGGCCTCAAAGTCAGCCCGCTCTGCCTCGGCGCCATGATGTTCGGCTCGTGGGGCGAGCCGTCCGTGGAGGAGTCCTCCCGGATCATCGAGCGGGCCCTCGACGCGGGCGTCAACTTCATCGACACCGCCGACGTCTATTCCCAGGGCCAGTCGGAGGAGTTCGTCGGCCGGGCTCTGGTGGCCGGAGGCTGGCTGAGCGGGCGCTATCGCAAGGGTCGTGAGCTGCTTCAAAGCCGCCGGGCTGGTCTGCTGCCCGCCCGCTATGACATGAGCATCGAGGAGAACCGGCGCAAGCTCGACGCGGTCGAGGCGTTGGCGGTGCTGGCCGAGCAGGCAAGGCTCACGCTGATCGAGTTGGCGCTGGCGTTCACGCTCAGGCATCCGGGGGTGACGTCGGCGATCATCGGCCCGCGCACGATGGAGCATCTGGAGGGCCAGCTCTCCGCCGCTGATGTCACGCTCTCGGACGATGTGCTGGATCGGATCGACGAGATCGTCGCGCCTGGCCGTACGGTGAACCCGGGGGACGACGGCTGGCAGCCGCCGGCTTTGGCGGAGGCGCGGTTGCGCAGGCGTTGACCCGCTGTTTCCCGATGCCTGGTCTTGGCTAGCGCCAGGCACGGTTACAGGGTCCCTATGGCGGAAATGCCGTTTTTTGGGGATCCGTTCAGAGGCTTCGAGCAGTTGGCCGGGCGGGTGTTCGGCGGCATGGATTCTTGGCCGCCTGCGAGGCCGGGCGTGCAGCGGGTGGACGTCGGTAAGTTGCTCAGTGAGTCGGCCAGGGGGTTGCTGTCGCGGGCGCTCGACGTGGCGGGTGAGCGTGGGGCGCCCGACCTCGATGTGCTCGACCTGCTCGACGCCGCCGCCGTCGACGATCCCACGCGGGGGCTGCTCAGGGTGGCGGGGGTGGATCCGGCCAGGTTGCGCGAACGGATCGCGGCCCTGGCTGGCGGGGGTACGGCGGGCGAGCGGCCTTCGACGCTGTCTCCGGCGGCCAAGCGGGCGATCTTGGATGCGCAGCGGGTCGCCCGCGTGCTGGGGGCCTCCTACATCGGCCCCGAGCACTTGCTGCTCGCGCTGGCCGTCAATCCGGACTCGGCGGCTGCCCGGCTGCTGAGCGAGCAGGGTGTCTCGGGAAATGAGCTGCAGCGGGCCATCCTGTCTGGTGGTGCGGGTAGGGGTACGCGCGCGGCCACCGGCAAGGGGGCGACCCCGGCGCTCGACGCGTATGGCAGGGACCTGACCGAGGAGGCCAGGCGGGGTGGGATCGATCCGGTCGTGGGGCGTGAGGACGAGATCGAGCAGGCGATCGAGGTGCTGTCGCGCCGTACCAGGAACAACCCGGTGCTGATCGGTGAGCCCGGGGTCGGTAAGACCGCCATCGTGGAGGGCATCGCCCAGCGCATCGTCAACGGCGGCGTTCCCGGCACGCTGAGGCACCGGCGGGTGATCGCCCTCGGCCTGACCGGCATGGTGGCCGGGGCGAGGTACCGGGGTGAGTTCGAGGAGCGCGTCAGGAGGGTCGTCGACGAGGTGCGCGAGCACTCCGAGGAGATCGTTGTCTTCGTCGACGAGGTGCACACCCTGTTCGGTGCGGGCTCGGCGGAGGGTGGGACGGACGTGGCCACGGTCCTCAAGTCGGCGCTGGCCCGCGGTGAGCTGCAGGTCATCGCGGCGGCCACGATCGAGGAGTACCGCAGGCACATCGAGGGGGACTCCGCGCTCGAGCGCCGCTTCCAGCCGATCCTGGTGCCTGAGCCCGGGGTTGCGGACACCATCGAGATCCTCGCCGGGTTGCGCGACGCTTACGAGGCGTACCACCAGGTGCGGATCACCGATGGGGCGCTCGGCGCGGCGGCCAGGATGTCCGATCGCTACATCTCCGACCGCTTCCTGCCGGACAAGGCCATCGACCTCATGGACCAGGCCGCCGCCCGGGTACGGCTGCGCGCCCGCACCCCGGGCGCCGACGTGCGCGAGCTGGAGGAGCGCCTGGAGGCCCTGCGCCGGGAGAAGGACCAGGCGGTCGCCGCCGACGACTTCGACCGGGCCAAGGGGCTGGCCGCCGAGATCGACCGGATCAGGCCCTCCCTGGAGGAGGCCCGCCACGGCCCCGGCGCCGTCCCGGAGGTGACGGCCGCCGACATCGCCGACGTCGTCTCCCGGCGGACCGGCCTCCCCGTGGCCCAGCTCACCGAGGAGGAGCGCGACCGCCTCCTCAGACTGGAGTCGCATCTGCACGAGCGGGTCATCGGTCAGGACGAGGCGGTCGTCGCGGTGGCCGAGGCGGTACGGCGGGCCAGGGCGGGCCTGGCCGATCCGAACCGGCCGATCGGCAGTTTCCTGTTTCTCGGGCCCATCGGTGTCGGCAAGACCGAGCTGGCGCGGGCGCTGGCCGGGGCGCTGTTCGGCGGTGAGGATCATCTGACGCGTATCGACATGAGCGAGTTCCAGGAGCGGCACACTGTCGCGCGGCTGGTCGGGGCGCCGCCCGGGTACGCCGGTCATGAGGAGGCCGGGCGGCTCACCGAGGCGGTCAGGCGGCGGCCGCACGGGGTGGTGCTGCTCGATGAGGTGGAGAAGGCGCATCCTGATGTGTTGAACATCCTGCTGCGGCTGCTCGACGTCGGGCGGTTGACCGATGGGCAGGGCCGTACCGTCGACTTCACCAACACGGTCGTCATCATGACCAGCGGTGTCGGGGCGCGGATCATTCTTGACAGCGACGGTGATCCGGGGAGGCTGCGTGACAGCCTGGTGGATCTGCTGCGGCACGCGCTGCGGCCCGGGTTGCTGAACCGGATCGACGAGACCGTGGTGTTCACCCGGCTGGGGCAGGAGGAGCTGCGGCGGATCGTCGACCTGTTGCTGGAGAGGACGCGGCGGCGGCTGCGCGGGCAGGGCGTGGCGTTGGAGGTGAGCGACGGGGCCAAGGACTGGTTGGCGGAGCATGGTTATCAGCCGGAGTTCGGGGCTCTGCCGTTGCGGCGGACGGTGCGGCGGGAGCTGGACAACCGGTTGTCGATGTTGCTGCTGTCGGGTGAGTTGTCCGAGGGGGACACGGTGGAGGTCGGGGCTCAGGGGGGAGAGCTGGTGGTCCGTAAACGGGCTTGAGCCGTGGGAGTTTCGGCCTGACCGGATATGTCAGGATCTGGTAGGTGTTGTGGATGCGAATCAAGCCGTGGGCCGCGCTGGTGGTCGCCCTGCCGATAGTCTCGTGCGCCACCGATCCCTCCGTGGCGCCGGCTGCCGGTGGTTCCTCCGTGGCGGCCCCTGGTGGCGGGCTCGCGGCCGCCGCTCGATCCGGCGGGGGAACGGAAGCCGCCGCGGGAGGTTCGGCGGAGAGTACGGCCGCCGCGGGAGGCTTGGCGGAGAGTAAGGCGGAGGGGCGGGGCGGGATGAGCGTGCGGGGTTCGGGGCCGAAGGTGCCCGCGGGGACGACGGCGGCCTACGTGGTGTTCGACCGGCGGGCGGGGAAGATCGTCAGCCATCGGCTGGCGCATCGGGCGTTCCGGTCGGCGTCGGTGATCAAGATTTTGATCGCGATCGACTTCCTCGAGCGGACCCCCAAGGTCTCGGCGGCCGACCTCGCCTCGCTCAAGGTCATGCTGCGCTCCAGCGACGACGCCGCCGCCTCCGCCTTCTGGGACCGCGGCGGCAAGGCCGAGATCGTCAAGCGGGTGGCCGGGAAGCTGGGCCTGGCCGACACCACGCCGCCGCCCGCGTACAAGCCGGGCTTCTGGGGGTATGCCTCGCTGAGCGCCTACGACGTGGCCCGCACCTACCGCTACCTGCTCGACCGCGCCGCGCCGCGCGTCCGTGACGTCATCGTCGGCCACCTGCGCAACGCCACCCGCTGCGGCACCGACGGCTTCGACCAGTCCTTCGGCATCCCCTCCGGCGTCCCACGCCCGTGGGCGGTCAAGCAGGGCTGGTCGGGCTTCGGCACGGTCCCCCCGGTGAAGTGCACCAGCACCTCGGCGACCCCTGCCGGCCTCCACACGGCCTCGGAGGTCCCCGCCGACCTCCACACGACCGCACTCGGAGCGGCATCGTCGGGAACGGTCGGCGCGCCGGTGGGAAACGGGGGTGTTCCCGCGGTGGCGCGCCCCGGGGTGCCGGACCTGGGCAGGCCGGTGCTGCACACCACGGGTTTCCTCGGCAAGGACGACCGTCTGATCATGGTCCTGCTCACCGCCCATCCGGCGGGCGGCACCTGGAAGGACTCGGTCCGCCGCACGACCACCCTGACCCGGGACCTGTACCGAGGCGTGTCAGCCGGGCAGTGAGCGGAGTCCGCCCTCGTTATGGACGGGCCGGGGTGGATGACGGAGGGCCTGGATCCGCGAACGGGTGGAGCTTCTTCGGCACCACCATCCGCCATGCCTCGGTGACGAGTTCGCGCATCTCCGGCTCGGAGAGCTCCGCCATCCGGGCGATCACCCAGTTGAACCGCAGGGACGACTCCTCGGGCAGGAGGAACTTGGCGGGCTCGGCCGCGATCAGGGCGTCGCGTTCCTCCTTCGGGAAGGCGAAGCCCATCAGCGTCTCGTCCCGCGAGAACGAGACGTAGACGATGCTCCCGACCCGGAACTTGACCCGATCCCTGATCAGGTGCTCCGACGAGCGCGGAAACCGGGACACCACCCGCCGTACGTCCTCGACCGTCACCATGCCGCGACCCTACTTGGTCGCCAGGCTGGCGGCGGCCTGCCGGGTGCCGCTCACTGCGGCCCTGACCGAGTCCGCCGTCGCCGACCTGCCCGAGCAGGTACGGCAGGCGAAGGAGGTCCTCGATGTGGCCCGCTGGTTCGGCAAGGGCCCCGGCGTGTACCTGCTGCCGGACGTGCTGGTCGAGTACCAGCTCACCCGCCCCACCGCCGCGACCCCCGCCTTGGCCGCCCTCCTGGACCCGCTCGACGGGCATCCCGAGCTGCTGGCCACGCTGGAGACGCACCTGGCGCTCGGCCGGGCCCGCCGCCGGACCGCCGAGGCGCTGCACCTGCATCCGAACACCGTCGACTATCGGCTGCGCAAGGCCGCGGGCCTGACCGGGCTCGACCCGTCCGACGACGCCCACCTGCAGCGCATCGCCGCCGCGCTGGCCGCGCGGAAGGCGTCAGGGCAGGCGCGGGCCGTACAGCCAGGCTGAGAAGAACGGGCCGAGCGGGTATGGGGTGTGGCGTTGGGCGTGGGAGACGAAGGTTTCGGTGGTGACGGTGCCGTGCCGGTGTTCGGCGGTCCAGGAGCGGAGCATGGTGAAGAACACCTGGTCGCCGAGTTCGTGGCGCAGGCCGTGCACGGTGAGCGCGCCGCGTTTGTAGACGCGGTCGTCGAAGAGCAGGTCGGGGCCGGGGTCGGCGAGCAGGAAGTCCTGGGGGAGGATCGTCAGGCGGCGGTGCCAGCGGCGGGCGTGCTCGGCGGCGGGCGGGCCGCCCGACTCCTCCGACCACAGCCACTCGGCGTAGGCGGCGAAGCCCTCGTGCAGCCAGATGTCGCGCCAGTGGCCCGCGGTCAGGCTGTTGCCGAACCACTGGTGGGCCAGTTCGTGCGCGACCAGCCGCTCGCTGCCGCGCCGCCCGTCCACGTGGTTCCTGCCGAAGATCGACAGTCCTTGCGCCTCGACCGGGATCTCCAGCTCGTCGTCGGTCACCACCACCGTGTACCGGTCGAAGGGGTAGGGGCCGAACCGGTCGGCGAACAGGGTCATCATCGCGTCCTGCCGCCCGAAGTCGTGCCTGGCCCGCGCCGCCAGTCCCGGCGGGCAGGCCAGCCCTCCGGCCAGCCGGTACCTGCCGATCTGCACGCTGGCCAGGTAGCTCGCCATCGGCTGCTCCTGGGCGTACACCCAGGTGGTGGCTCCGGCCGCGCGCCGTCGCTCGACGAGTTCGCCGTTGGCGACGACCAGGTACGCCGAGGCGGTGCTCACCGTGATCCGGTAGGTCGCCTTGTCGTCCGGTCGGTCGTTGCACGGGAACCACGACGGCGCCCCGATCGGCTGACCGGCCACCAGCGCGCCGTCGGTCAGCTCCTCCCAGCCGAGCCCGCCCCACACGCTCTGCACCGGTCTCGGGGCACCTGCGTACCGCACCTGGACGGCCAGCCGTGTGCCGGACGGCCGGGCGGAGGCGAGGGTGAGGCGCAGTCTGCCCTGCTGGTGCGTGTACCGCACTGCCGCGCCGTCCACCGTCACCCCTGACACCCGGAACGGGCCGAGGTCCAGGGTGAGGTCGGCGGTGCTCTCGGCCAGGACGACCGACAGTACGGCGATGCCGTCCAGCCAGTTCGTCGTCACCCGGTAGCGCAGCGACAGGTCGTAGTGCTCGACTCCGAACGCCCGGTCGCCGTGGCCGGGAAAGTAGGAGCTCAGCGCCATGGCGTGATCGGGTTGCCGAACCATCGCGTCCCCTCCGGCACCGACTCGCCGCGCATCACCAGCGACGCCGGCCCCACGGTCGTGTGCGCGCCCACCGACGCCGCCGGCAGCACCACCCCGTGCGGGCCGAGCGTCGCCCCCGCGTCGAGTCTTACGGTGTCGATGCTCATGACCCGGTCGTGGAACAGGTGCGTCTGCAGGACGCAGCCGCGGTTCACGCACGCGCCGTCGCCCAGGCTCACCAGGTCCGCCTCGGGCAGCCAGTAGGTGTGGCAGGAGACCCCATGACCGATGCGTGCCCCGAGTGAGCGCAGCCACACGTTCAGCGGCGCGGTGCCCAGCCAGGGTTCGGCGAACCAGGGCGCGGCCAGCACCTCCACGAACGTGTCGGCCAGCTCGGTACGCCACACGAACGAGCTCCACAGTGGCCGGCTGCCCGCCGTGATCCTGCCCGCCAGCAGCCACTTGGCCAGGCTCGCCGTCACCGCGGCGGCCGTCCCCGCCAGCGTCATGACGACACCGCCCAGCAGGGCGGCCACCGCGAAGCCGTACCCGGCCGCGAGCGCCTCGAAGGCCGCCACGACCAGCACCGCCAGCGCCACGGTCGCCATCACCGCCACCAGCCTGCACACCTCCACGAGCGCCCGCGCCGCCTTGAGCCGCGCGGGCGGATCGTAGGTGCGGCCCCGATCGCCTCTCTCGCTGGTACGGCGCAGCCGCACCGGCGGCATGCCCAGGTACGACGAGCCGGACTTGGCCTTCTTCGGTGTCGCCGACAGCACTCCGACCAGGCCGTCCTTGGGCACCTTGCGCCCGGCCGCGGTCATCCCGGAGTTGCCGAGGAAGGCCCGCTTGCCGATTCGGGCGGTGGCCAGGCGCATCCAGCCGCCGTCGAGCTCGTACAGCGCGACCATCGTGTCGTCGGCCAGGAACGCGCCGTCGCCGACGGAGGTCATCGTGGGCAGGGCGAGCACGGTGGACAGTTCCACGTCGCGGCCGACCCGCATGCCGAGGGCGCGTAGCCAGGCGGGGGTGAGGACGCTGGCGTACAGGGGGAACAGCCAGACGCGGGCGGCGGCCATCAGCCGGCCGGTCGCCCATGCCTGCCAGGCTTGGCGGCTGTGCACGGGGTGCTGTCCCGGGTGCAGGCACACGCTCAGCAGTCGCACGCTGACCAGGGTGATCAGGGCGAAGGCGGCCATGCCGGTGAGGGTGGCCAGGGGTACGCCGTACAGCGCCTGGAGCGGCGAGCCTTCCGGGGGTAGGAAGGCGAGGAGGACCGTGAGGCCGGTGAGGATCGCGGCGACCGGGGGCAGGCTCAGCGCGATCGCGGAGACGCCGTAGACGGTGATCCAGAATCTGGAGCGGGCGGGTCGTTCGGCGGGGCGCGACCTTCGGGCCTTGCCCTGGCGGGTGGCGGGTACTCCGGCCCAGCGTTCCCCCGCGGGGATCGTGCCGGCGACCGCTGTACCTGGCGCCACTTGGGCGTTCTTGCCGATTCTGGTGCCGGGTAGCAGTGTGGAGCGGGATCCGACGGTGGCGCCGGCGCCGATTCGGACGCCGCCGATGTGCAGCAGGTCGCCGTCGTACCAGTAGCCGCTCAGGTCCACCTCGGGCTCCACCGACGCGCCTCTGCCCAGGCGTAGCATGCCGGTGATCGGCGGGGCGGCGTGCAGGTCGGCGTCGTCGCCCACCTGCGCGCCGAGCAGTCTGGCGTAGTGCGCCATCCACGGCGCGCTCGCCAGGTCGGGTACGCCGAGCCTGGCCGCGAACCCCTCGGCGAACCACAGCCGCAGGTAGACCCCGCCGCCGCGCGGGTAGCTGCCCGGTCCGACCCCGCGCAGCAGCAGTCTGGCCACTGCGGCGGCCAGCGCCATCCTGCCCGGCGGCAGCACCACCAGCACCCAGCCGAGTGCCACCCACCACCAGGACAGCAGCGGCATCCAGGGCAGCTCGATCAGGTTGTTCGCCGTCGCCAGCAAGGTCACCCACCGCAGCGCCCCCACGGTGAGGAGCGGTACGGTCAGCGCCGCCTGCAGCAGTGCCTTCGTCTTGGGCATCGGCTGGACGGTCCGGCCGGTCGGCTCGGGCGCGTCTCTGGTCACGTCCGCGCGCATGGCGGTCAGGTGCGCGGCCAGTCCGCCGAAGGTGGGGTGCTCGTAGACGTCGGCGACGACGAGGCCCGGGTAGCGCTCGCGTAGCGCCGACACGAGTTTGGCCGCGGCCAGGCTGCCGCCGCCTTCGGTGAAGAAGTCGCCGTCGGGGCCGTCCGGGGCGGCCCCGAGCATGCTCTCCCAGTGCCCGGCCAGCCACGCGTCGACCCCGTCCGGCACGGCCGCGTCCATGTCCGTCGTCTCGTGGGGGAGTGGCCAGGGGAGGGCGTCGCGGTCGATCTTGCCCGAGGTGCGGGTGGGGAGGGAGTCCACGACGGCGATTTTGGGCACCAGGGGTGCGGGGAGGCGGTCCTTCAGCAGGTCGCGGGCGTGGGGGAGGTCGAAGTCGGGGTCGGTGACGAGGTAGCCGATCAGCAGGTGGTGGCCGCCGCCCGCGGTCCGTACCGCCGAGGCCGCGCCCGCGACGCCGGGCAGGGCGCGCAGGGCCGCGTCCACCTCGCCCAGTTCGATGCGGCGACCGCCGAGTTTCACCTGGTCGTCGGCGCGGCCCAGGAACAGCAGGCCCTCGGGCTCGGCGCGGACCAGGTCGCCGCTGCGGTAGGCGCGGGCCCAGTCCAGCGAGGGGAGCGGCGCGTACTTCTCGGCGTCCTTCACCGGGTCCAGGTAGCGCGCCAGCCCCACCCCGCCGATGACCAGCTCGCCGGTTTCGCCCATCGGCACCGGCTCACCGGCCGGGTCGACGACGGCGAGGTCCCAGCCGCGCAGGGGGAGCCCGATCCGCACCGGGCCCTGCCCGGTCAGCCTGGCCGCGCACGCGACCACGGTCGCCTCCGTGGGGCCGTAGGTGTTCCAGACCTCTCGCCCCGGTACGGCCAGCCGGTCGGCGAGTTCGGGCGGGCAGGCCTCACCGCCGAAGATGAGCAGCCGTACCCGGTCAAGGGTGTCCACCGGCCAGAGCGCCGCCAGCGTCGGCACCGTCGACACGGCCGTGATCTGCTGATCGACCAGCCAGGGGCCGAGGTCCATCCCGGTGCGTACCAGCGATCTGGGCGCGGCGACCAGGCAGGCGCCGTGCCGCCACGCGAGCCACATCTCCTCGCACGAGGCGTCGAAGGCCACCGAGAGGCCCGCCATCACCCGGTCTCCCGGCCCGAGCGGGGCGTCACGGAGGAAGAGCGCGGCCTCGGCGTCCACGAACGCGGCGGCGCTGCGATGCGAGACCGCCACCCCCTTGGGCTTCCCCGTGGAGCCCGAGGTGAAGATCACCCACGCGTCGTCGCCCGGGCCCGGCGCACGCGGAGCCGCGCCGGGGCCGGTGTCGGCGAGGAGGTGGAATTTGTCGGTGAGGACGGCTGATGCGGCGGCCTCGGCGAAGACCAGGTCGGCGCGCTCTTCGGGGTCGTCGGCGTCGACGGGGACGTAGGCGGCGCCGGCGGCCAGGACGGCCAGGATCGCGAGGTAGAGGTCCGCGGTGCCGGAGGGGATGCGGACGCCCACCCGGTCACCGGGGCCGATGTCGGAATCGCGTAGCTCCTGAGCCCGCTCCTCCACCTCGGCGCGCAGCTCCGCGTAGGTCAGGCGGCGGCGGCCGTCGTCCAGCGCGGGCGCGTCGGGATGGGCGCGGACGGTGGCGTCGAGGATGTCCAGCAGGGTACGCGAAGGTGCGGCGGGCGGGCCGCCGGGGAAGACCGCCGCAGAGGCGATCCGCACGGAGTCGTCCAAGGACGGTGGCAAAGCGCTACTCCTGAACTGGGGCGGGCCTGGTTCGCCGCCCGGGGGGCCAACGGCGCGAATTTGCCGACTATTCCACGGTTTTCGGCGTTGATCGAGCCTAGCGTCCACTATTCAAGACATATCCTCTTAAAGGGTGAGATTCTGGTTAATCTTTGCCTGTCGCGAGATGAACAAGGGAGTTCCCCATGAAGGCTGTATACACGCATGGTCATCACGAGTCGGTGCTGCGCTCGCACCGCTGGCGTACCGCGGAGAACTCCGCCGCCTACCTCCTGCCGCACCTGCGCGACCACATGACGCTGCTGGACGTCGGCTGCGGCCCCGGCACGATCACCGCCGACCTGGCGGGCCTGGTCGCGCACGTCACCGCCGCGGAGGTGAAGGACGAGGCGCTGAACCTGGCCAGGGCGGAGGCCGCCGCCAGGGGCACGGCCAACGTGGGCTTCGCCGTGACCGACGCGCACGCCCTGGACTTCCCCGACGACACCTTCGACGTGGTCCACGCCCACCAGGTGCTGCAACACGTCGGCGACCCGGTGCGGGCCTTGCGGGAGATGCGCAGAGTGACCAGGCCGGGCGGTCTCGTGGCGGTCCGCGACAGCGACTACGCCGCCTTCGCCTGGTACCCGTCACCGGCCGTGCTGCAGGAGTGGATGGCCCTCTACCAGAAGGTCGCCAGAGCCAACGGCGGCGAGCCCGACGCGGGCCGCCGACTGCTGTCCTGGGCGCGCGAGGCCGGCTTCGAGGACGTGACGGCGACTTCCTCGACCTGGTGTTTCGCCACCCCGGAGGACCGCGCCTGGTGGGGCGGCATGTGGGCCGAACGCATCCTGAAGTCCGACATGGCCGCCCAGGCCCTCGCCTCCGGCGCGGCGACGGAGGACGACCTGCGCCGCATCTCCGACGGCTGGCGCGGGTGGGCCGCCGCGGAGGACGGCTGGATGTCCGTCCTCCACGGCGAGATCCTCTGCCGGGTCAGCTGACCAGGCGGCCTTCGCGCAGGTCCACCCGGGTGCCGGTGAAGCGGGCCCGGAAGCGGCGGTCGTGCGAGACCACCAGCAGCGACCCCGCATACCCGGCTAGGGCCTCCTCGAACTCCTCGATCAGCCCGAGCGAGAGGTGGTTCGTCGGCTCGTCCAGGATCAGCAGGTCCGCGGGACGCGTCACCAGGCGGGCCAGCTCCAGCCGCCGCCGCTGCCCCACGGACAGGACGGCGGCGGGCTTGGGCAGGTCCTCCTCGGCGAACAGGCCGAGCGCGAGCAACGCCTGGGCGTGCTCGTCGATCGGCCCCGGCAGCCCCTCGGCGAACACCCCCAGCACGGACCTGCGCGGCGCGGTCACGGGCACCTCCTGGCGCAGGTAGCCGATCCGGGGAGGCCGCAGCACCTGGCCCGAGTCGGGCGCGAGGTCGCCCGCCAGCACCCGCAGGAGCGTGGTCTTGCCCGCCCCGTTGGGACCGGTGATCAGCATCCGCTCGCCCGGCGCCAGCGTGAAGGCGTCGACCTGGAGCCGGTCGCCGACGACGACCCCCTCCAGGGAGGCGGCCAGCCGGTCGCCGCCTTCGAGCCGGGCGGTGAAGCGCAGCGGGTCGGCGGGGCGGGCGACCGGGTTCTCCGTCAGGCGGCGCAGGCGTTCGCGGGCGTTGCGCACCACGCCGGACAGGCCCGCCTCGTGCGACCTGCGGTGCCCGGCCGTACGCGGACGGTCGGTGGAGCGCTCGCCCGCGGCGAGCCGCTCGATGCCGCTCTCGGCCAGCCGGGACTGCCGCGCGATCTCGGCCCGCCACTCCTCGTGCTCCTGCAGCCTGCGCCGCCGGTCGGCGGACTTGGCGGCCAGGTAGCCCTCCCAGCCGTCGCCGTAGCGGGCGACGGCCCGCAGGTCGCGGTCGACTTCGAGGATGGCGGTGGCGAACCGGTCCAGGAAGGCCCGGTCGTGGGTGACGGCGACGACGGTGCCGCGGTGGCCGCGCAGATGGTTCTCCAGCCAGGACACGGCCTGCTCGTCGAGATGGTTGGTCGGCTCGTCGAGCAGCAGCAGCTCGGGCCCGGAGGCCAGGACGCAGGCCAGCGCCAGGCGCGACTGCTCGCCGCCGGACAGGCCGCCGAGCGCACGGTCGCGGCCGATGCCGGACAGGCCGAGGCCGTGCATGGCGGCCTCGACCCGCGCGTCGGCCTCGTAGCCGCCGCGCGCCTCGAAGGCGGTCAGCAGCTCGCCGTAGGCGTCCATGTCCTCGGCCTCGGCCGCGGCGAGCATGCGCTTCTCCAGGTCACGCAGCTCGCCGAGCGCGGCGTCGACCGCGTCCTGGACGGTGTGGTCGCCGGGCAGGCCGAGCGTCTGGGCCAGATGCCCGACGCCCTCGGCTTCGACGGTCAGCTCGCCGCCGCCGGGGACGTGCGCGCCGGCGATGACGCGGAGCAGGGTGGACTTGCCCGACCCGTTCTCCCCGATGACGCCGACCCGCTCGCCCGTACGGACGGAGAAGGAGACGCGGTCGAGCACGACCTGATCGCCGAAGGAGACGGAAATATCGCGAAGAGTGAGTTGGCTCATGGATGAGCTCTCCAGGTTCACATCAAAGGTTCAGGGGATGCGGAAGCGGGCGGTGGTTAGAAGAACCACAGCCGGTTCGGCATACCTGAACATGAACCCATGTCTGCGACCGTACCGGATCGGCGTAAACGGGGCGAGCGAATTATCGGCCGAGCTGCCGCGCCCGCTGCCATCGCGGGTCGCGGTACAGCACCACGTCGGTGCCGTCGAGCAGCTCGTCCGGCGCGGAGAGCATGACGATCTCACCGGCGGCCTGGAGTTCGAGCAGCAGGTCGCGGACGCGGGGCCCGACCGGCAGCCGCCCCACGGGCAGGCCCAGCGCGGCCCGCACGGAGTCGGCGACCTCCGACAGATGGAAGGGGCCGTCGAGGCCCGCGACCATGCCGCGCACGACGCCGAGCGTGATGAGCCGCTCGGCCTCGGTGTAGGCGAGCTGCCAGACGATCTGCTCGCGGCGCCTGCCCGTGCCCGCGCACGACGGGCACTCGCGGGCGAAGTCCGGCACCACCGGCTCCGTGGCCGTGCCGAGGCAGGCCGTGCAGCGGTTGTTCTCCATCGCGTGCAGCTCGGCGGTGACCCGGTCGGCGAGGACGGTGCCGCAGTCGCAGGCGAAGCTGTCGCCGAGCAGGCCGCCGCTCTGGTGGGAGATCATGTGCTTGGTCATCGCAGGTGACTCTACCTCCGCCGCTTGGGCTTCCTCGGCTTGCGCCCCCGGGCGCCCGGCCGCTCGTCGGCCAGGCCGCGCAGCCGCCGCAGGGCCTTGCGCGCGGCGAACGTCACCGACTTGTCCGGATGGTGCTCGATCATGAAGGCCAGTACGTGCCCGGTGTCCTCGTGGTCGCCCACGGCCAGCATCGCCACCATGTCGGCCAGCTCCGCCGCCTGCCCGCCGGGGTTGAGCTCGGCCAGGATCTCCTCGGGCGCTCCGCCGAACTCGATCAGGGAGGCGGCCATGTCGGTGAGCACCCAGGCCACGTCCCCGCTGTCGTGCACTGCTGAAGCCTCGGCGTCGAGCCGCGTGGAGACCAGCGCCCCCAGTCTGGGCACCTCCAGCAGGCCGTCGAGGGCGGTACGGCCCTCCTCGCCGAGGTCGTCGGCCAGCAGGCTGAGGCCGATCGCCCGGCTGAGCGGGCTCACCTCGGCCAGCGCGGCGGCGACCTGCCCGGCCGCCTCGCCCGGCTCGCGGCCCGCCAGCCACCCGGCCAGCTCCTCCGCCTGCTCGGGCGCGGGGTAGCAGCGCAGGGAGTACAGGAGCGTCGCGGCGTCGGCGTCGGCCAGCGAGCCCACCTCGGGCACGTCCTGGCCGGTCATGTCGTAGAAGTACTCCCGGCCCGCCCACAGGCCGAGCGGGGTCAGGGCGACCCGGTCACCGCGCCGCTCGACCAGGCCCAGCGCCTGCAGCGGCTCGTGGCCGGGCAGTTCGGCCGCCTCCATCGGCACCCGCAGCGCGAACAACTGCAGCAGCGGCAACCCCGTCGTCTCCCCGCCCAGCTCCTCGGGGTGCAGGACGGCGTAGCAGACGTCCGTCCAGACCTCGAGCACCAGGTCGTCGGCGCCGTCCAGCAGGCGCGTCAGCGCGGGGCCCGGTGTGGCGGCGGTCTCGGCGTCGTCGAGGTCGAGGAAGGCCGTCCCCGTGGCCAGCGCCCAGAACCAGTCCGCGTCGTGGCCGAAGCCGGGCACGGCCTCGGAGGTCACCGGCGCGCCCATGGACGTGGCCCAGCGGCCGAGGCGGATCAGGTCGGCGGCCAGCGGGGCGGCGCGGACGGCCGCGGCGAGTTCGGCCGCGGGCGCCAGCCGTACGGGCGGGAGGAGAGGCACTTCTGAGGAATCCACTGACCTATAGTGTCGGACGCCGCGCCCCATTTAGTCCCGCAACGAGGGGCCACCGTCCCCCGTGCGAGCCGAAGGAAGCCTCCGACATATGAGTGACCGAGTACCCGCCGACCTGCTGGAGATGGCCGACGCGCTCGTGCCGGGCGCCCCGCTCGGCGCGGCGAGGCTCGCCCGGGGCGGGATCCACGACGTCGTCCTGCTTCCCGGTGTCGCGGCTGTGCGGATCAGTCGGCGGCCGTCGGGCGCGGAGGCCCTGCCGCGCCGTACCGAACTGCTGCGGGTGATCGCGGCCTGCGGGCTGCCGTTCGCGGTGCCCGAGCCGTTGACACCGGTGACGATGTTCGGCGATCGTGCGGCCGTCGCCGTGTCGTGGATCGACGGCGCCGGACTGCGCGACGGCGAAGGCGATCCGGCCAAGATCGGCGAACTGCTCGGGGCTTTGCGGGAGTTTCCCGTCCCCCCGGACCTGCGGGCCCTGCTGGCCGTGCCGCGCAGGTACGAGGGTGCTGACAGCTGGGCCGGCATCCTGGCCGAGGAGGTCATCCCGCGCTTCCCCGAGAAGTGGCGCGAGGAAGGCCGGCGGCGCCTGGAGGAGGCGCTGGCCCTGGAACCGGTTCCGGATTCGCTCGTTCACGGCGATCTCGTCGGCGGCAACGTCCACTGGAGTGAGGACGGCAAGCTGATCGGCGTCCTCGACTGGGACCGGGCCCACCTGTTCGACCCGGCGATCGACGCCGCTTTCATGGGGTGGCACGGCTGGGACACCCTGCGCCAGGCCGTCGACGGCGACACCTACCGGCGGGCCCGGGTCTGGGAGAGGACGTTCGGCGTCAACCAGCTCGTCGCGGTTCTCGAACTCGGCGGCAAGCCCATGGCCAGCGCCGACAGCTACGCGAAGCACATCGTCGCGTGGCTGGAAGAGGAAGCCGGCCGGGACCTGCCCGATCGCGGGTGACCTACTCGCAGGTCTTCGTCTTCGGCGTGCAGAACGTGACCTCGGGGTAGCGCGTCGACGGCTTGTCCAGCAGGGGGTGCGGCCTCTTGCGCAGGTGCAGGTCGAAGAAGGCAAGGGTGTAGCCGCGGGTGATCTCCAAGGAGCGGGCCCCGGACAGGCCGGCGCCGTGGGCGATGCCGAGCTGGTCGGCCAGCAGGGAGATGTCGGTGAAGGAGGCGTGCTCCGCGCCGGTCACCACGAGCCAGCGCTTCCAGCCGGTCAGGCGTTTCCAGTCCCGCTCCCACGTGGGGTCCTCGTCTCCCGGCTTGTGCATCGCCTGCTGGCCCAGGAACAGGAACGGCCGTGACAGCCCGCTCTTCGGGATCGGGGCGAAGGTGGTGCCGTCCATGTTGATCCCGGCGCGCACCCGCTCGTCCTTCACCATGGCGGCCAGCGCGCTCGCGCCTCCGACGGAGTGACCCGCCATCCCGATCCGGGACGGGTCGATCAGGGGGGCGCCCGTCCACTTCGGGCGTGCCCCGGTCAGCTCGTCGAGGACGAAGGAGACGTCGGCCGCCCGGCTCCCCACCCCCTTCCTACCGAACTCCTCGTTCTTTTCGGCCCCGCACGCGACACAGGTGGTGACCCGGCCGTCGGGGAAGGTCGTGGCGAAACTCTCATACGTGTGATCGATCCCGGCGACCACGTAGCCGTTGCTCGCCAGATCCTCGGCCAGGGCCGACAGTGAGCCGCGCGGCATGCCGAAGCCGGGGGAGAGCACCACCAGGGGCAGACCGCGCCTACTCCCCGCCGGTTTCGCGTCGGTGAACGCGTTGGTCCGCATCCTGCTCAGCGCGTCGGCCGGCACGCCGGATATCCGCCCGCCTCTCAGGATCAGCTCCGACTCCTTCGGCGTCACGTACGGCGCCCGCCGCCCGCCCGGAGACTTCGCCGGATACCACAGGGAGACCATGAGCTCCCGCGCTTTCGCCGTAGGGACCCAGGGGTCGGGGCGGGAGAGGTCCTTCAGATGCAGGGAGGTGGTGCCGACCGGATGGGGGCCGGTCGGCTTGGGCAGAGACGGCGCCTTGCCCGGCGCGGCCGAAGCGGCGGCGGCATGAGACGCGGAGGGGGCGGGAGCGGATGCGCAGGAGGCGGACGCCATGACGGCGAGCACCGCGGCGAGGCCGCCATGGAGGATCGGGTTCCGGTGCGCCGGTGCGCTCTTCGGCTCTGTCACATGGCCCATGGAGTGTCCGTTCTTCCGGTCGGGAGGGCCGCCTCCGCGGCCTGATGACGTGAACGAAGCTAGGCGCGGCCGGCGTTCACGCGCGTCGGCCATCGCGCCGACATCGGATACCTCCCAAGGAGGACCCGGCCGGGGTGTCATCCCCGCGATGTACACCCCGGGGACATGAGCCTGGTCACTGAGGCGGATGTGGCCGAAGCGCGCAGCCGTGACAATGTGCCAGTGGAAACAGACGAACGACGGCTGTGGCGGCAGTACGTGCTCGACGTGCTGCGCCCGGAGCGGAAGCCCGCCAGGCCGTCGCGCGGAGCGCTCGTCGCCGACGGGGTGCTCGCGATCGTGCTCACCGTCGCCGCGGTGGTCGCGGCGGTGCGACTCACCGGCGGTGACCCGCTCCTCGGCGAGCAGACGCGGTACATGATCGAGCCTGTGCTGTTCCCGCTCTCCGCACCGCCGAGCATCGGCCCTCCGGACTACGAACCGCCCATGGTCCTGGTGGCGCTGACGGCGCTGCCGTTGGCGGCGAGGCGCCGGTATCCGCTCATCACCTTCTGCGTGGTGCTGTCCGCGGCACTGGTGGCAGCCGCGGGCGCGACCTGGATCACCGTTCTGACCTGCGCCATCGCCGCCTACGGCGCCGTCGCCTACAGCCGCGACCGGGTGCCGGCGGTAGCCGGTCTGGCGCTCGCCTCCGTGCTGGCCGGGTTCGCCTTCCGAGACGGCGCCCCAGGGCTGCCGAGCTGGCTGGGGCCGTTCGTCGTGCTGCTCAGCGCCGGCGTCGCGGCGAGCTTGGTCCGGTTCTGGCAGGAGCAGCTCAGGGCCGGGCGGCACCGGCTCGCCGCGTTGCGGCTGTCCCAGGAGGAGGCCACGCGCAGGGCGGTCGAGGCGGAGCGCTCCCGGATCGCCGGCGAACTGCACGACGTCGTGACCCACAATGTGAGCGTGATGCTGATCCAGGCCGGGGCGGCCCGCAGGGTCATGAAGGCGGCGCCCCAGGAGTCGGAGCAGGCCCTGCTCGCGGTCGAAGCCAGCGGCCGGGCCGCGATGGCCGAACTGCGTCACGTCATGGGCCTGCTCGCCGGGCCGGAGAGCGAGCGCCCCGGCGACACGCTCGAACCGCAACCCGGACTCGAGCAGCTCGACACCCTCGTCGAACGGGTACGCGCCGCCGGGATACCGGTGAGCGTCACGCTGTCGCCCCCGGCCTGCCCTCTGCCTCCCGGAGTCGACCTGGCCGCCTACCGCGTCGTCCAGGAAGCCCTGACCAACACGATCAAGCACGCGGCCGGCGCGACGGCGTCCGTCGAGATCGGCCACCACGGCGACTGGCTGGAGATCGAGGTCACCGACACCGGCGGGGTGGCGGGAGGCCCCTCGCGGACCGGCGACGAGCTCGGCGGGCTCCGGCCGTCGCGGACCGGCGAGGGCCGCGGGCTCATCGGGCTGCGCGAGCGGCTCGCCCTGTACGGCGGAACCCTGGACGCCGGACGGAGAACCGACGGCGGATACCGGCTCAGAGCCCGGCTCCCGTGGACGGCCGCGTGACCCCGCCGCCGCGCGTCGTCATCGTCGACGACCAGGCGCTGGTGCGCACCGGGTTCCGGATGATCCTCGCCTCCGACGGCATCGACGTGGTGGCCGAGGCGGCCGACGGAGCCGAGGCGGTCGCGGCCGTCCGGCGCACCAGACCCGACGTCGTCCTCATGGACATCCGGATGCCGCGGATGGACGGCCTCGAAGCCACCCGCCGGATCCTCACCGGCGGCGCGGACGAGACCCGCGTACTCATCCTGACCACCTACGACCTCGACCAGTACGTGTACGCCGCCCTCACCGCGGGCGCCAGCGGCTTCCTGCTCAAAGACGTCACGCCCGAACACCTGGTGGCCGCGGTACGGCTGGTGCGCTCCGGCGACGCCCTGCTCGCGCCGACGATCACCCGCCGTCTGGTCGAACGCTTCGCCCGCCGCGACGACGCGAAGGCCACCCTCCACCGTGACCTGTCCGAGCTGACGCCACGCGAACTCGAGGTGCTGCGCCTGCTCGCCACCGGCCTGAGCAACGCCGAACTCGCCGATCGGCTGACCCTCAGCGCGACCACGGTGAAGACCCACGTCACCCGCATCCTGTCCAAACTCGGCCTCCGCGACCGCGTCCAGGCCGTGGTACTCGCCTACGAGACCGGACTGATCTCCCCGGGCGGCCCTGGATGATCCGCGCGCATCGACTCTCCGGCCGCCTCGCTGAGAATGCCGCGGGCGATCTCCACGAAGCGGGTGACCAGCGGATGGGCGTCCTTGGCCGGGAAGACGATCATCAAGGGCGCCGGTGGCGCGTTCTTGAGCTTGATGTAACGGATGTCCGGATGCGAGTAGCGGCGCACCGACTCGGGCGCCACCCCGACTCCGTGGCCCGCGGCGACAGCCTCCAGCCACTCGTCGAAATTGTCGGCCGTGCACCGGATGGTCGGACGGCGGCCCTCCGGCCAGAGATCGGGTGTGGTCGTGCCCGTCAGCGTGTTGGCCACCAGCGGCCACTCCGGCAGCTCCGCCCAGTGCAGCACCCGCCGCCTGGCCAGGGAAGAGCTCCTGGCGACGGCGGCCACCCTGGCCTCATGCCGCAGCAGGTGGCCGTTGGGGTGCTCGCCGTGTAGCACCGCCACGTCACAGTCACCGGTGTCGAGCCCGGCCAGCGGGGTGTCCCTGCGCACCAGCCGCACTCTCGCGCCGGTGACCGTCTCGAACGCCTGACTCACCCGGGGCCAGCCATCCGGGAGCAGCCAGGTGAAGCCGAGCCGTACCAGAGAGCCCGCGCAGGGCGCGCGCAGCGCCTCGTCCAGACGCGGCAGCAGGCCCGCCAGGTCCTCGCGCAGCCGCCGCCCCGCCTCCGTCAGTTCGACCCGCCGCGTTGTACGGTCGAACAACCGGGCACCCACGGCCTCCTCCAGGGCACGGATGGTCCGGGAGAGCACCGGTTGCCCCAGCTGCAGGCGGGCGGCCGCGTAGGAGAACCCGCCTTCTTCCGCCACCGCCATAAAGGCCCGCAAATGCCGCAGCTCAACGCCATCCATGCTTCACAAGCATAAATCCAGCGTCGGGCGCATTTCCCTTCACCGCTGAGCGCTTCCTACGCTCCGCCGCATGATGCGCAAAGTCCTCGTCCTGGCCACGGGCGCGTTCGCCCTCGGCCTGGACGCGTACGTGATGGCCGGACTGCTGCCCGTGATGGCCGCCGACCTCGGCACGACGATCGCGGTGGCCGGGCAGACCGTGACCGCCTTCACCCTCGCCTACGCGATCGCGGCCCCGCTGTTCGCCACCGCCCTGGCCGCCGCGCGTTCGCGGACCGTGCTGGTGCTCGCGCTGGCGGTGTTCACCGCGGCCAACGCTCTGACCGCCGTACTGTCCTGCCTGCCGCTGCTCCTCGCCGCGCGCGTGATCGCCGGTGTGGGCGCCGGGCTGTACTCCTCCCAAGCCAGCGCCGCGGCGGCCGAACTGGTGCCTTCACGGTCTCGCGGCCGGGCGCTCGGCCTGGTCATGGGCGGGATGAGCGCCGGGACCGTGCTCGGCGTCCCGCTCGGCGTGCTGCTCGCCGAACAAGCGGGCTGGCGGGCCACCATGTGGCTGATCACCGCACTGGGCGCGGTGGTGGCGGTCGCGGTGTACGCCCTGCTGCCCTCGGCGTCGACGGGCCCGGTCGCCTCCGCCAGGGAACGGCTGGCGGTGCTGGTCGACCGGCGGATCGGCGCCGTGGCCATGGTGTCGTTCCTGGCCGCGGTGGCCAGCCTCGGGCTCTACACCTACCTCGCGCCGGTGCTCGAGGACGCGGGCGGCATCCACGGCGTGACGCCCTATCTGTGGGCCTGGGGCATCGGCGGGGTGCTGGGCAGCCTGGCCATCGGGCCCATCGTCGACCGGTACGGCCGCGCGTCCGGGCTGGTCGTCGTCATCCTGGCGACGCTGCTGCTCACCCAGGCCCTGCTCCCGGTGTTCGCGCACGCTTCGGCGCCCGCGGCGGCGGTGCCGCTGCTCGTATGGGGCGCCGCCGGGTGGGCACTGCAGGTGCCGCAGCAGCAACGACTGCTCGACCTGGGCGGGGAGCGGCGCGGCCCGGTGGCTGTGGCGATGAACAACTCGGCCCTCTACCTGGGCAGCGCGGCCGGCTCCGGCTTGGGCGGGGCCGCCATCTCCGCAGGACTGCCCGCGTCCGCTCTCCCTTGGGCCGCCGCAGCCGTGGCCGCCCTGGCTCTGCTGACCCACCTCCTGACCACCCGACGCCAGGCACACCTCGCCACGCGCCAAAGCGCGGCACTCTGCGACGGCGCCTGAAAGATTTGGACTCTTTGTCCAAGCTGGATGTATAGTCCAAAGATGCGGAAAGTGGATGCGGGTCGAGACCCTCGTGTGCGGACATGGGCGCCGGTGTGCCAGGCCGTCGCGCTGTTGCTCGGCCCGTACGCCGAGGTCGTCCTGCATGATCCGGAGACCGACCGGGTCCTGGAGATCTGGAACCCGATGGGCTCCCGCGGCCCGGGGGATCCTTCGCTGCTCGGCGAACTGGACGAGCTCGACCCGTCGGCGCAGGACGTGTACGGGCCCTACGAGAAACTGATCGCGGACGGCCGTCGTCTGTCATCGGTCAGCGCGGTCCTGCGGGATGCGCAGGACCGGCCGTCGGCGGTGCTGTGCATCAATCTCGACCGCACACCACTGGAACAGGCCGCGGCGGTCCTGTCCGCCTTCGGCGCACCGACCGTGCAGCGTCCCGAGCCCTTGTTCGAGCAGGACTGGTACGAGCGCATCCAGCATGTGATCGGCAGCCATGTCCGCGAAACGGGTCGCCCGGTCGAACGCATGACCCGCCAGGACCGCCTGGCCATCCTCGGCCGGATGGATGAGGTCCGGGTGTTCGCGGTGCGCCGCGCCGTCCCGGTCGTCGCTGGTGCGCTGCGGGTGTCCCGGTCCACCGTCTACGGCTTGCTGGCCGAGCTCAGAGCACCAAGCGCAAAGGACTGACAACCATGACCCGGCTGCCCGACTTCCGGCTGGAGACGTACTTTTCCCGCTGGGAGTTCACCGCCCGCCACCACCTGACCGCCTCCGACGTCCAGACCATGACGCTCAGCGAGTTGCTCGGGCTGGCCGACGACAAGGACCGCGACGCCTTCGAGAACCTGTCTCTGGGCTACACCGAGACCTTCGGCGACCCGGCCCTGCGTGAGGCGATCGCCCAGACGTACGAGCGCGCTGACGCAGACGACGTCATCTGCTTCGCGGGCGCCGAGGAAGCCCTCTACCTGGCGATGAACGTCCTGCTCGACGCGGGTGACCACGCGGTGGTGGTGACCCCGAACTACCAATCCGCCGAGACCGTGCCGCTGGCGCTGTGCGAGGTCACCGGCGTGGCTCTCGCCGCGGACCAGGACTGGGCCCTGGACCTCGACCAGGTGGCGGCGGCGATCCGGCCGAACACCCGGGTCGTCTCGGTGAACTTCCCCAACAACCCCACGGGAAAGGTCATCGACGCCGCCGATTTCACCGCGCTGGCCCGCCTGTGCGACGAGCGCGGCATCCATCTGTTCAGCGACGAGGTCTACCGCGGCCTCGAGCGCGACCCGGCCCGCACCTTGCCGCAAGCCGCCGACCTGTCCGAGCGCGCACTGTCATTGAACGTGACCTCGAAGTCCCTGGGCCTGCCCGGGCTGCGCATCGGCTGGATAACCTGCCGCGACCGCGCGCTGCGCTCGCGCCTGGAGCGGGCCAAGCACTACACCACCATCTGCAACTCCGCGCCGAGCGAGGTCCTGGCCCGCATCGCGCTGAAGGCCAGAGAGACGATCCTGGAGCGCAACCGGGCCCTGATCAGGACCAACCTGCCGGCTTTCGATGAGTTCTTCGCCGAGTTCGCAGACGACTTCGAGTGGCAGGCGCCGGACGGCGGATGTGTCGCCTACCCCCGTTACCTCGGCGCCGACGGGGTGGAGGAACTCTGCACCCGCCTGGTGGAGGAAGCCGGCGTCCTGCTGCTGCCGGCGAGCATCTACCGCTCCGAACTCACCGCCACCCCCGCCGACCGTTTCCGCATCGGCATCGGCCGCCACAACCCGGAAGAAGGCCTGGCCGCCTTCGCCGAGTGGATGCGAGCGCGCCGATGACTCTCCCCGTTTTCGACACGGCCGCCATCACGAAGGCCGCCACGTCGCAGCTGGTCCTCGACACCATCCGTGACGCGCTGATCGCTCATGCCGAAGGCCGCACGATCGTGCCGCCGCCGCTGCACATGGACTTCCCCGAAGCCGAGGGGGACTGTCACGTCAAAGCGGGGTGGATCACCGGCGCCACCGACTTCACCGTCAAGATCGCGACCGGCTTCTACGGCAACCCCCGCCTCGGCCTTCCGTCCAACCACGGCCTGGTCTGCGTCGTCAGCGCCCGCACCGGGCAAGTACGCGCGCTCCTCGATGACCGCGGTCTGCTGACCGCCTGGCGCACCGCCGCCGCGGGCGCGTTGATCACCCATGCCATGGCCCGGCCCAGTGCCGTCACACTGGCCGTCTTCGGCACCGGCGAACAGGCCCGCCTCCAGGTGTCCTGGCTGGCCAAGCTCCGCCCGGTCAGCATGGTGCTGGTCCACGGCCGTAATCCGCAAAGAGCCGACGCCCTGTGCGACGAGCTCAACGCAAGCGGCCTGCACGCCCGACCCGCATCGGCACAAGAGGCGACCGCCGCCGACATGATCATCACCACGACTCCGGCAACGGCCCCCGTCCTGGATGCCGCCCAGGTTCGCGAGGGCGCGCACGTGACCGGCATCGGCACGGACATGCCGCACAAGAACGAGCTGCCACCGGCGCTCTTTCACCGCGCACACCTCATCGCGACCGACGACCACGCCCAGTGCCTCGACCATGGCGACTTCGGCCACGCAGTCCGCGCCGGGGCCGCCGCCCAGGACGGCGACATCGCGGTCGGCCTGCTGCTCAAAGCGTCCGTCGACCGGCCGGACACGGCGATCACGGTCGCCGACCTCACCGGTGTCGGAGCGCTCGACGCGGCACTCGCCTCGGCCGTCCTCGGCCGGCTCCAGCTGTGAGTGTCCGACAGTGACCACGAGCAAAGGTCTTTTAGGAAGGAACCATGTGCACGCACCAGCCTCCGTGCCCCTCCGCATATGCCGCCCGTATAACGCTTTGTTAGAGCGCGTTACGTGACTGGGGCGGAGTCCAGGCCGAGAATGACCTCTATCGAGGCTGAGAGGCGCAGAGGTAGAACACCTCGGGATCGCCGTCATCGAGGCCGTGGAGCATTCCGACCGATCGCCAGCCGAGCCGCTGGAGTAGCCGCTGCATGGGCTGGTTGGACAAGTTGGTCGAGGTGAACAGCTTCGCGGTCAAGCACGAAGCCGCTGCGGCGCGCAGAAGCCTTTCGCCGATGCCGTGACCTCGGACGGACTCGGCCACCATGAGCATCGCCACAAAGCCCTGCTCGAAGAAGGTGTACTCCACGACGCAGTAGCCGACCGGCCCGACCGGAGTGTCAGCGACAAGGACCGATCCCTCGCGACACCAACGTTCAACGCTGCTGCGCCGCTGACCACCATCGGATCTCGCCACCGGGTCGAGGGCCACAAGGGCGTCCGCATCTACAGTGGTGCCGACTCGGACAGCAAGGTCATGGGTGTTCATGGGCGGGATCTTCTCACCTCGCGCGTGAAACCCGACATCGTTACGGCGTGTCCAGGAGGGGGATGACTCTGCGGTATTTGCCGCCCGGTGACTGCTGTGGTGGCTCCTCCGCGCGTTCCAGCGCGACCTCGCCGACCTTGTGCTCGGTGAGCAGATGGACGCCCTTGTCGCGCGCGCTCTGCCAGACGCGGTCGGCGTCGGCGCCTTCCGCGGGCTGTAGCCGTACGCGCAGGATGGTGGGCGCGGGCGTCGACCGGCTCCAGGACAGCCCAGTCGCTGTTGACGTGGTACCAGCCGTGCGCGCGCCGACGCTGAGGAATCCCCCAAGCCGTCTGCCCGCCCGACCTGCGCCCGCCGCGCTCGGTGTGGCACCCGGTCCTGGCCGTCGCCCTCTCACTAAAAGGTTGTGAGCCTCATGTGCGCGTTTGGCTACCGTAGCCCTTCATGACAGCCTCTGACTGGCGTGTGACTAACCGTGCAAACTGGGATGAGCGTGTCCCGATCCACACGGCAAGCGACTTCTACGATGTGCCCGGCTTTGTCGCAGGCAAGGACGTACTCCGCGACTTCGAGCTTGCCGAAGTCGGAGATGTCGACGGCAAGACCCTGCTTCACCTGCAGTGCCACATCGGGCTGGACACACTGTCGTGGGCCCGCCGTGGAGCCACCGTCACCGGGCTCGACTTCTCCGAGCCGGCCGTGGACGTGGCCAGTGGACTCGCCCAGCAGATAGGCGCGACCAAGGCCCGCTTCGTCACCGCTGACGTCTACGACGCCGTCCGCGCGCTCGACGGGCAGACCTTTGACATCGTCTACACCGGTTTGGGCGCCCTGTGCTGGCTTCCGGACATCGACCGCTGGGCTCAGACGGCGGCGGCCCTCGTCGCTCCGGGCGGCTTCCTCTACCTGGCCGAGTTCCACCCGTATGCCGACATCCTCTCTGAGGACGGTCGCACCATCGAGGCCGACTACTTCCGGCGCGATCCGACCGTCTGGGACGAGCCCGACACCTATGCCGACCGCAGCGCCGCAATGACCGCGAACGTAACGGTCGAATGGCGGCACGGCCTTGGCGATGTCGTCAGTGCTCTGATAGCGGCCGGTCTCCGCCTGGAGTTCCTCCACGAGCACGATTTCACCCTCTTCGCCCACTTCCCGGCCCTCGAACAGGACGCCGGCCGCTACCGCTTCCCTACAGGCCAGCCGAGCGTCCCGCTGATCTACTCACTCCGTGCGGCGAAGGGGGAGTAGGCGGGCACCTCGAAGGGTCGCCGATTCACGGACTGCCCATGGCGATGTGGATCATCTCGTGCAGATCGGCCGGGGTGGACACGCCGCCACACCGGGCGGTCCCCTTGCCGTCGTCGGCCTGCGGCGGCGACGGCGCCGCAGGTAGAGGCATGATCGTCGATAGGGGAGACCCTGCGGAGTGATGCGCAACGGGGCCCTGCGTCACCACTGTGCGTCACTTTTTGTGGTCAAATAACTGCGCAGAGTGTTCTCTCTGTAGTCGACCTATAGGAGTTCGATCATGCGTCTCGCCGCATCTTTCGCCATTCTGGCCGCCGCCGGCGCCCTGAGCCTCACCAGCGTCACCCCGGCCTCCGCTGCCGCCGGGACGCTGATCTTGTACTCGACGTCCGACCACCAGGAGTACGTCGACCCCCAGCCGGGCTGCTACCCGGCCACCGGACCCGACTCGGTCGTGATGAACGGCACCGACGGCCGCATCCTGATGTTCCCCGACGGTTTCTGCCGGACCCGGGTCTACTGGCCCGTGGAGTCCCACGAGCTCTCGATGGGACACACCGTCGGAAGCATCCGGGTCCTGGACTGACCCACGCCCGCCGCCACGCCGCCGGCCGGCCCTCAGGCCAGACCGGCGGCACGGCAGGCGGCGAGCCGGTCACCGCTTCCTCCTGTAGATCCGGAGGGGGAGCGTGCTTGATCTCTGAGACCCGCCACTCGGCTACGCGCCCCCGCCATCCGCAGCCGGGCGCGGGACCGATCCCCGGCCCCGCCCACGGACACGAGGAACTGGGCGACGATCCTGCTCATGTGGACCTGGGTAAGAAGGCCGCGAGTGCGGGGGCGATGGCCCGTGAGCGGCGGCTTCCAGCGCGATGATGCCGCCGCCGGAGGTTCCGTACAGGTGCGCCGCCCCGCCCGCCTCGTTGATGACGGCCTCGATGTCCTCGAACTCGCGCTCCACCGCGTAGAAGGCGGTGTCGCCGCGCCCGCGCTGGTCGCCCTCGGCGTACCGAGGGAGAGAACCCTGCCGCTCGCCCCGCTGCCCCTGGCCTCCGACGCCAGAGGGCAGGGCTCGACGCACTGACCACGCCATCGCCCGGCCGGGACCCGCGAAGTGATCAACCGGGCCGCCCACCTGCCAGGACGGCAGCCTCTCCGCCCGGCGAGCCGGTGTGTTACCTGAGATCAACGCCACATCCGTGCCCAAGCACAGATAGACATGTGTCAATATAGAGAGAGGTCGAGTTCGATACTCATCTATGCAGGAGGGCCGCGATGGAGATCCTGGAGTGCAGTCCGCCGCTGATGCGCGAGCCGTTGGACGCCGAGCGGGCCGCGGGGATCGCCAGAGTGTTCAAGGCGCTCGGCGATCCGGTACGGCTCCGCATCCTGTCCATCGTCGCCAGCCGTCAGGGCGGCGAGGTCTGCGTCTGTGACATCACCGCCGCGTTCGAGCTGTCGCAGCCGACCATCAGCCACCACCTGAAAGTGCTCAAGGATGTCGGCCTGCTCACCTCCGAGCGGCGCGCCTCCTGGGTCTACTACCGCCTGGTCCCCGAGACCCTCGGCGAACTGTCGGCCCTGCTGAACACGCCCGCCACCGCCTGAGGAAGCCCCATGCCCACAACTCCCACCCGGCTCGCGGCCAGGCGGACACCGGTGATCGGCGGGCTTTCCAGCCTGGACCGGCTCCTGCCGGTGTGGATCGGCCTGGCCATGGCTGCGGGGCTGCTGTTCGGCCGCCTGGTACCCGGGCTGAACACCGCGCTGGACGCGGTCAAGATCGGGGAGGTCTCGCTGCCGATCGCCCTGGGCCTGCTGCTGATGATGTACCCGGTGCTGGCCAAGGTCCGCTACGACCGCCTGCACACCGTCACCGGCGACCGCCGCATGCTGATCGCCTCGCTGGTGCTGAACTGGATCGCCGGCCCCGCGTTGATGTTCGCGCTGGCGTGGCTGCTCCTGCCGGACCTGCCGGAGTACCGCACAGGTCTGATCATCGTCGGCCTGGCCCGCTGCATCGCCATGGTGCTCATCTGGAACGACCTGGCCCGCGGCGACCGCGAGGCCGCCGCCGTCCTCGTGGCCATCAACTCGATCTTCCAGGTGGTCGCCTTCGCCGCCCTGGGCTGGTTCTACCTGGAACTGCTGCCCGGCTGGCTCGACCTGCCGCAGTCGGCGCTGCAGGTGTCCGCCTGGGACATCGCCCAGTACGTGCTCATCTTCCTCGGCATCCCGCTAGTCGCGGGCTACCTGTCGCGCAGCCTCGGCGAACGCGCCAAGGGCCGCGACTGGTACGAGACCCGCTTCCTGCCCCGCATCGGCCCCATCGCGCTGTACGGACTGCTGTTCACCATCGTCATCCTCTTCGCCCTGCAAGGCGACACGATCACCTCCCGGCCCGGCGACGTGGCGAGGATCGCGCTGCCGCTGCTGGCCTACTTCCTCCTCATGTGGGGTGGCTCGTTCCTGGCCGGACGCGCGATCGGCCTGCCGTACGACCGCACCACCACCCTCGCCTTCACCGCGGCGGGCAACAACTTCGAGCTGGCCATCGCCGTCGCGGTCGGCGTCTTCGGCGTCACCTCAGGCCAGGCGCTGGCCGGAGTGGTCGGCCCGCTCATCGAGGTCCCCGTGCTGGTCGCCCTGGTCTACGTCAGCCTGTGGGGCCGCCGCCTGTTCACCGAGGAGAGCACCCATGAGTGAGAACGTGCCCGGCAAGCCCAGCGTCCTGTTCGTCTGCGTGCACAATGCCGGTCGCTCGCAGATGGCCGCCGGATGGCTCACCCATCTCGCGGGCGACCGCATCGAGGTACGCTCCGCGGGCTCGGCCCCCGCCGACCGGATCAACCCGGTCGCCGTGGAGGCCATGAGCGAGGCGGGTGTCGACATCACCGGCGAGCAGCCCAAGATCCTCACCATCGACGCGGTCAGGGAATCGGACGTGGTCGTCACCATGGGCTGCGGTGACGCCTGCCCTATCTTCCCCGGCAAGCGGTACGAGGACTGGAAACTCGACGACCCCGCAGGGCAGGGTATCGAGGCGGTCCGCCCGATCCGCGACGAGATCCGCGCCAGGATCGAGAAACTCATCGAGAAACTGCTTCCTGCCTGAGCCGCCGCACTAGGGCCAAGGCGGTGTATACGGGTTGTAGGAAACAACGGATAGGGCGAAGTTGTAGCCGGCGGCTGAGTGCCCCCCACTCAAGGGGCAGACACCTTTGAAATTGGCGTCACCGTCATAAAAAAGGGTGAAGCAGCCTTGAGGGTTTTTCCCGCAGAACCGCCAGTTCATCTGAGTCCAAGGAGGTTCCCCAACATCGTGACGTAGGACATAGTTCTTGTCCTCCGCGGCCGAGTAGGTGTGGTCGCCGCCTTGTGAGCATCGGCCGTCGGGGTCGGGGTACCCCTCGAAATACATCGAGTGACACTTCGTGCAGCGCCGCCACTCGGTCTGCCAGTGGGGATCCCCGCCGGTGTTGAACTGGGCCGAGAACATCCACCCCAACGGCTGATGCAGACCACCTGCCGGGCAGCCCCCAGTCTGGTAACCGATCGGCAAGAACAGCGCGGCGCACCGGCCACATGTGCCTGGCGGACCTACAGCCTGTTGACCTGCTGCTTGAGCGGGTACTGCCGCGGCAGCGGTAACCGCTAACGCGGCTGCGGAGGCTCCTGCCAGCTTGAGCATCGAGCGTCGGGTAAGTCTGACCTCATCGGTCATGAACCCTCCTTGCCCCAACTCCTTTTCATGGGGATTTTGTGACGATGTTTCCGGCAGATGCCTGCGTCGAGGCTCACCGCAGAACTGTCACCACAGGGTGACGTTCCGCAGCAGAACCGACAACGGCTGGCTTTGAGATAACCATCAAACAAGACGAGGTCCAAGGGGGCATTGGGCTGGTCAGAGCCTTGCCCTCCGGCTCGACGGTCACCTCAGTCGAGCCATGATGCGGCCCGGACCTGCTGCACGCCCGGCTCAGAACCACCTGTTGTTGGCCATGCAGTCGGCGTATTGGTAGCTGTTGCGCGGGATGTGGTCGCAGGGCCCTGCGGATGCCGAGGCCGCGAACGCGGCAGCCGCAGGGCCCGCGACGCCGAAGGTGGCGGCAGACAGGGCAAGGAGTACGAGAAGGCGACGCATGGCGCTCCAATCAGCCATCGTTACATGAGGTAACGGTTCATAACGGAGTGTACGCGGACCGCTGTGAGCGCAGGCGGGCGCCCCCTCGCCGCCAAGCCGCCAAGGGCCCCCGGGTTTGAGGAGCGATGGAGCGATTTACCGCCCACGGCTGTACCGCTGCTCCCCGGCCACCGGTCTGGCCGGTATTCGCCCGCGATTGAACGCCAAAGAAGCGCCCCGCAGGTGCGAGTTCGGCGGTGTGACCGTGACGAATTCCGCGACGATCATCGGTTCGTCGAGTCCTTCACCCACCCGGCGACTGAGCGCTTGAAACATCACGTTATGAAGGGAGCCCAATTTCACATTCACCGCCACCACGGCCAGACGCGTGGCCACATTCGGCCAATACCTCCGGGCTGGTGGACCCTTCACCTTAGAAGGCGCACGCTCGGCCGGAGATTGCCGGACGGAAGGGTGCGGATATGGCCGAGAACGTCGAGAACAGGATGCGGGCCGGAGCTCGCAAGCCGAAGCCGGACAAGGAACTGCGGAAAGGGGACCGCGGAGCGGAGGTCGAGGCGCTCTACGGATATCTGAAGTACTTCGGGTACTTCCCGAACGAGGAGATCAGGGCGGGCAACCTGCTCCATCGCCCGGTGGTCCCGTTCGATCCGGAGGACGTCTCGAGCTATGACGATCGGATGGTGGCGGCCGTCCGGAAGTTCCAGCAGCAGCAGGGCCTGCCGCAGACCGGCGAACTGGGCAAGGAGACCCTCGCCCTCATACAGGAGAGCCGGTGCGGCCACCCGGACCAGCCCGTCAACGGGTTCGAGCAGTTCGTGATCCAGGGCAACCGGTGGCCGGGCCCCACGGTGACCTACAGCTTCGACAACTCCACTCCGGACCTCACTGCGGCCGAGCAGCGCGCCGCCGTGACGGCGGCCTTCGACCGCTGGTCCGCGGTGTGCGGCCTGAACTTCGCGGAGAACGCCGCGGGCGGCGACATCCGGATCGGCTGGTACAGCGCCGTGCACTGCCTGGGATCCGGCTTCGACGGGCCGAGTGGGGTGCTCGCGCACTGCTTCTTCCCGCCGCCGAACGGCGGGGACCTGGCGGGCGACTGCCACTTCGACGAGACCGAGAACTGGTCGGTGAACACCCCGGCGAGCGGCATCGACCTGGCCTCGGTGGCCCTGCACGAGCTCGGCCACGGGCTCGGGCTGTCGCATTCCACCAACCCCGCGGCGGTGATGTACGCCTACTACTCCTCGGCCCGGCGGGAGCTGCACGACGACGACATCCAGGGGATCCAGGCCATCTACGGGGCGAAGGTCAGATGGAAGTCCCTGGGCGGGGTGATCTTCGACCCGGCGGTGGCACGCAACCAGGACGGACGGCTGGAGGTGTTCGCGCGGGGCAGCGACAGCCAGCCGTACAGCATTGCGCAGACCACGCCGGGCGGAGCCTTCGCGAGCTGGCAGCCGCGCGGCGGGACGATCAACGGTGGCCCCTGCGTGGGGAAGAACCCCGACGGGCGGCTGGAAGTCTTCGCCCGCGGCACCAACGGCACACTCGTCCACTCCTACCAGAACACGCCCGGCGGGTCCTGGGGCGGCTGGTCCTCCCTCGGCGGAGTGATCAACGACCCCGTGGTCGCGGTCAACAAGAGCGGACGCCTGGAGGTGTTCGCGCGCGGCAATGACGGGGCGCTCTACCACTGCTGGCAGGACGCCTCCAGCGGCTCCGGCTGGAGCGGCTGGGCCTCCCTCGGCGGCGTCATCTCGGGGCCTCCGGCCGTCGCGGTCAACACGGACGGACGCTTGGAGGTGTTCGTCCGCGGCACCAGCGGCACCCTCTTCCACAAGTACCGAACGTGGCCGACACCACGACGAACTGGAACGGTAACTGGGAGTCCCTCGGCGGCAGCATCCTTGGCCCGCCCGCCGTGGGACGCAACGCCGACGGCCGGCTGGAGGTCTTCGCCCAGGGCACCGACAACTCCCTCCAGCACGTCTGGTTCGACCCCTCCAGCGGCTCCGGCTGGAGCGGCTGGGCCTCCCTCGGCGGGTCGGTCGGGCGTCCGGCCGTCATCGCCAACGCCGACGGCCGGCTGGAGGTCTTCGCCCGAGGCGCGGACAACTCCCTCATGCGCATCTGGCAGACCGCGCCCAACACCGCCTGGAGCGGCTGGTCGTCCCTGGGCGGCAGCCTGAGCGGCGATCCGGTGGCAGCCGCCAACACCGACGGCCGCCTGGAGGTGTTCGCGCGCGGCGCGGACGCGTCCCTGCTGCGCTACACCCAGTCCGCACCGGGTTCCTGGGCCTGAACACCCGTGGGCGGCCTCTCACGGGAGACCGCCCACATGCGCGACTGACGATGCTCACGACGACATCTCCTGCTCTGGCTCCGGCGAAACCCCTTCGTTCGATGGCTGCCCAAACGGCAGGCGGTGATAGGCGGTCAGAGCCAATGCCGCGATCGCGCAGGCCAGCGCGACCGCGCCGCCGTGGGCGGTGAAGGCGGCCACGAGCAGCCAGAAGGGCCGGGCCCGCACCGCGGCTCTGACCAGGTCGGCCCGCTGGGCGGGCTTGACCGTGGCGGACGCCCGGGTACGGCGGCGCAGAACGAAGGCGTGCAGCGGGATCGCGGTCGTGCCGTAGACGACGGCGAGGACGACCAGGGCGTGGCGCCAGCCGTACAGGCCGGTTAGCAGGCCGGTGAGCGGCAGGAAGACGGCGGAGGCGAAGCCTGCGACGATGGTGAGCGCGAGCAGCGCGTTGGCTCGGCTGTGGCCGGATGACGGAGAAGGCGTAGTAGAGGACGCCGTAGCCGATGGTCTGGGTGATGGCCAGGGCCGAGACGATGCGCCGGCCTCGGGAGGCTGTCTCGCTCACGTGGACACCCTGCCGGCCCCGCGGTTCAGCCGCAGCAACCATCGCCCTCGGGGGAGACGGGGATGGTGGACAGCAGGCCGCCGCTGACGCCGGTGGCCAGGCCGACGCGCTGCTCCTGGGCCTCGGCGAGGGTGGCGGAGCAGACGCCGGTCTCGGGCAGGTCGAGCCGGACTTCGCGGGCGGCCTCCCAGTCGCCCGCGAGGGCGGCGACGACCGAGCGGACCTGCTCGTAGCCGGTGGCCATCAGGAAGGTGGGGGCGCGTCCGTAGCTCTTCACGCCGACGGCGTAGTAGCCGGTCTCCGGGTGGGACAGCTCGTCGACGCCGTGGGCGGGCACTGTGCCGCAGGAGTGCTGGTTGGGGTCGATCAGCGGTGCGAGCCGCCTGGTCGAGCCCAGGATCGGGTCCAGGTCCAGGCGCAGCTCCGAGGCGATGGAGTGGTCGGGGCGGTAACCGGTGGCGCTGACGATCCGATCGACGAGCACGGTCTGCTCGGCGCCGGACGGGTCGCGGCTGACCACCTCGACACCATCGCCCGCGGTGCTGACGCGGTGGGTGAAGAACCCGGTCAGCAGGCGGATGCGGCCGGACTCGACATGGGCGCGCAGCCGGGTGCCGAGCGCGCCGCGCGCGGGCAGCGCGTCGGCGTCCCCACCGCCGTAGGTACGGCCGGCGCTGCCACCGCGGATGGCCCAGGTGATCGGGGTGTCCTCCAACTGGGCTAGGGCCAGCAGGGTGGTGGCGGCCGAGTGGCCGGCGCCGACGACCAGGGTGTGCCTGCCCTGGAAGCGGTCACGGTCGATGCCGAGCACGTCGGGCAGCGCGTGGTCGACGAAGAGGCCCGTCTCGCCGTGGGCGGGCAGGCCGGCGGCGCCCAGGGTGTTCGGGCTGGTGTAGGTGCCGGAGGCGTCGATGACGGCGCGGGCCCGCAGTTCCTCGCCGCTGTCGAGACGGATGAGGAAGGGCGCGTCGTCACGGCCGTTGGTGCGGACCCTGTCGTAGCCGAGGCGGCTCATCGCGCTCACCTTGGCGCCGAATCGCACACGGGAGCCGAAGAGCTTGGCCAGCGGGGCGAGGTAGTCCTCGATGAGCTCGGCGCCGGTGGGCAGCCGGTCCGGGTCGGGCGCGGTCCAGCCGTCGGCCTCCAGGAGGCGGTGCGCGGCGGCGTCGATGTCGAACTTCCACGGGCTGAAGACCCGCACATGCCCCCACTGGGCGACTGACGAGGCGGCCTGCCCTCCCGCTTCCAGGACCTGGAAGTGGATGCCGCGCTCGGCCAGGTGGGCGGCGGCGGCCAGGCCGACGGGGCCCGCGCCGATCACGACGACGGGCAGGCCACCGGTCTGCTCCTGGGCGGTGAACCGCTCGATCTCGATCGCGGCGGTGCCGCAGCAACCATCACTCATGACTGTTCTCCGGGTACGCGGGGTGGAGTAGCGGATCGACAGGCTTGTGGAGGCCCGGCAGGCGGTGTCGCAGACCTGCGAGCCGCTTCTGAATAGAAGTTTGTCTAAGTAGTGGCCATCATGACCACTACTTAGAAGGATGTCAAATTAGCGAGCCAGTCGAGGGCTGCGGGCTATATGTGGCTCTATGGCGCGCACAGCCTGTCCAGTTCGGCGATGTCCCGCTTGAGCGCTGCGGTGCCGGAGCCGCCCCAAGGGTGACTGTCGAGGAACCTCTGCGCGTCGGCGCGCACGGCCTGCCAGTTGGTGGCGCTTGTCGGTGCGCCTACGTTCTGCAGATCCTGCTTGGTCTGCGCCACCGCCTGGCTACAGGTGTCCGCCGACGATGCGGCGCCGGCCGGTGCCGCCTGGCCCGCAAGGGCGAGTGTGACGGCACATATGACGCCTGAGACCGCTGCCGTTCGAATCTTCACGTGCTTTGCCTCTCGCTCGGATGGAGACCCGACGGATCTCCCACCTCGCGTATATCGCGGAACGTAATGAATTGCGTACCAGACGTAACGTGTCGGATCTGAAGGATGGGCTGGCGTTTCATGCCCTTAAGGTCGGTCACATGCGCTTTGGAGTACTGGGACCGGTGACAGCCTGGACCGACGGCGGAGAGGCCGTCACCATCCCCGGCCTCAAGGTGCGCGCGCTGCTCGCCGACCTGCTCGCCCACGAGGGCCGAGTGGTGTCCGTCGACCGGCTGGTCGACGACGTGTGGGGTGACGAGCCGCCCGGCAACCCGGTGGCGGCCCTGCAGGTACGGGTCTCGCAGTTGCGCCGGGCGCTGGAGGAGGCCGAGCCCGGCGGCAAGAACCTGGTGGTCTCGCAGGCCCCCGGCTACGCCCTGCGAATCGGCCCAGACGCACTCGACGCCACGCGCTTCACCGCGCTGGTGAGCCAGGAGCGACTGGCCGAGGCACTGGACCTGTGGCGTGGCGACGCCTTCGCGGACTTCGCCGACTACGAGTTCCCGCAGCCCGCGATCGCACGCCTGGAGGAGGCCCGCCTGTCCGCCGCCGAGGCGCTCGCGGAGGTACGGCTCGCCGCCGGAGACCCGGTCGAGGTGACCGAACTCGTCGCCCGGCACCCGCTCAGGGAACGGCTGCGAGCCGTCCACATGAAGGCGCTCTACCAGACGGGACGGCAGAGCGCGGCGCTGGCGAGTTACGGCGAGCTGCGCGAGCGACTCGCCGAGGAACTGGGGCTCGACCCTTCGCCCGAGCTGGCCGAGCTGTACGCCAGGATCCTTCGGCAGGACCCCGCGCTGAGCGGCAGAGCCGAGCGCCCGGCGACGAACCTGCCCGCCGCGGTCAGCGGCCTGATCGGGCGTGGCGAGGCGGTGGCCGAGGTAGGAGCCCTGCTGGAGACGGCGAGGCTGGTCACGCTCACCGGCTCGGGAGGTGTGGGGAAGACCAGCCTGGCGTTGGAGGTCGCCCGGCACCTGACCGGCGCGCACCCCGACGGCGCGTGGCTGGTCGAACTCGCCCCCTTTGACCGGCACACGCCGTCGCTGGCCGAAGCGGTCCTCGTCGCGCTCGACATCCGCGAGGACTCCGCGGGCGGCCTGCGGCGGCTCGTCGAGGCGCTGCGCGATCGGCGGCTGCTGCTGGTCCTGGACAACTGTGAACACGTGGTCGACCAGGCGGCCGAACTGGCCGAGGTGCTGCTTCGCTCCGTGCCGGGGCTGCGGATCCTGGCGACCGGCCGCGAGCCGCTGAACGTGGCGGGTGAGGTGCTGTGGAGCGTGCCCGCGCTGGCGCTGCCGGAGGGGTCCGAGCTGCTCACGGTGGCGAAGGCCGACGCCGTGCGGCTGTTCATGGCCAGGGCGACCGCGTCGGCTCGCGGGTTCGCGCTCGACGCCCAGAACGCCGAGGCGGTCGCGCAGCTCGTACGCAGGCTGGACGGCATCCCGCTGGCGCTGGAACTGGCCGCGACCCGGGTCAGGGCGCTCGGCGTCCATGAGCTGGTGGCCCGGCTGGACGACAGGTTCCGGCTGCTGGCCGGCTTCCAGCGGGGGGCTCCCGCGCGCCAGCAGACGCTGATGGCGATGATCGACTGGAGCTGGACGCTGCTCACCGAACCCGAGCGGGTCGTGCTGCGCCGCCTGGCCGTACACGCCGACGGCTGCACGCTGGAGGCGGCCGAGGCGGTGTGCGCGGTGTCGCTGGACGCGGCTCCGGAGCTCGACGTGGTGGACGTGCTGACGCGGCTGGTCGACCGCTCGCTGGTGGTGGTCGTGGAAGGGCCGACCGGGGTCAGATACCGGCTCCTGGAGTCGGTGGCGGCCTACTGCCTGCACCGGCTGGACGACGCCGGCGAGGTCGAGCTGGTACGGCAGGCGCACGTCGACCACTACGCGGCGCTCGCCGTACAGGCTGAGTCGTATCTGCGAGGGCACGAGCAGGCGGGCTGGCTGCGGCGGCTGGACGTCGAGGCCGCGAACCTGCGGGCCGCCCTCGACGCCGCCCCGGCGGCCGACGCCCTGCGGCTGGCGAACTCGCTGGCCTGGTACTGGTTCCTGCGCGGCCGGCTCGGCGAGGGCCTGCGCTCACTGCGGCTCGCGCTCTCCACCGACAGCGAGCAACACGACCGCGACGCGCTCGCCGCCGATCGGGCCAAGGCGCGGGCCTGGCAGGCGGGCTTCGCCTTGCTGCTCGGTGAGGACGCCGACTGGGAGTCGGCCCTGGACATCGCCGACCCCGGTGACCTGGCCAGGGCGCAGTGGTTCCTAGGGCTGGTCATGGCCGACGTGCTGTCGGCGCGGACGCTGGTCGACAGCGCGCTCGCGACGTTCCGCGAGGTCGGCGACCAGTGGGGAGCGGCGGCGGCGCTGAGCACGCGCGCCCGCGACGCCTTCGCCCAGCGCGACCTGGAGGCCCTGGAACGCGACGGCGGCGAAAGCGCCAGGGTGTTCAGGGAGCTGGGCGACCGCTGGGGTCAGCTGCAGGCCACCGAGTGGCTCGGCGGGCTGACCGAGACGCGCGGCGACTACGAGCAGGCCACCCGGCTGTTCAGCGAAGGTCTGCGCATGGCCGAGGAGCTCGGGTTGTGGCCCGAGGCCGTGCGGCGGCTGGCCTGGCTCGGCTGGATGGCCATGAGCGTCCGCGACTACGAGTCCGCCATGGAACACAGCGGCCGGGCGCTGCGCCTGGCCACCGATCAGGGCTACCGGGAAGGGCAGATCTTCGCTGAGATGGGGTACGGCTTCGCCGCCCGCCGGGCGGGCCTGCTGGAGTTGGCGCAGACCCATCTCGACCATCTGCTCGACGGCGTCCCGCGAGACGGCGACCCTCCGCTGTTCCTGCCAAGCACCCTGGTCGAACTGGGCTTCGTCCACGAGCGGCGTGGCGACGCCGAGGGCGCGCGCGAGCTGTTCCTGGAGGCGATCGCCGCCGCCAGGACCGTCGGCGATCCCCGGACGACCGCGTTCGCCGTCGAGGGGCTGGCCGCCGTGTCGGCTCCGGAGCAGAGCGCCCGGCTGCTCGGTCTGGCCGCCGCCGCCAAGCGGGCACACCGCACCCCGCCCTCCCACTCGGAGCGGGACGAGGTGCGGCGGATCACCGGCAGGGCCAGGGACGCGCTGGGCGAGGAGGCGTTCGCCGCCGCCTACGCTCACGGCAGTGAGCTGACCTTCGACGACGTGGCCTTCGACAGCATGGCCTGAACGGTCAGGTGCTCGGCCAGCCGGTCGAAGAACTCCTGCCAGCCCGCCTTGGCCTGCTCCGCGTGCTCGGCGTCGGTGTTGACCCCGAACTGGTGGAACCGCATCGTGGTGCCGTCCGCGTGCTCGTGCAGGGTGAGGGTGGCCACCGAGGCGGGTACGTCGCCGGGATTGTCCGGGTCGCCGGTGGTGAAGACCAGCCGATCCGGCCCCACGACCTCCCGGTAGACGCCCCGCAGCGTGACCTCGAAGCCCTCCTCGCCCAGCAGGGTGGCCTGCCAGGCGCCGCCGGGGCGCACGTCCAGCACGACCCGGTCGGCGGGGGTGGTGAAGATGCGCGGCCCGAACCAGCGGGCGAAGCGCTCAGGCTCGGTCCAGGCGCTGTACACCTGCTCGCGCTGCGCGGCGAAGTCACGGACGATCTCGTACTCGGCGGTCTTCATCATGGTGGCCCTTTCAAGGCTTCTCGGCTCGCTCCAACACTGCCGTGCGCCCCTTACGGTCCCCCTCAGGTGTCCTTAAGCTCGAAAAGTCTTTGACGTACGGCGACGCCGCCCCCTAGAGTCGGCGCCGCACGCACCCGCAGCGAAGAAAGGAGGCCGGCGATGTACCGTTCGTCCCTGGCGCTTCCCGCTTCTCGCGTAGGTGGCGCCTCCCTGTAGGAGGCTTGGTGTTCTTTCGTTCCACCGTCGAGGCCGATCTCGACGCTCTACTCGCCTGCGCCGTCGACGAGCCCATCAGCTGGGCCGAGCCGCGCAGGCTCCGCGACTACCTGGCCGGTGGCCAGTACCGTCACGACCGGATCTGGGTCGCCGAGCACGACGGCCGGATCCTCGCCCGGGCCGTATGGTGGGGGTTCGCGGGCACCGGCAAACCGCTCGCGCTCGACTGCGTCTGGGTCCACGAGTCGGTGGACGACCGGGTGGCCCTGGCCGCCGACCTGCTGAAGGCCGCACATGAGGCGTTCGGCGACCGCCCCGAGTACCACATCTTCCTGCCCAACGGCTGGCGCGAGCTGCCCGAGGTGGCCGCCGCGCTGGCCTGGCGCAGGGAGGCCGCCGAGCGCGCCGGGCTGACCGGCGAGCTCGAACGGCTGCGCTACGAGTGGACCCCGCGGGCGGGTGTCGCCGAGCCCACGGGGCGGCTGGTGTTCCATCCCGAACCCGACGACCAGGTGTTCCTCGACGTCTTCGCCCAGGTCGCCGAGGGCAGCCTCGACGTCGACACCGTCAGGTCGCTGGCCTCCTCCTCCGCCGAGGAGCAGGCCCGTGAGACGCTGGAGACGTACACCGCCATGAAGGGCGAGCGCGACTGGTGGCGCCTGGCCCGGACGGCGGAGGGTGAGCTGGTGGGCTTCGCCCTGCCGTCCGCCAACGACGGCGGGCCGGTCGTCGGCTACCTGGGCGTGGTGCCGGGGCAGCGCGGGCGCGGCTACGTCGGCGAGCTGCTCGACGAGATCACCCGGTTCCTCGCCGCCCGGGGTGCCCAGCGCATCGCGGCCGACACCGACACCACCAACCTCCCGATGGCCGGGGCGTTCGAGCGGGCCGGATACCGCAACTTCGCGGTCCGCCTGGTCCTGTCCCCAGAGAATCCCTTCTAACCGACTGGTTTAATGGGTTATTGTGGTCTCAGTGGACTCCATAGGAGACTGAGCGCATGAGCCCGATCGAGGCCGCGGTACAAGCCGGGCGGTGGATTCGCTCGGCCGCGGTCGACGACGCGCGCGGGCGGCACTGGCTGGCGGGAGCCGGCGGGGCAGCCGCCCTCCCGCATCGGCCCGCCTCGCTCTACTCGGGCGCGGCGGGCATCGTCCTGTTCTTCCTGGAGCTCGCCGCCGTCGACGCCTCCTACCTCGACGACGCGGCCCGCGGCGCCCGCTACCTGTCGGCGGTCTGGCCCGAGCAGGGCGACCCGACCCTGCACGACGGGCTGGCCGGCATCGTCTTCGCCCTGGCCGAGGCGGGCTGGGCGACCGGCGACGACTCCTTCTCCCTGGCCGCCGCCGACGCCGCCGACGAACTGGTACGGCGGGCCGGCCCCACCGGCTGGACCGGCGACCCCGCCCAGCGCGGCGACGGCGGCATCGTGCTGGCCCTGCTGCACGCCTCGGCGATCCTCGGCGTCTCCGCCTACGAACGGGTCGCGGTCGAGGCCGGCCTCAGAATCGCCCGCGCCCCCGTGCCGGGCCACCGCTTCGGCGCCGAGCCGTCCCAGGACCTGCCGGTCGACGCGGTCAGCCCCGGCTTCCTGTCCGGCACCTCCGGCACCGCCTTCCTGCTCGCCCGCCTCTACGGGGTGACCGGGGAGCGGTCGTTCCTGACCGCGGCGCAGCGCGGCGCCGCCTTCGTCAAGGCGGTCAGCGAGGTCAGCGGGTCGTGCGCGCTGGTGCCGCACCACGTCCCGCAGGGCAGGCACCTGCACTACCTCGGCTTCTGCTCGGGGTCGGCCGGCGTGGCCAGGATGTTCCACGAACTGCACCGGGTCACCGGAGACGCGGCGGACCTCGAATGGGTGGAGCGGCTGGCGCACGGCATCATGACCAGCGGGGTGCCGGGCCGGGCCACCGACGGGTTCTGGGACGTCAAGTGCCAGTGCTGCGGCGCGGCCGGGCTGGTGGAGCTGTTCGTCGGGCTGTGGGCGGCCAGCGGGCGGGAGCCGTACCTGGACTTCGCCAGGACGCTCGGGCGGCACCTGGCCGCGGCCGGGGAGGACGGGCGGTGGCGGCAGGCCTACCGCAGGCTGCGGCCCGCCGAGATCACCGCCGACACCGGGTACATGGTCGGCTCGGCCGGGATCGGCGCCGCGCTGCTGCACCTGGACGCCGCCGAGCGCGGCGACCTGCGGCGGCTGATCCTGCTGCCGGACAACCCCTTCCCCGCCATCCCCGCCGCCTCGCTCAGACGCCTCCCCTCCGATCCGTAGGCCTTGCGTGGTTTCGCCCGCCCGTGGCGTGGGAGGTCTTCCCGGGTGGACGAGGTGTGGGATCTGGTGGTCGTCGGCGGCGGCCCCGCGGGCTCGGCGGCGGCCCTACGCGCCCTGCAGGTACGGCCCGCCGCCCGGGTTCTCCTGCTCGACAAGGCGGACTTCCCCCGCGACAAGGCCTGCGGCGACGGCATAGCCGCCCACTGCCGCGACGAACTGGCCCTGCTGGGGCTGCCCGACCTGATCGCCGACTACCGGCCGACGCCGCGCCTGTCCGTCGTCTCGCCCGGCGGCACGCGGGTCTCGGCGGAGGCGGCCAGGCCCAACCACGTCGTCCCGCGCAAGGTCTTCGACGCCCGCCTCGTCGCGGCAGCCCGGCTGCGAGGCGTCGAGGTCCGCCGCCACCGCGTCCGCACCCTGGCCGCCCACGGCCCGCACGTCGTCCTCGACGGCGTCATCACCGCGCGTGCCGTCGTCGCCGCCGACGGGGCCAACTCGGCCGTGCGCCGCCTCATCGGCCTGCCCCCGCCGCCCGACCGGCACACCGCGATCGCCGTACGCGGCTACGCGGACGTGCCCGAAGGCGACGACGTCCAGCTCATCGCGATGCAGGAGCAGGGCTGGCCCGCCTACGCCTGGTCGTTCCCGATCGGCGACGGCACCGCCAACGTCGGCTTCGGCATGCTGCTGCCCCGGCTGCACGCCACCGGCCTGCCGGGCCGCCAGGTCCTGCACGGACGGCTCGCCCACCTGCTGCCCCACCTGCCCGCCCGCGACCTGCGCGCCCACCTGCTGCCGCTGTCCCCCGGACGGCCGAGGCCGGGCGCCGGGCGGGTCCTGCTCGCCGGGGACGCGGCCGGGCTCATCAACCCGCTCACCGGCGAGGGCATCTTCTACGCGATGCTGTCCGGCAGACTCGCCGCGGAGGCCGCCGTCCAGGCCGCCGACCCGCTGCCCGCCTACCGCCGGGCGATGCGCCGCTCGCTCGGCCGCCACCTGCGCACCACCGACGTCCTGGCCCGCGCCGCCCAGTCGCCCGGCTTCATCGACGCGGCCATCGGCGTCGCCGCGACCCGCAAGGAGGTCTTCGACCTGCTGGTCGAGGTCGGCCTGGGCAAAGGCACGGTCCCGCCGGGGATCGCGCTGGCCGTACTCCGCCGCTGGCTCACCGGACGCTAGCCGGTGAGCGCGGCCCCGTTGCCGACCAGCAGGGCCACGTCGACCGCGGCCACGCCGATCGCGGCCGTGAACGGCGCCTTCGGATACCGTGCGCTCGCGGGCAGACCGGCGCCCGCCAGGACGCACGCCGCGGCCAGCGCCGCCCACCCGAGGCCCGCCCCGCCCCGCGGCCCGAAGGCGAGCAGGCAGGTCGCGGCCAGCAGCGGCACGGGCAGCAGCAGCTTGACCCGGGCCGCGCCCAGCCGCTGCGGCCAGCCGCGCACCCCGGCGGCCAGGTCGGCGGGGATGTCCGGCAGCACGTTCGCCAGATGCGCCCCGACGCCGAGCAGCGCCGCCGCCGACACCGCCCACCAGGCGGGCCACGGCTGACCGGGCAGCCCGAGCGTGACGAACGCGGGCAGCGCCCCGAAGCCCACCGCGTACGGCAGCCACGACCACGCGGTCGCCTTCACCCCGAGGTCGTAGGCCCACGCGGCGCCGACCCCGGCCAGATGCACGAGCCCGGCCGCCGGACCCGAAGCGAACGACAGCGGCACGCAGCACAGCAGCGCGGCGAACGCGGCGGCCCGCACGGTCACGGCGCCCACCGCGCCCTCGACGATCGGTTTGCCCGCGCGACCCGCCCCCGCGTCGCGCCCGGCGTCCACCGCGTCGTTGCACCAGCCGACCGAGAGCTGGCCGCTCAGCACCGCCGCCGCCACCAGCACGCACCCGGCGGCATCACGCCCGCTCGCCACCGCCAGCGCGGTCACCAGGGCGGTGACCGCCACGGTCGGGCCGGGATGGCAGGCCCGCGCCAGCCCGATCACCGTCACAGCACCGATCCTAGGCGGATTCCCCAGCCCGTCCACGGGTATAGCCGGGCTGAACCGGTCGCCTACCGCTCGGGGGAACCCACATGACCCGTAATGTCCCGCGCGGAGGAATCCAGCCGATCACCAGCCATCCGTACGGGACGACCCCCGGCACCCCCGCCGGGACAGGCCGATGACCCGCATAGCCTCCGTCAGCGGCGTGCTGCCCCCCAACCGCTACACCCAGTCCGAGCTGACCGACCTGGCGGCGCGGATGTGCCTGCCGGACGGCGTCGGCCGCCGCCTGCTCGACCGCCTGCACGCCGCAGCCAGGGTGGAGACCCGCCACCTGGCCCTCCCGATCGAGCAGTACGGCAAGCTCGACGGCTTCGGCGCCGCCAACGACGCCTTCATCACCGCCGCCGTCGACCTGGGCGCGCAGGCGGTCGGCGAGGCGCTGGACGCGGCGGGCCTGACCCCCGGCGACGTCGACCTGATCATGTTCACCTCGGTGACCGGCGTCGCCGCGCCCTCCGTGGACGCCAGGCTGGCCGGGCGGCTGGGCCTGCGCCCCGACGTCAAGCGGGTGCCCGTGTTCGGGCTGGGCTGCGTGGCCGGCGCCGCGGGCATCGCCCGCCTGCATGACTACCTGCGCGGCTGGCCCGGCCACGTCGCCGTGCTGCTGTCGGTCGAGCTGTGCTCCCTCACCCTGCAGCGCGGCGACTCCTCGACCGCCAACCTGGTGGCCGGGGCCCTGTTCGGCGACGGCGCCGCCGCGGTGGTGGCCCTCGGCGCGGACCGTGCCGGCGGCCGGGGGCCGGCCGTGGTAGCCACGCGCGGCCACCTTTACCCGGACTCCGAGCACGTGATGGGCTGGGATGTCCGCGACAGCGGGTTCGGCGTGGTGCTCGACGCGGGCGTCCCCGACGTCGTCCGCACCTACCTCGCCGACGACGTGCACGCCTTTCTCGGCGACCACGGCCTGACCACGAAGGACGTGACCGCCTGGGTGTGCCACCCCGGCGGCCCCAAGGTCCTGGAAGCCGTCGCCGAAACCCTCGACCTGCCGTTCGGAGCGCTGGACCTGACGTGGCGCTCCCTGGCCGCCAACGGCAACCTGTCCTCGGCCTCGGTGCTGCACGTCCTGCGCGACACCCTCGCCCTGCGCCCACCCGAACCGGGAACCCCCGGCCTGCTCATCGCGATGGGCCCCGGCTTCTGCTCCGAACTCGTCCTCCTACGCTGGTAGCGGCCCGATGACCTGGTACGTTCTCCTCGTTCTGGCGGTCGGCGCGGAACGCCTCGCCGAACTCGCCGTCGCGCGCCGCAACACCCGCTGGAGCCTGGAACGCGGCGGCATCCGGTACGGCCAGGGCCACTACCCGTTCATGGTGGCCCTGCACACCGGCCTGCTCGCCGGCTGCCTGCTGGAGGCGGCCCTGGCCGACCGCCCGTTCCTGCCATGGCTCGGCTGGCCGATGCTCGCCCTCGTCATCGCCGCCCAGGGCCTGCGCTGGTGGTGCATCACGGCTCTCGGCCCGCGCTGGAACACACAGGTGCTCGTGGTCCCGGACCTACCCCTGGTGACCACCGGCCCCTACCGGTACGGCTGGCTGCGCCACCCCAACTACGTCGCGGTCGCCGTCGAGGGCGTGGCCCTCCCTCTGACGCACACCGCCTGGATCACCGCCCTGACCTTCACCCTCCTCAACGCCGCCCTGATGGTGGTGCGGATCCGCTGCGAGAACACCGCCCTCGCCACCGCCTCGAACGCGGCGACGTGATCGGCGGGCTTCAGCGGAGGAGGGGGTGGGCGACGTGATCGACGTGCTGGTGGCCGGGGGCGGGCCCGCCGGGCTGGCGACCGCCATCCACGCGGCGCTCGCCGGGCTGGAGGTCGTGGTCGTCGAGCCGCGCTCCTCGCCGGTGGACAAGGCGTGCGGTGAGGGCTTGATGCCGAGCGGCGTGGCCGCGCTGCGGGCGATGGGCGTGGAACCGTACGGCAGGCCGCTACACGGCATCGAGTACCTCGACAGCCGCCGCCGCGCCCGCGCCACGTTCTCACCGGGTACCGGTGCGGGTGTGGGGCTGGGCGTCCGGCGCACCGTCCTGCACGCCGCCCTGTCCCGCAGAGCCGCCGATCTCGGCGTGACCACCGTCACCGGCCGGATCACCGCGGCCCGCCAGGACGAGAAAGGCGTCGAAGCCCAACTCACCCGGCCTCCCGCAGGAGACCTCCAAGCCCACCGGGGCGAGGAGACGCGCTCGCGTGAGGAGTGGAGAACAGGCGGGGGGATGCGGGCGCGGTGGCTGGTGGCCGCCGACGGTCTGCACTCGCCGCTCCGCGAGGCGCTGGGGCTCGCGCTGCCGTACGCGGGCCAGCGGAGATACGGCCTGCGCAGGCACTACGAGATCGCCCCTTGGACGGACTTCGTCGAAGTGCACTGGTCGGGCACGGGGGAGGCGTACGTGACCCCGGTCGGCGACGATCTCGTGGGTGTGGCGGTGCTCAGCTCGCGGCGCTGCGGCTTCGACGAGCACCTGGCCGCCTTCCCCGACCTGCGTGCCCGCCTGGACGCCCCACCCGCCACCCCGGTACGCGGCGCGGGCCCGATGCGGCAGCGCGTACGCGCCCGGGTGGCCGGCCGGGTGCTCCTGGTGGGCGACGCCGCCGGATACACCGACGCGCTCACCGGCGAGGGCATCTCACTGGCGGTACTCTCCGCGAAAGCCCTGGTCGGTTGCCTGACGAAGGGGAGGCCCGCCGACTACGAGCGCGCCTGGCGCCGACTGTCGCTGGCCCACCGCCTCCTCACCGGCGCGCTTCTGCACGCCGCCCGCCGCCCCGGCACCGCCAGCCTGGTCGTCCCCGCCGCCCACCACCTGCCCGCCCTCTTCACCGGCGCCGTCCGCGCCCTGTCCTGACCACGCCCAGGACGCGGACCGAAGCGAGCGGTGATGTGCGCCGGGTGTCGCGCAATGTGGGTGAGGTGAGGGTGGCGAAGGTCGGGTGGGTGCGGTTTCGCTGGTCGCGTGCGGTGGCCCGGCGGGGTGAGGTCGTATCGGGTCGCCCTGGATGCGGCGGGGCGTTGGCATGTGGCGTTCGCCGCGCTCCCCGAGCCGCGCCCCCCTCCTGGTAATGGTGGGGTTGTCGGTGTGGACCGTGGCGTGAGTGTGTCGGCGGCGTTGTTCACCGGCGAGTTGCCGAACGCGCCCACGCTGCGCGACCGAAGATCAATCCGCGTTTCACGTCGCGGACCTGCAACGCCTGCAGGCATGTCGCCGGGGAGAGTCGTGAGAGCCAAGCGCTCTTCCTGTGGGGTAGTCGCCGTTGGAATCCCCCGCCTTCACTTCAGGCGGGGGAGGATGTCAAAGGTGAGCCGCGCGCACCTCCATCAGGAACTCCTCCACGGCCGCACGGCCGGGCTCCTCGGGCAGCACGCTGCCCGGCAGCGCCCCGGACAACCGGGTGGCGAGGTCGGCGCGCCAGGCGTCGACCTCCGCCCAGGTCAGCTCGCCGCGCCGGACCGCGAGAAGCCGGTCGCGGTGGCCGCCCACCTCCAGGAGCGGCTCGCCGCGCTCGACCAGGCTGAGGCCGCTGAGCAGCAGCCTGATCATGTGCATCGCCTGCTTCCACCTGGGGCGCGCCGGGTCGAGGCGGCGGAACTGGGCGTCGGCGTAACCCGCGAACGAGCGGTGCGCCCGCCTGGACAGGAACGCCGTACGCAGCGCCCGCAGCCGCTCGCCCTCCGGCGTGACCCGCTCGACGATCGGCGACCACAGGCACTCCAGCACCGTCGGGTTGGCCTCAAGCGCCAGCACGCAGAAGCGCTCCACCTCCCACGAGAACTGCTCGGGTAGCGGCCCGTCGCGATGCGTCGGCGGCTTGTCCAGCCGCCAGAAGTCCCGCGTCGGCGCCACGAACACACCCCGCCGGTCGACGTCGGAGGAGGCGGTGTCCAGACCGTAGGCGCGCGACCCCACCACCACCGACAGCACGAGATCATCCATCGGGGCAGGCTACTGGACACTCCCGCTCCGGTGACCTCGAGGTTCTACCTGATTCCCGTGGAGACTCGGCCTCGGCCTGGCCGCATAGAGACGGTGAAGAACCTCTCGTTCCGCGGCTGCATCCGTGGGCCCATGGGAGATCCTCTTGGGCCGGCGCGCTGCCGCTTCGGGAGGCGGTTGTCCGTCCACCGCGGACGATGAAGGGGAAAGGGGAGTACCCGCTCCTTTCCACTCTCAACGTATAGCGCACCGGGGGGCTTGCGGCAAGACCCGGGTCGTGCCCCAGAATGGGCGGCCGAAGCCAGGACCTGCGTAAATGGGGGATGCGAAGTGCGTGTGTTGTTGTCGACGTATGGGTCGCGGGGGGACGTCGAACCGGTGGTGGCACTCGCGGTGCGGTTGCGGGGACTCGGCGCGGAGGTGCGGGTGTGCGCGCCGCCGGACTTCGCGGAGCGGCTGGCCGAGGTCGGCGTGCCGCTGGTGCCCTTCGGCCAGTCGGCGCGCGTACTGACGACTGTGGCGCCGCCGCCGTCGTCGGCGAACCTGCCCCAGCGGGCGGCCGAGTTGATCGCCAGCCAGCTCGACGCCGTCACCGCGGCGGCCGAGGGGTGTGACGCGTTGGTGGCGACCGGCATGATGCCGGCCGTGGCCGGCGCGCGGTCGGTGGCCGAGAAACTGGGCATCCGCTACGTGCACGCGACCTTCCAGCAGCTCACCCTGCCGTCGCCGCACCACCCGCCGCTGGCGTATCCGGGCCGGCCGTTCCCGCCGGACGTGACCGACAACCGGGTGCTGTGGGAGCTGGACGCCCAGAGCATCAATGCGCTGTTCGGTGAGGCGCTCAACACCAACCGGGCGTCGATCGGCCTGCCCCCGGTGGACGACGTTCGCGACTACGCCATGGGCGACCAGCCGTGGCTGGCGACGGACCCGGCCCTGGACCCGTGGCAGGAGACGCCGGACCTCGACGTCGTACAGACCGGCGCGTGGATCCTGCCCGACGTTCGCCCACTCCCGGCCGAGTTGGTGGCGTTCCTGGACGCCGGCACACCACCGGTGTATGTGGGCTTCGGCAGCATGCCCATGCGCGCATCGACGGACGCCGCCCAGGTGGCCGTCGAGGCGATCCGAGCGCAGGGCCGCCGCGCGCTCGTCGCCCGTGGCTGGGCCGACCTGGCCCTGATCGACGACCGGGACGACTGCTTCGTCGTCGGCGAGGTCAACCATCAGGTCCTGTTCGGCCGGGTGGCCGCCGTCGTGCACCACGGCGGCGCGGGTACGACGACGACGGCCGCCCGGGCTGGCGCGCCTCAGGTGGTGGTACCCCAGGCGACGGACCAGCCGTACTGGGCCGGCCGGGTGGCCGAGCTGGGCATCGGCGCGGCACACGACGGTCCGACTCCGACCACCGAGTCCCTGTCAGCCGCGCTCAGGACCGCCTTGGCCCCTGAGACCCGCGCACGAGCGGCCGCCGTGGCCGGCACGATCAGCACCGACGGGGCGGCGGTGGCCGCGAAGCTGCTGCTCGACGCGGTCAGCCGAGAAGAGGCCGCGAATGTCCGCGCGTGAACCATGCGGGTCGTTGAGCTGGGAAAGTGCCTCGTCCACCTCTGATCGGAGTTAGTAGCGTGAACCCCCTGACTACCAGTGCGTTCGACCTTCTCGACCACCTCGCCCCCAAGGCCGACGCGACGCTGATCGCCGGCGATGAGCAGCACTTCGCGGCCATCGCGGAGAGCCTCGAGCAGTCGATCGCCGACCTGTCCGACCGCCTCGACGCCGAGCGCAAGTCGCCCGGCGGCAAAGGCCGGCAGGCGATGGACCGGGACATGGAGATCCACCGGCTGAGCGCTCGCCTGCGCGCACTGCGTCGATTCGGTTTGGACCTGTGCCTCGGACACATGGTCAGCTTGGACAACCCCGAGCCCGTGTACGTCGGACGACTTGGCCTCACGGACAGCGCGGGTCGTCGGCTGCTGCTCGACTGGCGCTCCCCAGCGGCCGAGCCGTTCTTCGGAGCGACCCACGCCAACCCGATGGGTCTGGCAAGCCGCCGCAGGTATCGCTGGACCCGCGGCCGGATCAGCGACTACTGGGACGAGGTGTTCACCTCGGACGGGATTGAAGGGCACGCCGCGCTCGACGACCAGTCCGCCTTCATCGCCAGCCTGGGCAGCAACCGGTCGCCCCGGATGCGCGACGTGCTCGGCACCATCCAGGCCGACCAGGACGCCATCATCCGGGCGGGATCCCGCGGCGCTCTCGTCGTCGACGGCGGTCCGGGTACGGGGAAGACCGTCGTCGCTCTGCACCGCTCCGCCTACCTCCTCTACTCCGACCCTCGCCTCGGTCACCGCCGGGGCGGCGTGCTGTTCGTCGGTCCGCACCAGCCCTACCTGGCCTACGTCGCCGACGTCCTCCCCAGCCTCGGAGAGGAAGGCGTGCAGACCTGCACCCTGCGGGACCTCGTAGCCGAGGGAGCCGCGGCGGCGATCGAGGCCGACCCGGACGTGGCCCACCTGAAGTCGTCCGCGAACCTGGTGAAGGCGATCGAGCCGGCCGTCAGGTTCTACGAGAACCCGCCCACCAAGGGGATGACGATCACGACCCACTGGTCCGACATCTGGCTGAGCGCCGACGATTGGGCCGAGGCGTTCGAAGCGGCAGAGCCCGGTACTCCGCACAACGAGGCGCGCGACCAGATCTGGGAGGAACTGCTCACGATCCTGATGGACAAGCACGACGGCGACGCCTCGGCCGGCCTGCTCCGCAAGTCGCTGCTGCAGAACAGGGAGCTGCTCACGACCTTCAACCGCGCGTGGCCGCTGATCGAAGCGGCAGACCTCGTCGGAGACCTGTGGTCGGTACCCGCCTACCTGCGGATGTGCGCTCCCTGGCTCAGCCCCGATGACGTTAAGAAGCTGCAGCGCGAGGACGCCCAGGCGTGGACGGTGTCCGACCTGCCGCTCCTGGACGCGGCGCGGCAGCGGCTCGGCGACCCGGAGGCGTCGCGACGTAGGCGCCGCCATGAAGCCTCTGTCGCCGCCGAACGCGAGCGCATGGCCAGGGTTGTCGACAACATGCTCGAGGCCGATGACGACGGTGAGGGTGTGGTGACGATGCTGCACGGACAGGACATACGGGACGCCCTGGTCGACGAGACCGCATCGCCCAGCGCCGAACCGGACCGGCTCGCCGGGCCGTTCGCGCACATCGTCGTGGACGAGGCTCAGGAACTGACCGACGCAGAGTGGCAGATGTTGTTGCTCCGCTGCCCGTCCCGGAGCTTCACCATCGTCGGGGACCGTGCCCAGGCCAGGCACGGGTTCACGGAGTCGTGGCAGGAACGGCTCGAGCGGATCGGGCTCGACCGGATCAACCTGGCCTCCTTGAGCATCAACTACCGGACGCCGGAAGAAATCATGGCGGAAGCCGAGCCGGTCATCCGGGCCGTGCTCCCGGACGCCAACGTGCCGACCTCCATCCGCAGCAGCGACGTCCCCGTCGTACACGGATCTGCTTCGGATCTGGGCTCGATCCTCGACACCTGGCTCGCCGCGCACGCCGACGGGATCGCCTGCGTCATCGGCGATCCCACGTTCCGGGCGACGTCCCGCGTCCGGTCGCTGACCCCGGAGCTGTCGAAGGGGCTCGAGTTCGACCTGGTCGTCCTCATCGACCCAGAGGCGTTCGGCAAGGGCATCGAAGGAGCGGTCGACCGCTACGTCGCGATGACCCGAGCGACCCAGCGACTCGTCATCCTCACGAGCTCCTGACGTCGGCCGAGACCTCGTCGAGCTTGTGCGGGACAACCTCATCACCATCCCTCGCGAAGATCGGCTTCCTCGGACGCCGGGGGGTGCCGGATACGGACGGGCTTTGGCCGGATCGGCAGGCTGTCGTCCGCGGCGGCCTGCCCGGCTTCTGCGAGCGCCCGGTAGAGATCTTGCTGGGGTCGTCGTACTTCGCAGGGGCTTCGAGCTGGCGGAGTACGGCACCGGGCCGCGCCGAACTCGGCTGGAGATAGGTCCCGCCCGTTCGAGCCACGACTGCGCGCTCAGCTGACGGCAGCGCCGAACCACTTGGGCAGCTGGCTGAGCAGATCCTGCTGGTCTTCACCGACCCACGCCACGTGGCCGTCCGGCCCTCACCGTGCCGATTGAGCATGTGGTGCCCGAGTGCTGGCAGGAGGCGGTGGTCGACGAACGCGGCTGGATCGAGCGCGATCGCCAACAATTCTTCGCGAATGAGTGTTTGCGAATGAGTGTTTGCGGTTTAGGCTTCGGGGCATGACCGAACCCCGCGAGAGCGTGGTCGTCCTCGACGCCAAAGGCCTGCGGGCACTGGCCCACCCGGTGCGGGTGCAACTCGTGGACCTGCTGCGCAGACATGGCCCGTCCACCGCCACCCGCCTGGCCGAGCGCCTGGGGGTGAATTCGGGTACGGCCAGCTACCACCTGCGCAGGCTCGGCGCCGCCGGATTCGTGGAGGAGGACACCGAGCGAGGCAACGCCCGCGAGCGCTGGTGGCGCTCGGTCCACCTCGTCACCCGTCTCACCGACGACGAGCTGGCGGAGCGGGAGCCCGAAGCGGTGCTGGCCTACATGCAGTCCATCGCCGCCTTGTACAACCTGCGCACCCAGCGGACGCTGAACGACCTGCAGACCATGCCAGGGCAGTGGCGGCGCGTGCTCAACCTCAGCTCCTTCGCACTGCGTCTCACCCCGGAGGAGGGGCAGCGGCTGCGCGAGGAACTGGAAGAGACCATCTCCCGCTACCGCCGCGACATGCCCGGCGAGGCGGCGCCCGAGGGCGCTGCGCGGGTCTCGCTGATCACGCAGCTCCTGCCTGAGCTGCCGGAGGGCGCGTGATGGGATCGCGCGGGTCCTTACGCCCGATGGCCGGCCTGCTCGCGGCCATGACGGTGTCGCTGACCGGCACGCGGGTGTCGGCCATCGCGCTGCCCTGGTTCGTACTGACGACGACCGGGAGTGCGGTGCAGACGGGGGTGGTGGCATTCGCGGAGATGGCCCCGTACGTGCTGGTCAAGGCGCTGACCGGGCCGCTGGTCGATCGGGTCGGGCCGCGCCGGATCTCATGGATCGGGGACGTGGTGAGCGCTGCGGCGGCTGGGGCTGTGGTCCTTCTGCACGCGCTGGACCTGCTGCCGCTGGGTGCGCTAATCGCCCTGGTCGCGGTGGTCGGCGCGGCCCGTGGTCCAGGGGACCTGGCCAAGGAGATCATGGTTCCCGAGGCGGCCGAGCGAGGGCGGGTGCCGCTGGAGCGAGCCACCGGTCTGATGGGCGTGACCGAGCGGCTGGCCCAGACGGTGGGGCCCGCGGCGGGGGGCACGGTGGTGGCGCTACTCGGGCCGCTGGCCAGTCTGGGCATCAGCGTCACCTGCTTCGCGCTCGGCTCCGTGGTCGTGGCGTGGGCGTTGCCCCGCGGCATGGGGCACCGCGCGCCGGCGCAGGAGGTGACGGAGGGGTACTGGCGGCGGTTCGGCCAGGGCTTCGCGTTCCTGCGCGGCGAACCGCTGCTGCTCTCCGTGGTCGTCATGGTCGGCGTCACGAACTTGCTCGACGCGGCCTTCAGCCAGGTACTCGCGCCCGTGTGGGCCAAGGAGTCCGGCCACGGCCCCGCCCTGGTCGGTCTGAACAGCAGCGTGATGGGGTTGACGGCCGTCGGCGGCAGCCTGGTCGCGGCCGCCGTGGCGCACCGGATGCGGCGCAGGCCGGTGTTCTTTGTCGCGTTCCTGCTCGCCGGGCCGTCGCGGTTCCTCATCCTGGCGGTGGACGCGCCGGTGTGGGCCATGGTGGCGGTGTTCGCGGTGGGCGGGTTCGCCGTCGGGTTCCTGAACCCGATCCTTGGGGCGATCTCCTACGAGCGGGTGCCGCGGCGCCTGTTGGGCCGGGTCAACGCGCTGAGTGACTCCCTCGCATGGGCCGGGATACCGCTCGGAGGGCTGGTGGGCGGGGTGGCGGTGGCGGCCGTGGGGCTGGCGCCGGTGCTGCTCGCGAGCGGGGCGACCTACGCGCTCACCACGAGCCTGACGGGGCTGCGGCCCGAATGGCGGGAGATGGACCGGCTGCGCGGCCAGGGCCCACCCGCCGTACCAGCGCCACGGGAAAGCACTGACACGACGACATAGGCAACGCTGATCAACGGTCACCCTGATCACGCCGGCGCCCCGGTGCTCGCCACGACCGCCACGCTCACCGCCGCCCTGGCCAAGACCAACAAGGAGCTGACCAAGGCCAACCGTGGCCTGGAAAAGGACCTCGCCGGTGTCGGCAGTACTGGCAGCCGTTGCGCGCCACGGTCAGCCATGGTTATGCGGCACCTCGCCCCTGAGGTTGTCAGTCATCTGGGCGGCATGGATGGCGACCAGTGCGGTCTGCAGGCGTGGCGGTCCACGAGCCGAAGGCCCGTCCTCACCAGCACCCAGCCGAGCCGCTCCTCGAAAGCACTGATGACCGACGCGGGGGCGACCAGGCGGGCTTTGCGCTGCCGGTCAGCCTCCTCCCATAGCTCACGGGCTCGTACGCCTTCAACGAATAGGTATAAGTCTGGATGCATCGTGATCTCCTGGATGGTCGTCATGGTCGGAACGGGAAGCCGTACGTGTGCACGGCGACGTACTCACAGCTCTGTACGCGCGACAGCGGCCGTGGCTGGTGAACATGGCCGGTAAGTGGGTCTGTGCGGACTTGTGGTAGCACCCTGTGATCCTTCGGTCAGATGCGGGGCGGAGCATCCGCGCTCGGAGAGGGCGACGCCGTGGTGTGCTGGGCTGTCGTCGTGGCGGTCGCAGCAGTCGGTTTGCCGCGGTGGATCCATAGGAGGGCTCCTGTCAGCAATACGGCTCCTGCCAGCAACCAAGGAATCGGGCCGGGCGGCAGGACACCTATGAGTAAGCCAGTGAGGGCGCAGGCAAGTTGCAAGGCGAGAGACTGGACGGATAAGGCGGTAGCGCGGCCCGCACTCGTGACCCGGCGGTGCAGGAGGTCGTTTTCGCTCGGGCCCGCAGAGCCGAGCCCGAGGTAAACCAGGCCGTAGCCGGTGGCCGCGAGGGCTGTCGCGGGTGCTCCGGTGGATGCTGCGGTGGCGCCGAGGAGTAGCAGTCCGCTGGCGCTGGTCCCAAGGCTTGCCAGGACCGCGCGCTCGCCGCTGCCTGCCAGGCGTGCGATGAGCGGTGCGAGGTGGCTCCCGAGACCTGAACAGAGGAAACCGGCGCAAGCAAGCGCGGCGAAGACCACCGCGCCAGACTCGGATGCGCCGGTCAGGGTCGCGACGCGGCCCGGTGTGAGCAGTTCGATGGCGGCCAGGGCACTGCCGGCGGCTGCTGCGCTGAGGAGGATACGGCGGACCATCGCGTCGCGTCCGCCCAGGCGCAGTCCACTGGCGATGGTGGCAGGGATGCCTCGTAGAACGCCGTGCAGAGTGGCCGCTGGCCGAGGTGGCTCGCGCAGGGCTGTCATGACGTACAGCACGAAGGCGATCTCGATAGCAGCGGCCAACAGCAGCGGGACCGATAGAGGAAGAACCAGGCCGGAGGTTGCTTCGCTCAGTCGCGTACCCACGTCCGGGCCGGTTGCCAGCAGCCAGGGTACGGCGCCGCCGAGCAGGGTGCCGGTGGCCAGCGCCGCCGATGTTGCGGACTTCCCTCGGGCTAGACCGGGGCGCAGGTCGGCGCCAGGGCCGGAGTGCGCATGGACGATGTCGACGTACCAGGCCTCGGCTGGTCCGCTGGACAGGGCTCGGCCCGCCCCCATGAGGGTCATACCGCAGGTGAGCACCCAGGGTGTGGTGCCCAGACCCAGGAGCATGAAAGCGGTCAGGTTCAGCAGACCGGCGGCGGCCAGGACGGTTCGGCGTCCAAGAACGTCGGACAGCCCTCCTGTGGGCAGCTCCAGCGCGGCGGCGGTGAGAGAGTGCGCGGCGAAGAAGCCCGCGATGGCGACGAGGGACATGCCACGTTCGGTGAAGAGCAGGATCAGGGGCGCGATGGTCAGCCCGGCTGGCAGCCAGAAGAGCACGCAGGCTGTGACATAGCGGCGACGTGCGGCGCGCATGCTCAGCGGCTCGGTCACGATGCGTCCTCGTCCGTAGACACGGGAACGGAGGCGTCCGGATCAAGGTCGGGATCGTGCGGTGCCAGGGGCAGCCCGGCGATGAGGAAGACGACCTGCGCGACGCGTGGATCGCCCGCGTCTCGGGTGGTCAGTTCCTCCACTTTCCGATCGAGCACCTGCCGCAGCTCGGTGAGAGACTCGGGGGTCAGCCGGAGCAGCAGGTCGGATATATCCGATGGTTCCAGCCACTCTTGGCCGAGCCGCCCGGCAGCGATGTCGGCCTCATGCCGGACGAGGGACGCCTCCAGGTGCTCGATCTGGCGCCTGCGTGTGAAGCTGACGAAGGCGCGGCTTTCGGGCGCGGCGTCCATCGCCTTGTTGCTCCAGGACGTCACCAAGTGCACCGCCCGCCAGCGGCGCTCTCGCCTGTCGCGGTGCTCGGCCTCGGCGACGAACGCATACTGCGCCAGAACCCGCAGGTGGTAGCTGGTGGAAGCGGATGTCTGTCCGGTCCTGGCCGCGAGTTCGCTCGCGGTGGCAGGTCCGTCTTGTCGCAACAATCCGAGCAGCCGGATGCGCAAGGGGTGCGTGAGTGCCTTCAACGCGGCGGCGTCCTGCTCAGGATCGAGAACACGCTTGTGCTCTTCACTGGCCATGGCCAAAGAGTAGATCCACCAACCGTCTTTCCCAAAGTATTTTTGCAAAAAATCTTTGGGAAAGATGCTGCAGTGACGCTCGGCGCAAAAGTGGGGGCCGTGACGCGTCGCCCCCAAGTCCACCAATCGGACGTCACGTTAGAACAGGGCAAACATCGCCTAACGTGATGTAAGGCTTGAATCGGTCGTTGTCTTGAATTATTCGTGTTTGTGTAGGTAGGTTGGCGCTATGACCGCATCCCTGCCCCTGACCACTGCCGAGGAGCTGCGTGGTGCGGGTCTGCGGGTGACGGCTGCCCGCGTCGCGCTGCTCGATACCGTCCGCGGCGGTGACCACCTCGACGTCGAGACGGTCGCCTCCAGGGTGCGCGATCGCGTAGGCCATATCTCCCTTCAAGCCGTGTATGACGCGCTCCATGCGCTCACCGCGGCTGGACTCGTACGCCGTATCGAACCGCCCGGTAGCCCGGCCCTGTACGAGGGGCGCATCGGGGACAACCACCACCACATCGTGTGCCGGTCGTGTGGTGTCGTCGCCGACGTCGACTGCGCGGTCGGTGAGGCGCCCTGTCTGACCGCCTCCGACGACCGCGGCTTCTCCATCGATGAGGCCGAGGTCATCTACTGGGGCCTGTGCCCGGGCTGTTCCCCCGCCCGTACGTCATGAGCACCGTGATCCGACTAGCTCGGAAGGATTCCCATGTATGAGAACAATGATGCAATCGTCGTAGACGCGAAGACGGAGGGCGGAGGTGGCTGCCCGGTCGCGCACGGGCGCGCCGCACACCCGACCCAGGGCGGCGGAAACCGCCAGTGGTGGCCGGAGCGGCTCAACGTGCGGATCCTCGCCAAGAACCCCGCCGTGGCCAACCCCCTCGGCGCGGAGTTCAACTACGCCGAGGCGTTCAAGACCCTCGACCTCGCGGCCGTGAAGCAGGACATCCTGGAGGTGCTGACGACCTCGCAGGACTGGTGGCCGGCCGACTTCGGCCACTACGGCCCGTTCATGATCCGGATGGCGTGGCACAGCGCGGGCACCTACCGGATCAGCGACGGCCGCGGCGGCGCCGGGGCCGGCCAGCAGCGCTTCGCCCCCCTCAACAGCTGGCCGGACAACGGGAACCTCGACAAGGCTCGCCGCCTGCTGTGGCCGGTCAAGAAGAGGTACGGCAAGAGCCTCTCGTGGGCCGACCTCATGATCCTCGCCGGCAACGTCGCCCTGGAGTCGATGGGCTTCAAGACCTTCGGTTTCGCCGGCGGTCGTGAGGACGTCTGGGAGCCCGACGAGGACGTCTACTGGGGTCCCGAGTCCACCTGGCTCGGCGACGAGCGCTACACCGGCGACCGGGAGCTCGAGAACCCCCTCGCCGCGGTCCAGATGGGCCTCATCTACGTCAACCCGGAGGGTCCGAACGGCAACCCGGACCCTCTCGCCGCGGCGCGTGACATCCGTGAGACGTTCCGCCGGATGGCGATGAACGACGAGGAGACGGCCGCCCTGATCGCGGGCGGTCACACCTTCGGCAAGACGCACGGTGCGGGCCCAGCTGACGAGGTCGGCCCCGCCCCCGAGGCTGCCTCGATCGAGGAGCAGGGCCTCGGCTGGAGGAACACCTACGGCACCGGTAAGGGGGGCGACACGATCACCAGCGGTCTCGAAGGTGTATGGACGAACACCCCGGTGACGTGGGACAACAGCTTCCTCGAGATCCTGTACGGCTACGAGTGGGAGCTGTTCAAGAGCCCTGCCGGCGCGCACCAGTGGAGGCCGAAGGACGGCGCCGGGGCGGGCACCGTCCCCGACGCCCACGACCCGTCGAAGAGCCATGCCCCGACGATGCTGACGACCGACCTCTCGCTCCGCGTGGACCCGGTCTACGAGCAGATCACGCGACGCTGGCTCGACAACCCCGACGAGTTCGCGGACGCCTTCGCCCGGGCGTGGTTCAAGCTGACCCACCGCGACATGGGCCCGGTCGTGCGCTACCTCGGCCCGGAGGTCCCGGCCGAGACGCTGCTGTGGCAGGACCCCCTCCCCACGGTGACGCACGAGCTCATCGACGCCGAGGACGTCGCCTCCCTCAAGGGCCGGATCCTCGCCTCGGGCCTGTCGGTGTCCCAGCTCGTGTCCACCGCGTGGGCGTCGGCCTCGTCCTTCCGCGGCAGCGACAAGCGCGGCGGCGCCAACGGTGCGCGCGTCCGCCTCCAGCCGCAGAGCGGATGGGAGGTCAACGACCCCGACCAGTTGGCGACGGTGCTGCGCACCCTGGAGGGGATCCAGGAGGCCTTCAACGCCGCCCAGACCGGCGGCAAGCAGATCTCGCTCGCCGACCTGATCGTGCTCGCCGGCGGTGCTGCCGTCGAGCAGGCCGCGAAGGACGCCGGCTTCGACGTCGAGGTCCCCTTCACGCCGGGCCGCGTGGACGCCTCGCAGGAGCAGACCGACGTGGAGTCGTTCGCCGCGCTCGAGCCGATCGCCGACGGGTTCCGCAACCACCTCGGGAAGGGCAACCGGCTGCCGGCCGAGTACCTGCTGATCGACCGGGCGAACCTGCTCAACCTGAGCGCCCCCGAGATGACGGTCCTCGTGGGCGGCCTCCGCGTCCTGGGCGCGAACTCCCAGCAGTCGCCGCTCGGCGTCTTCACCACGGCCCCCGGGTCTCTGACCAACGACTTCTTCGTCAACCTGCTCGACCTGGGCACGACGTGGAAGGCGACATCCGAGGACGCGAACACGTTCGAGGGTCGCGACGCCGCCACGGGCGAGGTCAAGTGGACCGGCAGTCGTACCGACCTCGTCCTCGGGTCGAACTCCGAGCTGCGCGCGCTCGCCGAGGTCTACGCGAGCGATGACGCGAAGGAGAAGTTCGTCAACGACTTCGTCGCGGCGTGGGACAAGGTCATGAACCTCGACCGGTTCGACCTCGCCTGATCATGACGTCCAGGTCGGCCCGCACCGGCAGACCTGGACGTCCCCGGTCCGAGGGGTCTCGACATCGTCCGCCTCCAGCGCGACGTTGTCTCCCAGCAGATCTACGAGGTCGACGCCAGACCAGCGGAGGTGGAGGGGTATCGGCTTGAGCGTGCTGGGTCCGCTGTCGTCACCGAGCCGGCACAGGCCGCGAGTGGGGTGGTGGTCCCACTGGCTTCCACTGTGCCGGCGGCTCAGCAGGTCGCGGACATCGCCCAACACCTGCAGCGGGTCGTTGTACACCAGATCCAGCAGTGTGTCGTTCATGGCCTGCCGGAGCTGGAGCATCTCGGCGCGAGGCACTGCGTGGCCGGCGAGGCGTGCACACAGATCTTCGACGAGAGTCGTCTTCCCGGTACCGTACGCTCCGGAGACTCCGATCCGCATTCGTGACGCTCCTCACATACTCATTCGCGCGCTGGATGGCCCACAGGTTTGTCACGTTGCATGGACGTCCAGTCGATCTTCTTATCCGCTGAGTTCAGCCCCGGCGAACGGGCCCGCCACGGCGTCATTGTCCGCAGTGTTAACAAGTTGCCTCGCCTGGGTGCTGACGGGCAGGGTGTAGACGATGTTGGGAACACAGATCAAGTTGCCCGTCAGCGACGGTGTGCTGTCGGGGTTGGATTTCGGCGGCCAGGGGACAACGGGCGTGTTGCTGGTCCACGGCAGTGGTCATAATGCCGCGGTATGGACGGATGTGGCGTCCCGTCTGGTGGAGCACTGTCACCCGGTGGCGGTGGACCTGCGTGGGCACGGGCAGAGCACGCCTGCGTCGAGCACGCCCGAGCAGTACTGGCGGGACCTCGGCGACGTCGTGGAGGCCTTGGAGTGGGACCGTCCCGTGCTGGTGGGTCATTCCACGGGTGGGTACGCCGTGACCGCGGCGGCCGCCGCCGGCCTGGTGGACGCGGCGGCGTTGTGCGTGGTCGACGGCATGGTGCTCGACGACCGGGGCACGGCGACACTCGCCCAGGCCCAATGGCAGGGCCCGGAGGCGGCGGAACGGCTACGGGAGATGTTCCGCTACGGCTGGCGGGCCGGCGAACAGCAGATGCACGCGTACGTCGAGCAGTGCGTGCGTGAGAGCGGAACCGACTGGCTCAACGCCGGAGCACGCCCTGAGCTGGTGCGTGAGGTCATGCGGCGCGCCTTCCTGCGTCGTGCGGACGGGCTCTGGGAACGCCGTCCGACCATCGAGGAGATTGCCGCCGTCAGCGCTCCAGACCCTCACGCGGTGATCTATCCGAGCGTGGATGTGTACGCGCATGTCGGGCGCCCGATCACGTTCGTGTTGCCCGACCGTGGCTTCTACGCCCAGCGCCGCGACGAGATGCAGGTCGTGGTCGATGCCGCTCCGGGCCGCGAACTGATCGAGATCGCGGCCAACCACAACGTGCCGATGACACGGCCGGCCGATCTGGCCACGGTCATCGTCGAGCTGGTACGCCGCCACCCCTGATCGCCGCGCTCCAGACGCCGGACGAGCGACCTGGCAGTGTCATGGGCACAAAAATCGGTTCGGGAGTTCTCAGTCACGGACGCGAAGGCGGGCCCCTACGGGATCACAACCGGGCCCGACGGCGCGACTCTACTTCGATAATCGAAGTAGATGCTACTATTTTCGTAGTTCAGTTTGGCCGACTACGGACGTGGTGGCGATGGCGAGCGCGAAGATCCCTGAGAAGACCTCCGAGAAGGTCGGCGAGAAGGTCGGCGAGAAGGTCGGAAAGCGTACGTACGGGCAGGCGTGTCCCATTGCCCACGCGCTCGACATGATCGGCGAGCGCTGGGCACTGCTGGTGGTGAGGGAACTGCGTCTCGGGCCACGCCGCTACGCTGACCTGCAGGCCGCCCTGCCCGGACTGGGCCCCAGTGTGCTCGCACAGCGGCTACGTGCTCTCGAGGCGGTCGGCGTTCTGCGCAGGCGTACGCTGCCACCGCCTGTGGCCGGTAGGACGTACGAGCTGACCGAATGGGGCGCCGAGTTGGAGCCGGTGTTCGCGGCGCTTCGGACCTGGGGCATGCGCTCACCGGTCGTGCCACTGAC